>NZ_JBEEUL010000009.1:120509-173372 GCF_040139345.1 Proteus sp. fly-1067 | reverse complement strand
TGTCTGATAATTTGTTAAAGAGCAGTGCAACATTCGCTGCCGTTTCCGGTCTTCTGCGTTGTTGCGAGGAGGCGTATTCTACATCTTCCTCATTCAGTGTCAAGCGTTTATTTTCAAGGCTTTTCACTTTTTTTCTTTGTTTTCTCAGTCAGTTCGCTTAGCGCCCTGTTCCGTGACAACGAGGACGCATTATAGGGAGTTTTCTGAGGCTGGCAATAGTTTTTTTAAAAAAAATGATTGTTTGTTGGTAAATTAAACGAAGTGCTTATTTTTTGTGGCTTTTTAACCATTTTGGCAAGTCTGCAAGGCTATCAAGAACAAAATCCGCACACTTTTGTGCCTCTTCTGTTATCTCTTTTCCTGTACGAACTAGAATTTTATGACCAACACCTGCATTTTTTGCTGCCAACATATCTTCTTTTTTATCACCAACCATATAAGAAGAAGCCATATCGATGTTTAATTGTGCTTTTGCATCCATAAACATTCCTGCTGCTGGTTTACGACAGTCACATGCTTTTCTATATTCTTCTATATTAGCGTCAGGATGATGAGGACAATAATAGATACCGTCTAAATCAACACCTCGATCCGCTAAAGACCAATCCATCCACTCAGTTAAGTGTAAAAATTGATCTTCACTATAGTAACCTCGGCCAATACCGGATTGGTTAGTCACAAGAACTAAGGCATAGCCCATTGCTTTTAATTCAGCCATTGCCTCAATGACGCCATCAATAAACTCAAAGTTATCAATTTCAGATACATACCCGTGGTCTATATTAATAGTTCCATCGCGATCTAAGAAAATCGCTGAAATCCCCTTACTCACAGCACATTACTCCATTTAGATATTTTTATTAGTATCGCATGTTTTTTCTTATATAGAGAATGATATCCACGGCTTTCTTTCTTTATTAGCCTTCTACTCTTTTTTATTGACTTAGCCGTCTAGACGCCTTAACATCTATTTTAACTCGGGCAGAATAGTCTCTATGTCCCATATCTACTTATATAAAGAAAAACATGATTAAACTGACGAATATAAACAAAGTATTTAAGCAGGGAGAGCGTTCTATACAAGCGCTATCAAATATAAACCTGCATGTGCCACAAGGACAGATTTTTGGTGTTATCGGATCGTCAGGAGCGGGTAAAAGTACACTTATACGTTGCGTAAATATGTTAGAGAAACCAACTTCAGGTGAAGTATTGGTTGATGGACGAGATCTCACAAAATTATCAGATAAAGAATTAACAAAAGCACGCCGCGGTATTGGCATGATTTTCCAGCATTTCAACTTACTGTCCTCTCGTACCGTATTTGATAATGTCGCATTGCCATTAGAACTTGATAATACGCCACGAACTGAAATTAATAAGCGTGTTAATGAATTACTAGAATTAGTTGGTCTGTCTGATAAGAAAGAGTACTACCCAGCTAACTTATCTGGTGGACAAAAACAACGTGTTGCAATTGCACGCGCATTAGCAAATTCACCTAATGTTTTATTGTGTGATGAAGCCACCAGCGCACTAGATCCAGCAACAACACGTTCTATTTTAGAATTACTGAAAGATATTAATCGTCGCTTAGGCCTCACCATTTTATTAATTACTCATGAAATGGACGTTGTAAAACGTATTTGTGACCAAGTTGCGGTTATTAGTGGTGGTGAGTTAGTTGAAAGTGATGCCGTCAGTGAGGTTTTCTCTCACCCTAAAACGCCTGTTTCTCAAGCTTTTATTCAATCAACACTGCAATTAGATATCCCTGAAGACTATAAAGAACACATGAAACCAGAGTGGGAGGAAGGTTTATTCCCATTATTGAGACTTGAATTTAACGGCCAATCTGTAGATGCACCATTAATGTCTATCGTTGCACGTCGTTTTGACGCTGATATTAATATTTTAAGTTCTCAAATAGACTATGCCGGTGGTGTGAAATTTGGTGTGATGTTAGCTGAACTACACGGTAAGAATGGTAACACTGAAAAGTCGATTGCGTTTTTAGAAGAGCATCATGTAAAGGTAGAGGTTCTCGGTTATGTCTGAAGGTATGATTTATTTATTAATTAGTGGGATCTGGGAAACCTTAGTCATGACCTTTGTTTCAGGCTTCTTTGGTTTTGTTATCGGATTACCTCTGGGTGTTTTACTTTATGTTACGCGTCCTGAACAAATCATGGCAAATCCACCTGCCTACCGCATTATTTCAGCACTCGTTAATATTTTTAGGGCAATCCCTTTTATTATCTTATTAGTATGGATGATCCCTTTTACACGTATGGTCGTAGGGACTTCAATTGGCTTGCAAGCAGCCATCGTGCCATTAACTGTTGGAGCGGCACCATTTATTGCTCGTATGGTAGAAAATACACTATTAGAAATCCCTCAAGGATTGATTGAAGCATCCCGCTCTATGGGTGCAACGCCAATGCAAATTATTAAGAAGATTTTATTACCCGAATCTTTACCTGGCTTGATTAATGCGGCAACCATTACTTTAATTACATTAGTCGGTTATTCCGCAATGGGAGGTGCTGTTGGTGCCGGTGGTTTAGGTCAAATTGGCTACCAATATGGTTACGTTGGCTATAATGCAACAGTAATGAATACAGTCATTGTTCTACTCGTTATTCTTGTTTTTATCATTCAGTTTTTCGGCGATCGCTTAGTGAAGCTGACAACACATAAATAAATAGATTGAAGGTTTCTATTATTAATAAGGAAACCTTTTAATTAACAGATCAAATAAGGGTAAATGTATGTCATTGAAATTTAAATCGCTCGCAGTTGTAAGTGCTTTAGTTGGTGCATTGGCATTAGCTGGTTGTGGTGAAAAAGAAAAAGATCCAAACCATATTCGTGTCGGTGTTATTTCAGGCTCTGAACAACAAGTCGCTGAAGTAGCGAAACAAGTTGCTAAAGATAAATATGGTCTTGATGTAGAACTCGTTACTTTCAATGACTTCGTTATGCCTAATGAATCATTAAGTCGTGGTGATATCGATATTAATGCATTCCAACATAAACCTTATTTAGACCAACAAATTAAAGATCGCAATTACAAAATAACAGCTGTAGGAAATACTTTTATTTATCCTATCGCGGGTTATTCTAAAAAGATTACTGATTTAGCCGATTTACCTGATGAAGCACAAGTAGCTATTCCTAATGATCCAACAAACTTAGGCCGCTCACTGCTGTTATTAGAAAAAGTTGGGTTAATTAAATTAAAAGATGGCGTAGGTCTGTTACCTACCAAGCTTGATATTATTGAAAACCCTAAAAAATTACAATTAGTTGAATTAGAAGCACCACAGTTACCTCGCTCATTAGATGATCAAAAAATCTACTTAGCAGTAATTAATACTACTTATGCAAGCCAAGTCAATTTAACACCAGCAAAAGACGGTATCTTTGTTGAAGATAAAGACTCACCATACGTAAACATCATTGTTGCTCGTGAAGATAATAAAGACAGTGAGAATGTGAAGAAATTTATTCAAGCCTATCAAACTGATGAAGTGGATAGTGCTGCCAATAAAATTTTTAACGGTGGTGCAGTAAAAGGCTGGTAATACATTAATATTTAACTTAATTATAAAAAAGGCGGACATTTGTTCGCCTTTCTCTTTTTTACTTGGCTAAATTGCATTAAATTAGAGCCGTTTAATTTTTGTATAGATAATAATAAAGAGGATATTACCCATGCACATGCGCTTGCTACTTCTTGGCATCATGGCGCTGTTTATGACAGGCTGTTCAATGCAAAAATCATCTGATGTTGATCAGTCTAAATTTACGGATATGCGTTTAAATAAACCAGGACAACCACAAAAACCAAAATCACAGACGTTACCTTCTGTGCGTATTGTTGAGAAAACAGAAGACCTTTTAGGTGCTCCGTTTAAAGATCTCGGCATTGTTGCCGGTGAATCTTGCCGTCAAACATTACAAGATCCACCAGCAAGTTTACCTATCGCAAAAAAAAGAATGGCTACAAAAGCAGCTTACAAAAATGCCAATGCTGTTTTATTGCATGAATGCCAAATTGTCACTGGTTTAGGTTGCTACCAATCTGCTATTTGTGAAGGTACAGCATTACTCATTACAAAATGAATACCTATCAAATGAATCCTATAGGGCATATATCAAGTCCTTATAAAGAAAAATTTGCCGTTCCACGCCAACCTGGGTTAATCCAGGATGGCGGCGGCCAACTTATTCTACATACACCTTACAATCACCCAGATGCAGTTCGAGGCTTAGAACAATTTAGTCACCTTTGGCTGATTTTTGTTTTTCATCAAACAGCACAACAGGGTTGGCATCCTTTAGTTCGCCCCCCAAGGCTTGGTGGGAATACCAAAATGGGTATTTTTGCAACTCGCTCAACTTTTCGTCCAAATCCCATCGGCATGTCTTTAGTCGAATTAAAAAAAGTAAACACACAAAACCAGTCCGTTGTTTTAGACTTAAGCAGCCTTGATTTAGTTGATGGAACTCCTGTTCTGGATATTAAGCCTTATTTACCCTTTGCAGAGTCTCGACCAAATGCGATTGCTGGTTTTGCACAAGAAGCACCAGATAATGAAATGTCTGTTTTCTTTTCACAACTCGCTTTAGAACAACTGCAATATTATGCGAACAAATATCCTCATCTTTCGCGTTTTATTACTCAAGTATTACAACAAGATCCTCGCCCTGCTTATAAAAAAAACGAGCAAAGTGATAGGATCTATGCGGTACATTTACTTGAATTTAATGTTCGCTGGCAAGTCAGTGGGCAACAGACACTTGTTCTTGATATAGAACCGCGGTAACTTGCTACTATCTTCATTGATATTGGTATCATGAATACTCCAATCTGAACGTCATTCTCGTTGTCTTTAAACAAATCAGATTGAAAAAAATGCTTTGCCCCTTTTGGCAGACCTAAGTCACTGGTAGACTAGAGCGTGTTGACCTTTGATGGTCGATTTTTATTCGAATTAAAAGCATTTTAGGCAAGGAGAGGGGCTCGCCGCCTAGTGAACTAGGCTAGCGCCTCTCAACGCAGAATAAAATGAGTGAAACGCCTTTTAATCGAACCCGTAGGGCTGTTTTTATTTTTAAGTGGTCATTGTTAATGTCAATCAATGCCCAAACTCAAAATAGTTGAATATGTTGCTTGTTTTATAAATTTCTTTTGCTGTAAAAATAAGCAGCAAAGATCAACACGCTCTAGAGTCTTTCTCTAATTATATTGATGTAGACTGGCGTGACAGTCAGCCTAAGTATTTTTGTTCTAATGGAACCTAATAATGCGTACTAGCCACTATTTGCTCTCTACTTTAAAAGAGACACCTGCTGATGCAGAAATTGTCAGCCATCAACTTATGCTTCGCGCAGGCATGATCCGTAAACTCGCTTCTGGTCTTTATGATTGGATGCCGACAGGGGTTCGTGTTCTGAGAAAAATTGAAAAAATTGTTCGTGAAGAGATGGACAATGCAGGATCACTTGAAATCTCAATGCCCGTTGTTCAACCTGCTGATTTATGGCTAGAAAGTGGTCGTTGGGAACAATACGGTCCTGAATTACTGCGTTTCGCAGACAGAGGCGAGCGTCCATTTGTTTTAGGCCCAACTCATGAAGAAGTTGTCACTGATATTGTTCGTAATGAAATTACCTCTTACAAACAACTTCCTCTGAATTTATATCAAATTCAAACTAAATTCCGCGATGAAGTACGCCCTCGTTTCGGCGTGATGCGTTCTCGTGAATTTATCATGAAAGATGCTTACTCTTTCCATATCTCTCAAGAGTCTTTACAAGAGACTTACGACAGAATGTATGAAGCTTATAGCAAAATATTCTCACGTATTGGTCTGGATTTCCGTCCAGTGTTGGCAGATACAGGTTCGATTGGTGGTAATGCATCTCACGAATTCCAAGTATTAGCAGACAGCGGTGAAGACGATATTGTTTTCTCTACAGGTTCTGACTATGCGGCAAACATTGAGTTAGCAGAAGCCGTAATGCCATCTACACCACGTGCAGCAGCGACTGAAGAATTACGTTTAGTGGATACACCAAACGCAAAAACCATTGCTGAGTTAGTGGAACAATTCAACCTGCCAATAGAAAAAACAGTCAAAACATTGATTGTTCATGGCACAAAAGAAAGTGGTCATAAACTCGTTGCTTTATTAATCCGTGGTGATCACGAGCTTAATGAAGTAAAAGCAGAAAAATGCGCTATTGTTGCAGCACCTTTAACTTTTGCTACAGAAGCTGAAATTCGCCAAGCAGTAAATGCAGGTCCAGGTTCATTAGGCCCAGTTAATCTGCCACTTCCAGTTATTATGGATCGCTCTGTTTCTGTGATGAGTGATTTTGGTGCAGGTGCAAACGTTGATGGTAAGCACTATTTTGGTATTAACTGGGAACGTGATTTACCGGTTGCTGAAATTGCTGATATCCGTAATGTGGTCGAAGGCGACCCAAGTCCTGATGGAAAAGGCACATTACTTATCAAACGAGGTATTGAAGTTGGTCATATTTTCCAGCTTGGTACAAAATATTCAGAAGCATTAAAAGCAACGGTACAAAACGAAGAAGGTCATAACCAAATCGTTACTATGGGTTGTTATGGTATCGGTGTAACTCGTATTGTTGCTGCGGCTATTGAACAAAATCACGATGCACGTGGTATTATTTGGCCTGATGCAATAGCACCTTTCCAGGTTGCAATCTTACCAATGAACATGCACCGTTCTTATCGTGTTAAAGAAGTTGCTGACAGACTTTATGACGAATTACGAGCCCAAGGCATTGATGTTCTTTTTGATGATCGTAAAGAGCGTCCGGGTGTGATGTTTGCTGATATGGAATTAATTGGTATTCCACACACTATCGTTATTGGCGATCGTAACCTCGATAACAACCAAATCGAATATAAAGCACGTCGTAGTGATGATAAATCACTGATTAATGTTGATGACGTTGTTGCCTTTATCAAAGAGCAGTTAGCTTAATTCTTAAGCCTCTTGACGATAAGAGAGGCTTCATTGAGCAATAAAAAACCCGCAAAAGCGGGTTTTTTTATTAGGAATAGAATAACTAAAACTTAGCTTCTGCTACCGCGATGGTTTCCACAAGAGCCATGACGATTAAAACGCGGTTTTTCATCAGTAACAACTAATGCTCTATCATATTTACCATCTTCCATTGAAGGGCGAATACTGTAATAACCATTCACTTCAAGGTAAACCGGTGTTCCACCATCAACACCTGTTGAGAAATAACCTTTTTCTAATTCAATACCATTTGCTGCGTAAATACGTCCTGATTGACAATCTTTAAATGTTCCAGCATCAGCAAAATAGGTAAACTCGCCAGCAAGCAGCTTAGGCTGAACTTTAGCTAAAGTATAATTTAGCTCTGAATTAATGACGTTACCGTCAATATCAAGCATAACTAATTTATCTTCACGAGGTAAATAATAGCTTTTCTCACCATAACTATTAGTCAGTGTCAGCTTATCTTTACCTAATACCCAAGTTCCTGATTCAAAGAAACTACGTTTATCATCAGGTGAACCTTGGTAGCTTTGCTCCATTACATAAGAGCCATCTTGATTGACAAGAATTGTGGTGTCGATACCAGAACAATCGGCACACGGCAGAATACTGTTGTAAGTTTGGTCTACAATTTTTCCATCAAGTGATAAGCCAATATTATTTTGGCAACCTGATAGTACAAATAACCCGGCAGCAACGGCTGCAAATAAAATTTTTTTCCCCATCATCGACTCCCTACATTCTGGGTACTTTTTAATAAATCATTCTCAATATGATTCTAACATTTTTTAAAATAAAAGGGGGGTAATAAATACGCTTTAAGATAAATGCACCCATAATTGTCAGTTATTTCTCAAATCACTTCGAATAAAGAACTATTTAAGAAAATTATTATAATAACTATTGTGCTCACATCGAATAACAGCATAATGATTTTATTCTGAATTATTCACTGGCGGCTATACCGCCACGAAAAAGTGGTGAGGGAATATGTCAACAAATACAGAATATCAACCAATTAACTGTGATGATTACGAGTATCTGGAGTTAGCATGCCAACGTGGTTTAGCGCTCCATATTGAATTACATAATGGTGAGCTGATTGAAGGCATTGCTGATGATCTTTTCTTAAGCAAAAAGGTTGAATACCTAAAGATCAAGACGTCTGAAGGTTCTAAAGATTTACGACTGGATATCATTGCCAGTTTTTCTAATCCCGAACTTGGGACTATTGTTATAAAATCGGAATAACCGAATAAAGAACAGCCGCCAGCAGGCGGTTGTTCATTAATGAGCCTCTTGCCACTCAATAGTAATCGCATATTCTGATGTTGCTTTTCCCTCAAAAGTCACAAATGTATTAATAGCAGCAATTAACGTATCATTATAATAAATCAAAGGAATTCGCGTCCTACGCCAAGGCGCAATGTCAAGCTCTTGCCAAATTTTTTTACTATGCCGAGCATGTTCTCGTCCAACAATACGCAAAGACGCTTGTGTCAAACCAAAACGAACGGTGACCTTTTCATCCTTTGAAGGTGCTCTAACGGTATTTTTTCCTGTTGCCGTTGTTAGAGATAAAACACCTAATCCACTAGGTAAAGACAGTGATTGAGTAAGTGGCCATTCAATAATTTTATTAACAGGATCATCAATCATTGGTACAAGATAAAGGCGTTGTTTATAACGCCTCACTTCATCTTGATAAAATTGTAACTTAGGCTCAGCATCGGCTTTAGCTAAAGCAACTTCCTGCCATAATCGTAAAATTTGTTGTCTAGAGGGCATAATTTTATTATGTTGAGCAAACCAACGCCTTAATAGCGCATTACGCTTTATCACACTACAAAGAGCAAGTTGCTTGATGTCTAAACTGTGCTCTCTATCCATTAAAGCATTAAGTTCTGGCTCCAACAGCTCATCCAATAGTGCCTCTTGTTCACCACACAGTGCTGCACTACGAGTTACCGATTGTGAAAAATGGGGCCATCGCTGCGTTAATAATGGCATAACTCGTAAACGTAAAAAATTGCGATCATAGCTATCGTCTTGATTACTATCGTCTTCAATCCATGTTAGCCCTTGCTCAGTAGCATAAGATTCAATCTCTTCACGAGTAATATTAAGTAATGGTCGAAGCAAATAGCTATGCTCAAATACCATTTTAGCTGGCATTGAAGAAAGCCCTGACGGGCCACTACCTCGCTTTAACGCCAGTAAAAAAGTTTCAGCTTGATCATCTTGATGTTGAGCCGTCACTAACACTTGTTGTGGTTGTAAATTCCGACGAAAAGCTTGATAACGCGCTTCTCTAGCACCATTCTCAAGCCCTCCATCTTTAGGATCGACACGAACTTTTTCACTAATAAAATTTACCTGCCATTGCTGACAGCATTGTTCACAATGAGTAAGCCAATCATCTGCTTTGATATTTAATCCATGATGAATATAGATGGCAGTTAATTCTAAAGGTAATTGGAATTCATCACGTAAACGCACAAGCCCCTGCAGTAAAACGGTGGAATCTACTCCGCCACTAAAGCCCACCAAAATTTTGATGTGAGGATCAATGCGCTGTTTGATTTCTTTAAGAAGTGAGCCGTATTCCTGTTTCATCGCTTTGTCATTTATCAGTGAATTCAGGTGATTATGTTAATCTTTTCTCGCTGATTTTGCACGAGTACAAAGTATTCCTATAAATAAAACAAAGTGTAACGCTATTACACAAACATTAAGAGAAATAGAAATAAGATAAATACGAGGTTATAAAGAAATTAAAGAAGTAAAAAGCAGAATAACGATTATTCTGCTTTCTATTGAAAACAGAATTAAGCTGTAAAACCGCCATCAACCAAATAAGAAGCTCCAGTAACAAACGAAGCCGCATCGCTGGCCAAAAATGCGACAACATTAGCCACTTCCTCTGGTGTGCCGAGGCGCCCAATAGGATGCAATGTCGCTAACTTTTGTTTATCTAATTCACGGCCATCCAGCAAAGGTGTATCAATATAACCAGGGCAAACCGCATTAATACGAATACCTTTGTTTGCGTAATCAATAGCCAGTGTTTGTGTCAGTAATTTAACTCCGCCTTTTGATGCACAATAGGCAGGAAATTCATGCTGCCCAACAAAAGAACAAATTGAACTGCAATTCACAATCGCACCTGACATTTTGTTTTTTAGCCAATATTGAATTGCTGCTCGATTAATCAAAAAGAGTCCATTTAGATTAACATCTAAAACACCCTTCCATTTTTCATACTCTAATTTATCAGCAATGTTATCTGTTAAAACACCCGCATTAGCAAACAAGAAATCCATTCTTCCATACTTATTTACAACATAATCAACAAGTTGTTCATTTTCTTTTTCACTCTTCACATCCATTTGCACGAATTCACCGACAAATCCCTTCTCTTTTAGGTATTTTTCTGCTTTTTGTCCTCGTGCTAAATTACTACCAGTAATAACCACTGATGCACCTAGGGATAAAAATTTTTCCGCAGAGGCTAAACCAATACCGCTATTACCACCTGTAATAATTCCCACTTTGCCACTAAATGTAATCATCACCGATCCCTCATTTAATAAATCTTATAAAATGATAGGCGGGCATTATTATTTTTTTAGAAAAAATATGAATTAATATTAATTTTGAGATCAAGTTAACATATTGATATATAATATATTATAGTTAATATCACAGATTCTAATTGTTTCGATAGAGATAGTTTAAAATGGATCAATAAAAAGCCCCATGTCATCAACATGAGGCTTATCTGAATTTATTCAAATATCTCGAGATCAGCAGTAGCCGTATTCCATTAAACGTTGGTAACGACGATTAGTTAGCTCTTCTGAATCAAATGCATCTAATTCTTCTAAATCAGATTGGATTTGTGCTTTTAATGAAGCAGCAATTTCGTCATAGTGACGATGAGCGCCACCTAAAGGCTCAGAAATAACGTTATCAATCAGTTTAAGCTCTTTTAAGCGGTTTGCAGTAATTCCCATTGCCTCTGCCGCTAATGGTGCTTTGTCTGCGCTTTTCCAAAGAATAGAAGCACAACCCTCTGGTGAAATAACGGAATAGGTGCTGTATTGCAACATGTTCACTTTATCACCCACACCAATAGCTAATGCACCACCAGAACCACCTTCACCAATGACAGTACAGATGATTGGCACACCAAAACGTGACATTTCACGTAAGTTACGTGCGATCGCTTCTGATTGGCCTCGTTCTTCTGCACCAACGCCTGGATAAGCACCAGGAGTATCGATAAAGGTGATAATAGGAAGATTAAAACGTTGTGCCATTTCCATTAAACGAAGCGCTTTGCGATAGCCTTCTGGCGCTGGCATACCGAAGTTTCGGCGAATTTTCTCTTTTGTTTCACGCCCTTTTTGATGACCAATAACCATAACAGGACGGCCGTCTAAGCGCGCAATACCACCGACAATCGCTTTATCATCAGCATAAGCACGATCGCCTGCTAATTCTTGGAAATCAGTAAAGATACGATGAATATAATCCAGTGTGTAAGGTCTTAATGGATGACGTGCAAGTTGTGCAACTTGCCATGCACCAAGATCAGAAAAAATCTTACGCGTTAGCTCTAGGCTTTTTTCTCTTAAGCGTGAAACTTCTTCATCGATATTAATATCAATTTTTTCATCATGTTGGCTAACTGCGGTTAGCGAATCAATTTTCGCTTCTAACTCGGCAATTGGCTGTTCAAAATCCAGAAAATTAAGACTCATAACATTCCTATTTTAGTCAAATTCTAATTCTACCTGCTCATTACCCAGCAGAGTTCGCAGATCCGTTAAAAGCATATCTGTTGGCGTTACGCGCCAAGTCGCACCAAATCGTAAGCGTGCGCAGGCATCATGCTTTTCAAAATAAAGATGAACCGGTATCGTGCCTGAACGATGAGGTTCTAAAACGCCGCGAAGACGATTTAATAATTGCTCATTAATTTGCCTGTCTGATAACGAGATAGCAAGTCCTCGTGCATATTTTTCACGGGCTTCGTTGATATCCATAAGTTCGCGGACTGTCATTTTAAGCCCACCATTGAAATCATCAAAGCTGACCTGCCCGGTAGCAATTAAAATCTTGTCTTGTTCTAATAAATGTTGGTATTTATCCAATGCATCAGAAAATAACATAATTTCTAAGCGACCTGAACGATCATCTAAGGTACACACGCCAATTCGGTTTCCTCGTTTTGTCGTAAATACTTTAGACGCTAACACTAAACCCGCGACTTTCACCATTTGGCCACGTGGCGTTGGTACTAAATCTTTTAGACGCGTTCCTGCGGCATATCGTTCAATTTCTTTTAAATAACGAGTGATCGGATGACCTGTTAAATATAAACCTAATGTCTCTCGCTCACCTTCTAAAACAACTTGTTCCGGCCATTTAGGTATATTGGCATAAGAACGCTCAACTTGTTCAGGAGCTTCTGCTAACACGCCAAACATATCCGATTGCCCTATTGCTTCAGCTTTGGCATGTTGATCTGCCGCTTTTAATGCATCTTCTAATGAAGACATCAATGCGGCACGATGAGGCCCTAACTTATCGAATGCGCCTGACATTATCAGTTTTTCCATCACTCGGCGATTCAATTTTTTCGTTTCTGTTCTAGCACAGAGATCAAAAATATCTTTAAAGTGACCGCCTTGCTGACGCGCTTCTACTATTGCCTCAATTGGGCCTTCACCCACTCCTTTTATCGCACCAATACCGTAAACGATTTCACCTTCATCATTTACGTGAAAATGATATAAACCACTATTAATATCAGGAGGAAGAACTTTTAATCCCATTCTCCAACATTCATCAACTAACCCCACCACTTTTTCTGTGTTATCCATATCTGCCGTCATTACAGCAGCCATAAATTCAGCAGGATAGTGGGCTTTTAGCCATAACGTTTGATATGAAACTAAAGCATAAGCAGCTGAGTGCGATTTATTAAATCCATAACCGGCAAATTTCTCCACCAAGTCAAAGATCCGCATGGCAAGTTCGCCATCAACACCGTTTTTGATAGCTCCTTCTTCAAATACAGAACGCTGCTTTGCCATCTCTTCAGGTTTTTTCTTACCCATTGCGCGTCGTAACATATCCGCGCCACCCAGCGTATATCCAGCAAGAACCTGCGCGATTTGCATAACCTGTTCTTGATATAAGATAACGCCATAGGTAGGCTCTAAAACAGGCTGTAAGCTCTCATGTTGCCATTTAACATCAGGATAAGAGATCTCTTCAACACCGTGTTTACGGTCAATGAAGTTATCCACCATACCTGATTGCAATGGACCAGGGCGAAATAAGGCCACTAATGCAATCATATCTTCAAAGCAGTCAGGACGTAGACGCTTGATAAGATCTTTCATACCACGAGATTCTAACTGAAATACCGCGGTCGTTTCAGAACGCTGCAACATATCGAAACTACGCTGATCCGTTAATGGGATCGCAGAGATATCAACTGGTTCCAGTGATTTTTTTTCACGTCGGGCATTAATCATTTCTAATGCCCAGTTAATGATAGTGAGTGTTCTTAATCCTAAGAAGTCGAATTTAACAAGACCTGCATATTCAACGTCATTCTTATCAAATTGTGTAACTGGGTTATTTCCTTCTGCATCACAATAAAGCGGTGCAAAATCAGTAATTTTCGTTGGTGATATAACCACACCACCCGCATGTTTACCCGCATTACGTGTCACCCCTTCTAATTTACGAGCCATATCAATAAGAGATTTAACCTCTTCATCGGCTTCATAAATTTCAGGTAACTGAGGTTCTGCGGCAAACGCTTTTTCTAGCGTCATTCCAGGATCTGGCGGTACAAGCTTCGAAATTCTATCAACAAAACCGTAAGGATGCCCTAAAACACGCCCAACATCTCGGATAACCGCTTTTGCCGCCATCGTACCAAATGTAATAATCTGAGATACCGCATCACGACCGTACATATCAGCAACGTGATCAATTACCCTATCGCGTTTTTCCATACAGAAATCGACGTCAAAGTCAGGCATTGAAACACGTTCTGGGTTAAGAAAACGTTCGAAAAGTAAATCAAATTCTAAAGGATCAAGGTCAGTGATTTTGAGTGAATAAGCGACTAATGATCCTGCACCCGAACCTCGCCCTGGTCCTACAGGTACACCGTTATCTTTAGACCACTGGATGAATTCCATTACGATAAGGAAGTAACCCGGGAATCCCATCTGGTTGATAACTTTCAATTCAACATCAAGGCGCTCATCATATTCAGGGCGTCTTTTTTTCCGCTCTTCGGGATCAGGGAATAAAAAAGCTAAACGTTCTTCTAGACCTTCTTGGGATTTTTTAACCAAGAAATCTTCTGTACTCATATCCCCTGTTGGGAATTGCGGAAGAAAATATTCCCCTAAACGGATCGTGACATTACAACGTTTTGCAATTTCAACGCTGTTTTCTAATGCTTCAGGTATATCAGCAAATAACTCACACATCTCTTCCTCTGTGCGCATATATTGCTGAGGACTATAATTTTTTGGACGCTTGGGATCTGAGAGTGTAAAACCATCATGGATTGCAACGCGAATTTCATGTGCATCAAAATCATCACTATCCAGAAAACAGACGTCATTCGTTGCAACAACTGGTAAGCCTTTTTCAGAAGCGAGTGCTACAGCTTCATGCAAATAGCTTTCTTCGTCAGGGCGGCCAGTTCGAATAAGTTCTAAATAATAACTATCAGGAAAGTGAGTTTGATAATACTCAAGACATTGATCAACTAAGGCACGATTTCCACGGAGCAAGAACTTACCTACATCGCCCATTCTTCCACCCGAAAGCAACAAGAGTCCTTCTTTATAGGTTGTTAGCCACTCTTGTTTAATAATCGGCCCTGCGGCGCCATAACCATGTTTGTAAGCTTCAGAAATCAGTAAGGTAAGATTTTGATAGCCTACATTATTGCGAGCAAGAATGGTGAGGTGGGCATATTCATCGCCTAATAATTCTGTTTCGAGGTAAACATCGGCACCAATTATAGGTTTAATACCCGCACTATGTGCGGCACCATAAAACTTCACTAACCCACATAAGTTAGTGAAATCAGTAATCGCAAAAGCAGGCATTCCCAGCGAAGCCACTTTCTTCACAAGAGGCCCTGTTTTTGCCAATCCATCGATCATTGAATAATCGCTGTGTACCCTAAGATGGATAAAACGAGGATCTGCCATAATATTTAATTACTCTGTGGATTACTTTAAATTTAATGCTCGTTTTACAGGCGCAAAACTTTTTCGATGATAAGGGGTTGCCCCTAATAAGGCCAGTTTTTCCATATGGAAAACTGTTGGATACCCTTTATGTTTAGCAAAACCATAATCAGGGTAAAGCTTATCTAACTCTTCCATTTCTCTATCACGAGTGACTTTAGCAAGTATAGAAGCCGCACTGATTTCTTGAACTAAACTATCACCTTTTATGACTGCTTGAGAAGCCATTGGCAATTTAGGACAGCGATTACCGTCAATCAAAACCATATCAGGCGTAATAGATAATCCTGCAACCGCGCGCTCCATTGCTTTCATCGTTGCCCAAAGAATATTTAATTCATCAATTTCTTCAGGCTCTGCACGACCGATTGCCCAACATAATGCTTTTTCTTTTATTTCGTCATACAGAGCATTACGTTTTTTTTCTGTTAGCTTTTTAGAGTCTGTTAATCCTTCAATCGGGTTTGCCGGATCAAGAATAACAGCAGCCGTCACTACAGCGCCAACCAGAGGTCCTCGGCCTACTTCATCAACTCCAGCAATAAGATTTGCTTTTGGATATACAAATTCCATTATTTCTCTGCCAATTCTAATACTGCATTTGCTGCTTGCTCATCCGCATTACAGCGAATAGCACTATGAAGTTGTAAAAATATCTCTTTTAATTGATGTGCTTTTTCTTTATCTGTTAAAAGAGGTAAAAGTTGTTCTGCCAACGCCCTTGGCTCACACTCTTCTTGTAACAACTCTTTAATTATTTCTCGACCAGCTAATAAATTGGGTAATGAAACATAAGGTGTTTTCACTAACCTTTTTGCTAACCAAAAAGTGAATGGTTTCATGCGATAGCCAACAACCATTGGGCATTTCGTAAGCATACACTCTAATGCAGCCGTACCTGATGCTAACAATGTTGCATCACTTGCTGTCATTGCTTCTCTTGCTTGCCCATCAAGTAACTGAATGTCGAGTTCAGGAGCAATATCTTGGTGGATCTGCTCGAATTGAATACGTCGTTTAGCATTCACCAATGGCACAACAATATGAAGTGTTGGTATTTGTTGTTTTAGTAACTGTGCTGTTTTTATAAAATCAGCGCTCAGCATCTCAACTTCTGCATGACGACTACCAGGAAGGAGAGCTAAACAAGAGACATTTTCAGGTATTCCGAGATGTTTACGAGCTACTTTTTTATCCGGATTTAAAGCGATTGCATCCGCCATTGTATGACCAATAAAACGACAAGGAACCTGATATTTATCATAAAACGCTTTTTCAAAAGGCAGAAAAGCTAAGACAAGATCTGTCGCTTTACCAATTTTGAAAACACGTTTTTGGCGCCAAGCCCACACAGATGGACTGACATAGTGAATAGTTTTGATCCCTTTTTGCTTTAAACGACCTTCAAGGGTGATATTAAAATCAGGTGCGTCGATCCCCACGAAAACATCAGGCTTTAATTCTGAGAATCGTCGAGTGAGATCTTTTCTGATCTTTAATAATCGCGGTAAGCGTTCAAGAACTTCAACGATCCCCATGACGGCAAGCTCTTCCATCTCATACCAAGCTTCACAACCTTCAGCTTGCATAAGAGGCCCTGCGACGCCGACAAAACGGATATTAGGATGCTTTTGTTTAAGAGCGCGGATTAATCCCGCGCCCAAGATATCACCGGACGTTTCACCAGCGACTAAGCCGATAACTAACGGACGCTGAACAGTAGATAATTGGCCTGACAAGGTCATATCCTAATTAGCGAATGATGCCACGGTTAGATTTTGCTGAGTTTTCCAGAAAATCACTGAACAACTTAACATACGGATTATTATTATCTGCAACCAGTTGTCCAATTTCTTCACGTGCTTCTTCCAGTGTTTTACCATTACGGTAAAGAACTTTATAAGCATTGCGAATTGCATGAAGATCTTCTTTAGCAAAACCTCGGCGTTTTAATCCTTCAATATTCAGCCCATAAGGGGTTGCGTGGTTTCCTTGTGCAATAACAAAAGGAGGAACATCTTGTGCCACACCTGAACATCCGCCCACCATAACGTGAGAGCCAATTTGACAAAACTGATGAACTGCACTCATACCACCGATAATCACAAAATCACCTAAAGTGACGTGACCACCAAGTGTTCCGTTATTAGCAATAATACAGCGGTCACCAATAATACAATCATGTGCGACATGCGTATTAATCATCAGTAAGTTGTCATTGCCGATTTTTGTGATATTGCCACCTTGGGTTGTTCCACGATGGATAGTCACACTTTCACGAATAAGGTTACGATCACCAATAATAACTTGTGTTGGCTCACCACGATATTTCAGATCCTGATTTGCTTCACCAATAGAGGCAAATTGATAAATCTGATTTTCTCGACCAATACGCGTATGCCCATTGATAACAACGTGAGATTTGATATCAGTACCTTCACCAATTTCAACGTTTGCACCAATAACGCAAAAAGGGCCAATGCGAACATTAGCACCAATTACTGCGCCCTCTTCAATAATCGAGGAAGGGTGAATGACTGCGGATTTATCTATCATAGGCTAGACCTCACGGCGGCGAGCACACATCATTTCAGCTTCGCAAGCAATTTCCCCATCAACTTTAGCGACGCCTTTAAAGCGAGCAACACCACGACGTTCTTTAATAAATTCTACCTCTAGGATCATTTGATCCCCAGGTAAGACAGGACGTTTAAAGCGAGCACCATCAATAGCAGCAAAATAGTAGAGCTCACCAGGTTCCAGCTTTCCTACACTTTTGAATGCTAAAATACCCGTTGCTTGTGCCATGGCTTCTAGGATCAATACGCCTGGGAAAATAGGTTTTCCTGGGAAGTGACCTTGAAAGAAAGGCTCATTAAAAGATACATTTTTTACTGCTCTTAGAAATTTCTTTTCTTCAAAATCAAGGACACGATCAACCAATAAGAATGGGTAACGGTGTGGAAGTAAATCTAAAATTTCTTCGATTTGCAGAGTATGATTCTCACTCATTGCAATACTCTTCCTGTCTAATAAAACTGCGTCTAATTAATAATAACACGACCTGCTGTGACTCAAAAAAGTGAGTTAACCCGCAGGTCGCAAAATAGGTAACAACCGTCGATGACGTACTTTGTTACTTGTCGCTACTTTCTACTTGACGTTCAAGCGACTTAAGTCTTTTTTGCATTTCATCAATTCGCAACACAAGTGCTGCGGTTTTACGCCATGCTTTGTTCGGTTGTAGCGGAATACCTGAAGAATAAACTCCCGGCTCAGTGATAGGACGCATTACCATACCCATTCCTGTTACCGTTACTTTATCACAGATTTCCATGTGACCATTGATAACACTTGCTCCACCAATCATACAGTAACGGCCTATTTTCAGGCTACCCGCCATGATGACGCCCCCCGCAACAGCGGTATTGTCACCTATAATGACGTTATGTGCGATTTGGCACTGGTTATCAATGATAACACCATTACCGATAACTGTGTTATCTAATGCGCCTCGGTCAATTGTTGTACATGCACCGATTTCTACACGATCGCCAATAACAACAGAACCTAATTGTGGAATTTTGATCCAATTACCACGTTCATTGGCATAACCAAAACCATCAGAGCCAATAACTGTTCCTGATTGAACTAAGCAATCTTTACCAATAATAACTTCATGATAAATCGATACATTTGCCCATAAACGGCTATTATCGCCGATATGCGCTTTTTTACCAACAAAACAACCTGCGCCAATCACAACATTATCACCAAGGATAACATCTGACTCGATAACGGCATTTGCACCCACTGACACATTTTTCCCTAATTTAACATCAGGAGAAATCACAGCGCTTGGGTGAATATCTTGTGCTGGTTGTGGGGTTGTATCCATAATCTGCGCCATTTGAGCATAGGCAGTATACGGATTTTTTACCACAAGTGCGGCAACCGGACAGAATGGAAGATCAGCTTCTGTTAATACAACAGCAGCTGCTTGACATTCAGTTAATTTCTCACGATAGCGACTATCAGAAAGAAATGTAATTTGTTCGCTATTTGCTAGGCTCATTGAAGCAAGACCGGCGATAGTGATATCACCATCGCCGTGTAACTGTGCATTCAATTGCTGAGCAAGATCAGCTAATCGAATTGAAAACATCTATTATTTAACCTGTTTTTGAACCTGAGCAGTAATATCTTTACCATCTGCGAAATAAGGTACAGTGTTAGCATCTAAAATAACATCATAGCCTTCTTTCTTCGCTACTGCATCAACAGCATCTAATACACGTTTCATGATTTTGTTACGTTCTTCAGCTTGACGACGGCTAAAGTCTTGCTCAAAAGCTTGTGCTTTTTGTGCATATGCTTCACGTTTAGCAACCAGATCTTTCTCTGTATTTGCACGTTGTGTTGCATTCATGGTTGGTGCATCTTTTTGATATTTCTCAACAGCGGTCTGTAATGCTTTACCTAAGTTCTGCAATTCAGTATCACGTGATTTGAATTCATTTTCCAATTGTTTCTCTACCGCATCACGGTTAGGAATTTGTTGGAGAACTTGACCGATGTTCACAACACCTACTTTATCTGCGGCTTGAACACCAGCTGACATGGTCAATGCCATTCCTAGGGCAGCGGCACATAACAATTTTTTCACGATTAAACTCCTTAAAACCAAAAATAATTTTTTGTCAGAAATCGGATGCCTAATTAAATATTAAATTAGGCATCAACTTTACTTACATCGCTACCACGTTCTACCAATATTAAACTGGAATTGCTCTGATTTATCGCCTTCATAATCTTTTATTGGTTTAGCATAAGAGAATACTAACGGACCTAAAGGTGATAACCATTGTAACGCAACACCAGTTGAAACACGTATATCACTTGCTCGGCTATAATCAGGCATACCTGCGGTCCAAGCAGAGTTTGTGCTACTCCAATTGGTATCCCACACTGTACCCGCATCAACAAACACCGATGTTCTAACTGAAGATGAATATTTATCATCGACAAATGGTGTTGGTGTGATCAGCTCAAAGCTTGCCACTGCCATGGCATTACCACCGATTGCATCACTTGATGGTTCACCTGGTTTTGGCTTGCCATTTGCATCAAGATAAATCGCTTTAGGACCGATATTATTTGAACGGAAACCACGAACAGTACCAGAACCACCGGCATAGAAGTTTTCATAGAATGGTAATTCTTTACCACCTAAACCATCACCGTAGCCTAAACGGCCTTTAAATAGCGTTACCCAAGATTCTTTTTCATTAATTGGGTAATAAGCCATACCGTCCCAAGTCACTTTATAGTACTTGTTGTCAGAGCCAGGTACAGTCACACGCCCACTTAAGTTACTTCTCACACCAGATGTTGGGAAGAAACCACGGTTTAAGTTATTGAAGGTCCAACCCAAACTGACAGTATAGTCGTCAGCATTAAAGGATTCTCGCTTATCAAAGCCTGGGTTTTCACCCATACTTTCAAGGTAACGCCACATTGCAACCTGCGGTTCCATACGTGACAGACCATTGTGAGTATAGCCTAAGCCAAGACGTGCTGAGTTATATTCATTAATTGGGAAACCTAAAGTTCCATCAACACCATAAGATTTATTGGTATAACCTGATAAATCAGCGTCATTTGCACGGAAGTCGTTATAGAAGATACGACCACCTAAGCTTACACCATTAACGGTAAAATACGGGTCAGTAACAGACAACTCAGCATAAGTTGAGTAATCATTTTTACTCGCATTAATCGCAACTGCGTTACCTGTACCTAACCAGTTATCTTGGGTAACACCCACTTGGAAACTCACACCACTTTCAGTACCGAAACCGACACCAAAGTTAAGGGAGCCTGTGTTACGCTCTTTTACGCGATAAACGATATCAACCTGATCAGGAGAACCAGGAATACGCTGAGTTTCTGTTTCAACCGTTTCGAAATACCCCAAACGATTTAAACGCTCTTTACCTTGTTCAACTAAATCGCTACCTAACCATGCACCTTCCATTTGACGCATTTCACGGCGTAAAACAGAGTCCTTCGTGATGTCATTACCTGCGAAACGCACTTGACGAACATAGAAACGGTTTCCTGCATCTACGTTTACATGCAGTTTAACGGTTTTATTTTCATCATTAATTTCAGGATTAGTCATAACACGAGGATAAGCATATCCATAACGACCTAACAGATTTTTAATATCATTTTCTGTTTTAGTCACTTGCGCGCCATTATAAAGAGAGCCGGGAGCAATTTGGATAAGCTCTTCAATATCTTTGGTATAGCCTGCCGTATTACCATTGATTTCGGTATTTTCTACCGTGTATTTATCACCTTCTTTCAGGTTAATGGTAATGTAAATTCCTTTTTTGTCTGGTGTTAAGCTGACATTAGTTGATTCAATATCAAAGCGAGCATAACCACGATCGAGATAGAAACTTCTTAATGTTTCTAAGTCACCAGCTAGTTTTTGTTTTTGATATTTTTCATCCGCAGCTAAGTTCCACCAAGGCACATCATCACGTAATTGGAAGCGGTTAACGAGCTCAGCGGTAGAAAACGCTTTATTACCAACAATGTTGATTTGCTGAATTGTTGCTGATACACCTTCTGCAAATACGAGTTTTAAATCAACACGATTACGAGGAAGAGGTGTAACAACTACTTTTACAGTTGCATTATATTTACCAACACTATAATAGAAATCTTCAAGCCCTTTTTCGATGTTCGCTAACATTGTACGGTCGAGTGTCTCGCCAATACGAATATTAGAAGCCTCAAGATTCTGTTTTAGCATATCTTCTTTGATTGCTTTGTTACCAGAGAAAGTAATGCTGGCAATTGTTGGACGCTCTTTTACTTGAACAATTAGTGTACTTCCGTCACGTAGAACACGGACATCATCAAAATTTCCTGTCGCAAATAACGAACGGATTGTTCGACTGATATCATCATTGCTAACCGAGTCTCCAACCCGGACAGGCATGTTCAGTAATGCTGCACCAACGGCGACGCGTTGAAGACCTTCAAATTGAATGTCCTGAACTACGAATCCGTCTGAACCGTATGCAGTGGCGCTGCCCAGCAGCAGCGACGCTATAAGCAACTTTTTCATCGCCATCGTTGTTTTGTGTTTTCCTAACCGGTCCCTGCTTACCAATTATAAGCGAGAGAAATCATTGAAAAGTGCAAGTCCCGTTAAAAGCATCAGTGCCATAATACCAATACGATAACAGAAGTCTTGTACACGCTCAGATACCGGCCCTCCCTTTATCTTTTCGATAACCAGGAAAAGCAGGTGCCCGCCATCTAAGACAGGCAGGGGAAACAAGTTAATGATCCCCAAATTGACACTAATAAGCGCCATAAACATCAAAAAATAAACAACCCCAAAATCAGCAGACATTCCTGCGCCTTTCGCGATAGAAACTGGTCCACTAAGGTTAGTTAATTTGACGTCACCAACCACTAACTTGCCAATCATTTTGACAGTTAAACCCATCAACTGCCATGTTTTATCAGAAGCTTCATACAGTGCTGAAAATGGGTTGTATTGTTGCATTATCAAGTATTGCTCATCAGGAGGTAATACTTGTAATTGCGCACCAACTTGCCCTACTTCAGTGCCGTCTTTCAGTGCAATAGCTGTCGGTGTAATCATTAATTCCAATGACGAGCCATTGCGTTCAACAAGAAGAGCCAATGTTTTATTTGGGCTTTGTCGAACAAAATAAGTAAATGGATGCCATGTATCTATTGGCTGACCATCAACTGTAACGATACGATCCCCTGCCTGTAAACCTGCTTTTTCAGCAACAGAGCCTACCGTTACTTCAACAATTTTCGAGTCCAATCTCGCGCCAACAGGCATAATCCCTAAAGATAAGATGGGATCTTGTTTTTCAGGTTCAAAATTCCACTGCTGTAAATTCAGTATATTCTCACTCTCAGAGAGAGAATTTGGATCTGATACAACGAATGAAACCTCTTTGGCACCAATTTTACTGACTAATGCTAAACGAACTGAATTCTGATCAGGCGTTTCGATACCTGCAACGGATTTTAGTTCCATTCCAGGCGTTAATTTTGCTTGTTCTGCGATAGAATTCGGACGAATGTCTGCAATTACAGGTTTTAATGCAGGAACACCTATCATAAAAACAATCCAATAGGCGACGATTGCTAACAAGAAGTTGGCAATAGGTCCTGCAGCAACAACGGCGGCTCGTTGCCCTACCGTTTTATTATTAAATGCTAGATGACGTCGTTCAGGTGGAACTTCACCAACACGTTCATCTAACATTTTTACATAGCCACCCAAAGGTATCCATGCGATAACAAATTCAGTGCCGTGTTTATCTACCTTTCGCCAAATAGCTTTTCCGAAACCTATAGAAAAACGCTCAACATAGATCCCACAACGCCTAGCTACCCAAAAATGCCCAAACTCATGTACCGTAATCAAAATACCTAAAACGATAATAAATGCGGCAAGATTCCACAGGATACCCATTACTTACCTTTATAGTTTAAAGCCAGAAGAAATCAGGAAGACTAATCCTGCAAAAACTGGGATAGCTGCAGTCAAACTATCAATTCTATCAAGCACACCACCATGCCCAGGTATTAATTGGCTACTGTCTTTTATGCCCGAAACACGTTTAAACATACTTTCAGCCAGATCACCAAATACCGATACAATGACAACAACACCTGATATTAATAATAAATTATCGGGAACTTCGATTACTGGTGCAAAATGGGTAAATAACCCTGAAGCTACAACAGCAGTAATCAATCCACCGACTAACCCTTCAAGGGTTTTTCCTGGAGACACTTTTGGAGCCATTTTATGTTTCCCCATTAAGCGTCCAAATGCATAAGCACCAGAGTCAGCAGCCCAAACTAATATCATGACATACAATAACCACCATGCACCTGTGTAAGTATCAGTGTTATACCCCAACATGCGCAATGCCATCATGCCACAATAAAAAGGAACAATCGTCAATATACCGAACAATAGCTTAATAAAAACTGAATTTTTCCACATATTGGCTGAATTCGGATAACTTACAACTAATAAAATTGCGGCTACCCACCAAATTAAACCAGCCCACAAACCATTTTTTATCATTGGGGTGTCGAGTAGGTGGTCAAAATTGGGTAAAGATAACTGCATAATTAATAACAATGCAGCAAAGCCTATCCCTGTTGCAATACGTTTACCTTGAGAATGCCAGCCAATAAATTGCGCCCATTCCCAACCTGCTAAGCCTGATATTGCAATAATCACTAACCCAAAACCTGCTGGAGGCAGTAGAAATAGTGCTGCAATAACAATAGGGATTAAAATTAATGCGGTGATGACACGATACTTAAGCAAGTTATCCTCCCAGATTTATAGTATCTGTTTCTGATGTAGTACCACCGAAACGTCTTTCCCGTTTAGCAAAAGCATCTAGTGCATTCTGAAAAACTTGTTCATCAAAATCAGGCCATAAAACCTGTGTAAAATAAAGCTCAGCATAAGCTATCTGCCAAATAAGAAAATTACTTATGCGATGCTCACCACCTGTACGGATCACAAGATCGACACAAGGTTGATTATGCAAGCAAAGATGTGAAGATATGGCATTTTCATTAATATCTTCGAGATTAATTTCTCCTTTTGAGAGAGAGGTCGCTAATTGTTTTACACTTTGAGTAATATCCCATCGTCCACCATAATTAGCAGCAATATTCAAATTAAGCCCTGTATTATTCGCAGTTAGTGCAACAGAATTTTTAATTCTGTCTTGTAGGCGACGGCTAAAACGACTGATATCGCCAATAACCGTAAGTTTAACATTGTGTTTATGTAGGCTTTTCACTTCGTTGTCTAAGGCGAAGACAAATAATTCCATGAGAGAACTGACTTCTTGCTCAGGCCTATTCCAGTTTTCGCTACTAAATGCGTATAACGTTAGTGATTCAATTTTGTGTTTTACGGAAAAGCTAACCGCATCCCGAACTGCTTTAATTCCCGCGCGATGCCCCGTTACTCGGAGTTTCCCTTGCTTTTTAGCCCAGCGTCCATTGCCATCCATAATGATAGCAACATGCTTTGGTTTTGATGCGGATGAATCGTCACTGGATAAGTTCACTCAATTTAACCCTTTGCTAATCTGATACTGATACAGACAGTCCTCTTCGGATAACCCATGCACAAAAAAACCGTGTCATCCACGGCCTTTGGCAAAGCCTCAAAGTTGCTAAAGCAGTAGCTTTAGTAATGAACTGTTAATTTTCATTATTGTCTTTAGTGATTCGGCAACTATACCATTAGCCAGAAAGACGAACAAACACCCTATATTAAATATAATCGCCATTATACAAATTGAGTGATTATCTGATGAGTTTCTAATCTGGCTAATTTATCAATTTCTAGAACATCATTAATACTTTGAGGCTCTGATAGGTCAAAATGTTCAACAACTTTGCGATTAATTTTAGCAATATCAGTAAATTTCACTTTTTCGTGTAAAAAAGCATCAACAACGATTTCATTAGCCGCATTTAACACTGTTGTTGCCGCTTGTCCACGCTTAGACGCTTCAATAGCAAGTGCTAAACAAGGGTAACGTTGGTAATCTGGGCGAATAAATTCTAGCGATTGAATCTCAAAAAAATCTAATGCTTTTGCACCTGATTGAGTACGATGAGGATAAGCCATTGAGTACGCAATTGGTGTTCTCATATCAGGTTCACCAATTTGAGCAATAATACTGCCATCACGGTAGCGAACCATTGAATGAATAACAGATTGAGGGTGAATAATTACTTCCATTTCCTCTTCTGAAGCATTAAAAAAATAGCAAGCTTCTATATATTCCAATCCTTTATTCATCATTGTTGCTGAATCAACTGAGATTTTACGTCCCATCGACCAATTTGGATGTGCACAAGCTTGATCTGGCGTCATTGCCTCAAGTTCTTCTAACGGGGTATAACGAAAAGGTCCACCTGATCCCGTTAGTAAAATACTGGTCACGCCTTCATCAGCTAAAGATGCGTGGCCTAAATTTTCTTGGATAGCTTTAGGTAAACTTTGATAAATCGCGTTATGTTCACTGTCAATCGGCAAGACAGTTGCGCCATATTTAGCCACCGCATCAAAAAAAAGACGCCCACTGGTTATCAGTGATTCTTTATTGGCTAATAAAATTCTTTTACCTTTCTCTATGGCTGCAAGTGTTGGTTTTAGTCCAGCAACACCAGTTATCGCAGACATAACTTGATCAGCTTCATCAAGTGCTGCTATCTCATTAATTGCATGGGAACCAGATAAAATCTCTGTTTTACAGGATGTATTGGCGAGTAACTGTCTAAGCTGATTTGCGCTTTGTTCATCAGACATCACTGCATATTTAGGTTTAAAGGTGACACATTGTTGCGCCATTTTATTTGCATTTTTTCCTGCAACTAAGGCAAGAACCTGATACTCGTCAGGATTATTTTCAATAACGGAAAGTGTGCTCGTTCCGATAGACCCTGTTGAGCCTAATATAGTTATTTGTTTCATTTATCAATCAATCAGTATGTCTACAACGTTTTAATTAAAGAGAATTATATCAGTATGACAAGGTAAATGAGGGAGAAAGATGAAAACTTTAATAAATAATGTGACAAAAAGAAGGTATTAAGCACGAAATTTCAAATAAATAACCAAAAATAATGCCGCTAAAAGCGGCATTATCAAAAAAAGATATAAAATTAGAATTCCATTAGCTCTGCTTCTTTCAGCGCTAATGCTTCATCTATTTTTTTAATGAACATATCAGTTAATTTCTGAATGTCATCTTGCGAACGGCGCTCATCATCTTCGCTGATTTCTTTATCTTTCAGTAATGCTTTTACTTTATCATTAGCATCACGGCGGATATTACGAACAGATACACGACCTTGTTCTGCATCACCACGAACAACTTTGATTAAGTCCTTACGACGTTCTTCAGTTAATGGTGGGAGGGGAACACGAATAATCGTACCAGCAGATGAAGGATTTAAACCTAAATCTGATGCCATAATCGCTTTTTCGACAGCGGGTGCTAAAGTACGGTCGAAAACCGTAATTGCCAGTGTACGGCCATCTTCTGCAACAACGTTAGCCACTTGGTTTAATGGGGTTGGCGCTCCGTAGTATTCCACTACAATACCGTCTAAAAGGCTTGGAGACGCACGACCAGTACGAACTTTATTAATCTGGCTTTTTAGTGCTTCAACGCTTTTATCCATGCGTTCTTGAGCATCTTTTTTGATTTCATTAATCACGTTATAAACCCTTGGGAACTGGTTATCTTCCAGTCGATATCAAACTCTATCGACATAAATGAATTGGCGTACTATTGATGTTAACGCCAAATTATACCGTTGTCTCTGTGTATTAAGCGTGAGAAATCAAAGTTCCTTCACTTTCACCCATTACAACCCGACGTAATGCACCTGGTTTATTCATATTGAATACGCGGATAGGCAAATTATGATCTCGGGCTAATGTGAATGCAGCAAGATCCATGACTTTCAATTCACGTTCTAATACATCCTGATAAGTCAGTGTTTCATAAAGTACTGCATCAGGATCTTTGGTTGGATCGGCTGAATACACGCCGTCCACTTTCGTTGCTTTTAGCACAACGTCAGCTTCAATTTCGATACCGCGTAAACACGCAGCAGAATCGGTAGTAAAAAATGGGTTACCTGTACCAGCCGAGAAAATAACAACTCGACCATGGCGTAATAAGCTAATTGCTTCTGCCCAACTGTAGTTATCGCAGACACCATTCAGTGGAAATGCAGACATAAGGCGTGCGTTCACATAAGCACGATGCAATGAGTCACGCATTGCTAAGCCATTCATTACTGTTGCAAGCATTCCCATGTGGTCACCGACAACACGGTTCATACCTGCTGCTGCAAGACCGGCGCCACGGAACAAGTTACCACCGCCAATTACAACACCGACTTGTATACCCAATTCAACGAGTTCTTTGATTTCCTGAGCCATGCGATCAAGTACGCTCGCATCAATACCAAAGCCTTCTGCGCCTTGCAGAGCTTCACCACTCAGTTTTAATAAAATTCGCTGATATACGGGTTTTGCATTGGTTGCCATGGTGTTCTGTCCTAAGCAGATTAGTCAATTGGAGGTTTTAGATAGCTTCTCTTTTAATAAAGAAAATAAACAGTCAGTGGAGATTGTAACAAAACAGAACCGCCATTAGGCGGCTCTGTTAACGCTAAGCGTTATTATTTGCTCATTGCAGCGACTTCTGCTGCGAAATCAGCTTCAACTTTCTCAATACCTTCACCTACTTCGAAACGAACGAAGTTGATAACATCAGCATTGTTTTCTTTCAGCAGTTCACCAACAGTTTTGCTTGGATCCATTACGAAGTGCTGACCAGTCAGAGAAATCTCACCGGTGAATTTGTTCATGCGACCAATAACCATTTTTTCTGCGATTTCGCGTGGTTTACCTGATTGCATTGCGATATCCATCTGAATTTGGTGCTCATGCTCAACAACATCAGCAGGAACATCTTCAGGACGAACATATTCTGGTTTGCTTGCAGCAACGTGCATAGCAATATGTTTGATCAGTTCTTCGTTAGCGCCTTTGGCTGAAACTAAAACACCGATACGAGCACCATGCAGGTAAGTACCTAATTCTTCAGCTTCTAATACAGCAACGCGACGAATATTGATGTTTTCACCAATTTTAGCAACTAATGCAGTACGTGCTTCTTCGAATTTAGCTTTCAGAGCTTCGATATCATCAGTTTTGTCTGCTAATACAGTAGCCATAACTTCTTTACCGAAAGCGATGAAACCAGCATCTTTAGCAACGAAGTCTGTTTCACAGTTCAGTTCAACCAGCGCACCGAATTTACCATCAGCAGCAACTTCTGCAAGGATGATACCTTCAGCTGCAACACGGCCTGCTTTTTTAGCTGCTTTTGCTTGACCTGATTTACGCATGTTGTCGATTGCTAATTCGATATCACCATTAGCTTCAACCAACGCTTTTTTACATTCCATCATGCCTGCGCCAGTACGTTCACGCAGTTCTTTTACCAATGCAGCGGTAATTCCAGACATTTGTTTCTTCCTCGACTTTTCTATGGGCTAGCCATAGATGTTCTCATAGCAGATGTGTAAAGGGGGCCTATTGAGGCCCCCTAACCAATATATAGCAATACCTGGTTAAATAAGGGCTCTTACGAGCATGCCTTATTATTCAGCTTCGACTAAGCCTTCTTCAGCCTGAACAGCCAGATCTTGAGAACGACCTTCACGAACAGCTGTAGCTGCAGCGGTCAGATATAATTTAACCGCACGGATTGCATCGTCATTACCAGGGATAATGAAGTCGATACCATCTGGATCAGAGTTAGTATCAACGATAGCAAATACTGGGATACCCAGGTTGTTTGCTTCTTTGATAGCAATGTGTTCGTGTTCAGCATCGATAACAAACAGAGCGTCAGGTAAACCGCCCATGTCTTTGATACCACCCAGGCTGTTTTCTAACTTACCAAGTTCACGAGAACGCATTAACGCTTCTTTCTTGGTCAGTTTGTCAAAAGTACCGTCCTGAGACTGAGATTCTAAATCTTTCAGGCGTTTGATTGACTGACGAACAGTTTTCCAGTTAGTCAGCATACCGCCTAACCAGCGGTGGTTTACAAAAAACTGGTCACAGCTTTCTGCTGCTTCTTTAACAGCTTCAACGGCAGAGCGCTTAGTACCAACAAACAGGATTTTGCCTTTACGAGAAGCAATTTTGTTCAGTTCAACCAGAGCTTCATTGAACATTGGAACAGTTTTTTCCAAGTTAATGATATGAACTTTGTTACGCGCACCAAAGATGAATGGTTTCATTTTTGGATTCCAGTAACGAGTTTGGTGACCGAAGTGAACACCGGCTTGCAGCATATCGCGCATTGAAACAGTTGCCATTTTAGACCTCTATAAATTTAAATTTGGGGTTATTTCGTCCACAAATCCCATACGACCGACTCATCAGCTGTAAAGGTTTAACCTTTACATAAGAGCACCCCGGCGTTATGTGCCGATTTGTGTGTGTAATTAACACAATTGAATGTTCAGATTTACTGTTACTACTCTGGATGTGATGCAATAACAGAACTCCGGCGCGCTTTATACCATAAATAACCTTAAGAAACCACTATTACTTGTATTTGATAACGGCGTATTTGACATAAAGTTGGGGATATTAAACAGTGAAAAAAGAGATTATTAAAGCGATTGCTGTGAATATTGCTCTAATATCAAATCACTATAAAAAATGCCAAAGAGAAAAGCGCAATATGTAAAGACAATCAGATTCAGAAGGCGTAATGTTCGTAATTATTCTCGATATCAGACAGATTACACACATCCTCTTTATTGGCATGCCCACTTTCTGCTGATATCATAAATGGTAATCAGAATTATTTCTCATCATCATTCATTTAACCCGCAATACAAAATATGAAACAACCAACTTGTGTTATGTCATGAGTATTGTGGCCTTAATCTAAACGAAGAACTCAAATGGCTATTGTAATCAAGACAGAAGAAGATATTCAAAAAATGCGCGTCGCAGGTCGTCTTGCGGCAGAAGTTCTTGAAATTATCGCACCTTTCGTAAAACCAGGCGTAGATACTGCTGAATTAGACCGTATTTGTCATGAACATATTGTTAATGTACAACAGGCAATCCCTGCTTGTCTGAACTACCATGGTTTCCCTAAATCAGTTTGTATTTCTGTTAACGATGTTATTTGCCACGGTATTCCTAGCGAAGAAAAAATCCTTAAAGATGGTGATATTGTTAATATTGACGTCACTGTTATTAAAGACGGTTTTCATGGCGATACCTCAAAAATGTTTATCGTAGGAAAACCAACCATTCAAGGTGAGCGTTTATGTCGTATCACCCAAGAAAGCCTATATTTAGCAATTAAAATGGTAAAACCAGGTATTCGTTTACGTGAACTGGGTAAAGCTATTCAAAAATTTGTTGAAGGGCATGATTTTTCGGTTGTTCGTGAATACTGTGGTCATGGTATCGGAGAAGGATTCCATGAAGAGCCACAAGTTCTCCACTATGATGCAGATGATAGTGGTGTTGTGTTACAAAAAGGGATGGCATTTACCATTGAACCTATGGTTAATACTGGTGATTACCGTATTCGTACAATGAAAGATGGTTGGACTGTTAAAACCAAAGACAGAGGCTGGTCTGCACAATATGAACACACCTTAGTCGTTACTGATAACGGCTGTGAAATCATGACATTACGCAAAGAAGAAGAGCCGTTTATTTCTGCTGTTTTAATTAACGAATAACACTCTTCAGTTTACCGTGTAAAGGCGACATATTTTTTCGAGATGTGTCGCTTTTTTTATTTTATTTGTAATGGAATAGCAGAATTGCTAGTCAGGTTATCGTTTTAACATTAGTCTTAATGCCATAGGCAAACATTGAGTAAGAAGACGAATGATGACCACTAAAAACGTATTTCAAACACAACCCCCTTCCCCTTTTTTGCTGACGAAAAACACACAAAATCACACTGAGCTAAAACAATCTATCGAACAATTTCAGTCTTGGTTAGCTGATGCTTTTCACCACAATGTCGATGTAACTTTATTGCTTCAAGCCCGTAGCCATTTTATTGACCAACTCTTGACACAATTATGGCGTTATACTCAATTATCTGATTATCCTGACCTTAGTATTATTGCTGTTGGTGGTTATGGTAGGCAAGAGTTACACCCTCTTTCTGATATTGACCTTCTGTTTTTAAGTGATTCACCTTTATCACCAGAAATAGCCGACAAAATCAGTAAATTAATTACCTTACTTTGGGATGTTCGTCTTGAAATCGGTGTCAGCGTTAGAACAATGGAAGAGTGTCTTTTAGAAGGTCTCTCTGATTTAACGGTAGCGACAAATTTACTAGAAGCTCGCCTTGTTTGTGGTAATCAATCACTTTATCAACAGTTAATTAATCATATTTTCAGCCAAGGATTTTGGCCATCACCTGATTTTTTTGCAGCAAAAATAGAAGAACAAAAACAAAGACATAACCGATTTCATAGTACCAGTTATAACCTAGAACCAGATATTAAAAGTAGTCCCGGCGGTCTTCGTGATATTCACACGCTAATTTGGGTTGCTCATCGACATTTTGGTGCAACCTCTATCTCAGAAATGGTGAACTTTGGCTTTTTAACTCCCGCCGAAGGACAAGAACTACTAGAATGCCAATACACTTTGTGGAAAATTCGCTTTGCATTACACCTGGTACTTTCTCGCTACGACAATCGCCTACTATTTGATAGACAACTTAACGTTGCTCAATACTTAAATTATCAAGGAGAAGGCAATCAGCCGGTTGAAAAAATGATGAAGGATTATTATCGCGTTACTCGCCGTGTTAGTGAGTTAAACGATATGTTACTTCAGTTATTTGATGAAGCCATCCTTGCTTTACAACCCAATGTAAAACCACGACCATTAGATAATGAATTCCAGCTAAGGGGCTCTCTCATTGATGTTATCGATGATAGCTGTTTTCTTGATGATCCTATCGCCATTATGCGTCTATTTTTGCGTATGGCAGAACATAAAGAGATCACGGGAATTTATTCTACAACACTACGCCATTTACGTTATGCGCGTCGTCATTTAGTCCAACCTTTATGTGAGTACCCACTAGCACGCCAAGTTTTTATGCAGATCTTGCGTCATCCTCATGCCGTTTCTGGCGCATTTGTACCTATGCACAAACACAGTGTACTCGCAGCTTACTTTCCACAATGGAATAACATTGTAGGGCAAATGCAGTTTGATTTATTCCATGCCTATACTGTTGATGAACACACGATCCGTGTTTTACAAAAACTCGAAAGCTTTGGTTCTCTAGAAAACCATGAAAAGCACCCACTCTGTGTTGATATTTACCCACAACTTCCACAACTTGAATTGCTCCGTTTAGCTGCACTTTTTCATGATATAGCTAAAGGCCGACATGGTGATCACTCTGTGCTAGGTGCTCAAGATGTTGCCCACTTTGCCCAACAACATGGCCTAAATCAAAGGGAATCAGCATTAGTTGAATGGTTAGTTAGTCATCACTTACTTATGTCTGTCACAGCACAAAGACGTGATATTCAAGATCCTGACATCATTTTTCAGTTTGCATCAGAAGTAAAAAATGAAAGTCGATTACGTTACCTTTTATGTTTAACTGTTGCTGATATCTGCGCGACCAACAGTAGCTTATGGAATAGTTGGAAACAGAGCTTATTACGTGAGCTTTTTCTATCGACAGAAGCGCAATTACGCCAAGGTATGCATTCTATTCCTGATTTACGTGAACGTATCCGTCATCATCGTTTGCAAGCACTAACTATTTTACGTACAGAGCATGTTGATGAAGAAAAATTACAAGCAATTTGGGGGCGTTGTCACGCCGATTATTTTTTACGGCACACACCAGAACAGATTGCTTGGCATGCCCTTGCTTTAATTGAACATAATAGTGCTACTCCCATGGTATTAATTAGCCAGCAAACAGAACATGGTGGCACGGAAATATTTATTTGGTGCGCAGATAGAGCCTCTCTTTTTGCCTCCGTTGCAGGTGAACTTGATAGACGTAATTTAAACATCCATAACGCACAAATATTTACTAACCGCGATAATATGGCTATGGATACCTTTATTGTGTTAGAGCCTAATGGTAAGCCTCTTGCCATTGATAGATATAATGCTATCCGCAACGCTTTGATCCAAGTTGTATCAGCTCCTTATAACACCAATGCGAAAACACGTTCACTACCTGCAAAATTACGCCATTTTGATGTTCCAACAAAAATTAATTTTGTCGAGTCTAATCATAATAAACGCACTTATATGGAATTATTTGCACGAGATCGCCCTGGTTTATTAGCAATTATTGGTAAAGTTTTTGCTGATCTTTCATTGTCCTTACATGGCGCAAGGATCACCACAATAGGTGAACGTGTTGAGGATTTCTTCGTATTAACCGATAGTGAAAATAAAGCGTTAAACCAAAAAATGAAGAATGAAGTCGTAGAAAGGTTGACAAAAGCACTAGTTTCAAAGGATAAAATATAGGAACCCACGACAATACATATAGGAAATACTATTGATGCAAGCATTACAATCTATTATTGATAACGCCTTTGAACATCGTGCAGATATCACTCCAAACAACGTTGAGCCTCATATTCGTGATGCAATTAATAACGTTATTACACAGTTAGACAGCGGAAAACTGCGAGTGGCGGAAAAAATTGACGGTCAGTGGGTGACTCATCAATGGTTAAAAAAAGCGGTTCTACTCTCTTTTCGTATTAATCACAACCAAGTGATAGACGGCAGTGAAAGTCGCTATTTTGACAAAGTACCTATGAAATTTGCTAATTATGACCAAGCACGTTTTGAAAAAGAAGGTTTTCGTGTTGTCCCTCCTGCAGCCGTTAGACAAGGTGCTTATATCGCTCGCAATACTGTTTTAATGCCTTCTTACGTTAATATTGGTGCTTACGTTGATGAAGGTAGCATGGTTGATACATGGGCTACAGTAGGTTCATGTGCCCAAATTGGTAAAAATGTTCACCTTTCTGGCGGTGTAGGAATTGGCGGTGTCTTAGAGCCACTACAAGCAAATCCAACCATTATTGAAGATAATTGTTTTATTGGCGCACGTTCTGAAATTGTTGAAGGCGTTATTGTTGAAGAAGGCGCGGTTATTTCAATGGGCGTTTATATTGGTCAAAGTACCAAGATTTATGACAGAGAAACGGGCGAAGTACATTATGGCCGAGTACCTGCCGGCTCTGTCGTCGTTTCAGGCAATTTACCATCTAAAGATGGCAGCTATAGCCTTTATTGCGCGGTTATTGTGAAAAAAGTGGATGCTAAAACGCGTGGAAAAGTTGGTATTAATGAATTGTTAAGAACTATCGACTAATATAAGAACAGCGGATAGAATTAATTCTGTTCGCTATTCTTTCACCCATTTTTCTATCAGGTGCCAATATATGTACGATAATTTAAAAAATTTAGGGATCCCGCATCCTGAAGATATTGACCGCTATACCCTACGCCAAGAAGCTAACAACGATATTTTAAAAATCTATTTTCGCAAAGACAAAGGTGAATTCTTTGCAAAAAGCGTAAAATTTAAATATCCGCGTCAACGTAAAACGATTTCTGATGGTCAATCAGGGCAAGGTTTTAAAGAAGTAAATGAAATCAATACTAACTTACGTTATGTTATTGAAGAATTAGATCAAATTTGCCAACAAGACCAAGTAGAAGTCGATTTAAAACATAAAATTCTGGATGATTTACGCCATCTTGAGCATGTTGTCGCAAATAAAATTGCTGAAATTGAAGCTGATTTAGAAAAACTAACCCGTCGTTGATAATATAATACAAAGACTAATTAATTTTAGTTGATTTAAGACATTAGTTTTACATAGAGTACCGCTTATTTGCTGATAAAATGGAAATAAGCGGTATTTAAAATATAACACGTTACTCACTTCTGTATTGACCAATGAGATTTACCAAATTATTTTCTCATTTAACCTAATTGACTAACCCAGTTCTCTATCCAATCTATTGCAAATATTTCTGGTTCGGCAACATCCATACCATCTATTTTCAGCATGTCACCAATACGCGTTGCTTGATGCTCTTGTAATAGTTCTTCAAACTGTATCCCTGCACCACAAAAATGGTCATAACTACTGTCACCTAAAGCAATCAAGCCATAGCGTAGATTCGGCTGATATCCTACATTATCACGCAGTTCATGAAATAAAGGTGCGATAGTATCAGGTAAATCCCCTTGCCCTGTGCTCGATGTTATCACTAACACGGTTGAATATTTTTGCCAATCCGCAAGAGTTCCTTCTTCATAAACATTAGCTTGGTGTTTATGCTCAAGTAAAATACGTTGAGCCTCTTCAGCAACCGCTAATGCATTACCATAAACAGTACCTACAAAAATACCGATTTTAGCCATAATATCCTCTATTTCATCTATCAATAAACATAGAAAGCCATATCCTACCGTTATCAATATACAAATTATGCACCTTATTTCTCAAGAATAAATTCTTTATAAATTTTATTCCATTCGGTGCGCTCTTTAGAAAATCGCCAAAAAATATCGTTCATAGGCAAAGATTCATTTATTGTTTTAGCCACTAATTTACATGCCCATTTAGGTACTGAATTATTTTTAAAATCTTTAGATTGCAGCAAAAGGAATAAATTTTCATATAACATATTTAATTTATTAAAGGCATCATTACTTTTCTTTTGTTTTTCTAGATACTTACTCGGAAAAAAATACTTATACATTCTAAAGAAGAGCCTCTTAGGATTTTCTAATGATTCATGATAAAGGCATAATTGAGAAGAAGCATCTCTTATTTTATTAAAAAAACACTTTTTAAAATCAGCATCATCCTTATAAATTGTAAAGAGTTTATATGAATCAACTTCCTCATAAATAGCATTTAATTCACGAACTTTAAATCCAGCCATTTTTTTTATATTTATATCGAGATCACTAATAATCAAATTTACTTCATTTAACCTCTCATTCAAATCTACAACACTTAATTTAAAAAAATCACTATTTAAATTAATATTATTTACTCTATCTCTTAATTTATCAACATCAATGCTAAGTTCATTAATAAATTTATTATCAATATTTTTATTATTACAATTAATAAGATGAGATATATGAATTATAGGTCTAATAACATTAAGATAACTTTCATTTAAGGCCTCTAAAAACTCATTTAATCTTTCTTTTCTTTCATTAATTTTCTTTATTTTTTTTAAGTTTTCATTATTTTTTTCTCCTGTTAATTCGTTAATTTTCTTTGAGATTTCATTGTTTTTTTCTCTTGTTAATTTTAAATAATCACTCTGTTCTTCTTTTTTAGAATGCTTTATGTTGTTGTGAGATCCCGCTTCTATTGGTTTATTATCACAATCATTCTCGGTTCGCACAACTTCAGGCTTTATTGATTGAACCTCCAACATTACTGACATTTTTTTATCATATATTTCTAATTGTTTTCTATTTTTAATTAATGATAAAACCCCATTGTTATTTATTTTATTTGCAATTTTACCAATATTATGAAAAATTTCTTTTTTATCTTTAGATATGAATTTATTAATTAATACATTTTTATCACTAAATAACATTTTAAAAAGTGTGCTATGTTTATTTTTATTCTTTAACAATGAAGAAAACAAACGATTAAGATCATCACCACTATTTAAATTTAAAACACCCACTTTTCCATCAGTGATTATTATATTATTAACCAACCCTTCTTTAAGAATGATTTTATTTAACTTATCCAATCTATCTTTTTTATTTAAAATATATTTATCGAGTGTGTTTTTTAATTCATAATTAAAATTTGAAAAAATAAACATCTTATCTTTGTTGAAAACCTTTAGCTCTTCATCTTTATATTTTATAAATGTAAATAGATCATTCTCATCAAAAGAGACCTTTTTGCTATCTTCCAGTAAGAGTATAAATCTTTTATTATTTACTATTGGTAATGTTGAATTCATACTTACTCCTAGGTTCAGGTTAATACCTAAGAGAATTACATATTTTTCATCTATATTATTTCAATAAAAAAACACTCCCTGTTTACACATAAGAGTGTTTTTATAATTCAATCAAAAGTAATTTATTCTTTTTCTGTCGTCTCCAAAGACCGGATATATTCATCCATTTCAGTTTTTAAATTATCTGACTTAGGACCAAAAATTGCTTGAATACCAGAACCGACAACGACTACACCTGCAGCCCCCAATCTTTTCAATTCATCACGATCAACCTTATCGATCTCTTTTACACCAATGCGTAAGCGTGTGATACATGCATCTAAACTACTGATATTATCTTTACCACCAAAAGCAGTAACTAAAGATTGTCCCATCGCGCTTTTATCCGCTTGTTTTGCGTTTTTATCTTCAACTTCTCGACCTGGTGTTTTCAGGTTTAGTTTCACGATTAAGAAACGGAAAATAGAGTAATAAGTTATGGCATAAAGTATGCCAATAATTGGGAACAGATACAGCTTGCTACTATTACCACTTAATACAATAAAGTCGATCAAGCCATGAGAGAAACTAGTACCATCACGCATACCTAACAAGATACAAATAACAAACGCTAAACCAGCCAAAATAGCATGAATAACATAAAGGATTGGAGCGACGAACATAAATGAGAATTCAATAGGCTCAGTGATCCCTGTCAAGAAGGCGGTTAATGCCGCAGAAATCATGATACCACCAACTTTCACACGATTCTCAGGGCGTGCTGAATGCCAAATCGCAATAGCAGCAGCAGGTAAACCAAACATCTTAAATAAGAAGCCACCTGACAACATACCGGCAGTTGGGTCACCGGCCATATAACGAGGAATATCACCGTGGAATACTTGTCCTGCACTATTTACATATTCACCCACTTGCATTTGGAACGGTACATTCCAGATGTGGTGTAAACCAAATGGCACTAATCCACGCTCTACAACACCATAAATACCAAAAGCAACAGCCGGATTTTGATAGGCTGCCCATTCAGAGAAACGTTGGATAGCTGTACCGATAGGAGGCCAAATAAAAGCTAAGATAATCCCAACAAAAATAGCAATTAATCCTGAAATAATAGGAACAAAACGCTTACCTGCAAAAAATCCTAAATACTCAGGTAATTTGATGCGATAAAAGCGGTTAAACATGGAGGCGGCAATAATACCTGCAATAATGCCCCCTAACACACCAGTATCAGTAAGATGCTGAGCCTCAATTTCAGCTGAAGAAAGCCCTAAAACCCAAGGAGCAACCACTATCATGGTTTTAGACATAATGCCGTAAGCTACCACAGAAGCTAGCGCTGATACCCCGTCATTATTGGTAAAGCCTAACGCAACACCAATGGCAAATATAAGTGGCATATTAGAGAAAACTGAACCACCCGCTTCTGCCATAACTTGAGAAACAGAAGAAGGTATCCATGATAGATCTGCGGAACCAACTCCTAATAAAATACCGGCAATAGGCAGTACAGATACCGGTAACATCAAGGACTTTCCGATTTTTTGTAAAACAACAAATAGGTTTTTAAACATCAAGCAGACTCCCGGAATGTGGGTTTTATATGTTGTAAGTTTTTTATTTGTTTAAAGTAGTGTGGGTTCTATTTCATAAACTTATCTAATGATAAGCCTTATTTATTTCACATCATAAAATAAATCGCTTAATGAATACATGATAGCTGTCACGTTTCAATACATGTGATCATAACTATTTGTAGAATTACATATTTTACAAATAGTTAATAGAGCTTGTGAATTTGCGCAAACTATCAAGACTTAAGTAAAAAAGCCTTGATAGTAACGCAATGAAATAAATATTGGGGATAAGAAAGGTATTAGAAGTGATGAGCTAAATCTTCACCATACTGCTCTAATTCAGGTCTTAATCCACGCCAACCAAATTGATTAATAAGGTGTTGCCAAGGGAGATCCCATTTCGCCGTTAAATTTAGTGGTTGCAATGTGATTGGATGAATTAAGTTTAGATGGCTTGCATGTAACATCAAGCGATGAGATTGAAAATGATTTACAACACCACGGTTTTGACGTAAATCACCATGAGCCGTATCGCCGATGATTGGGTGGCGAATGTGAGACATATGGCGACGTAGTTGATGCTTACGGCCTGTTTCAGGACACAATTCTAATAAACTAAATCGAGACGTAGGATAGCGCCCAAGCGCAACCTCTTTTTCAACGGTTGCTAATGGCTGGCAATGTGTTACACATTCTTGAATTTGTGGTGGTTGAGTTGCAAATTTGTCTGCAATTTTATCTAACTCCTCCACTAAAGGGCTATCAATGACTAACGCCTCTTCAACATATCCTCTGACAACAGCATGGTAAATTTTTTCTGTTTTATGTTGTTCAAAAGATTGAGAAAGAGCCCTAGCAACCTCAGAAGAAAGCGCCATTAATAGAACACCAGATGTAGGTCTATCTAAGCGGTGTACAGGAAAAACATGTTGCCCGATTTGATCTCTCAATGTTTGCATCACAAACACAGTTTCATGTCTATCTAGCCAACTGCGGTGAACAAGCCAACCAGCAGGTTTATTCACCGCAACAAGATATTCATCTTGATAAATAATATCTAACATTGTTGGCCTTATGATTTAAACATTGCGTCGAGTTCACGCAAATGATTGAGTAAATCCGTAAAGTCGCGACTTTCATCATCTTTAAATGCTTCTTCGTAATACGGTGCTATTGCAAATGAATTAGGTAATGGCATCTCATTTTCAATCATTGATGACAATCGCGGAATCAATACCCACTGTAACCATTCGTGAGCACTCATTGTATCAATACAAAAAGGTTCAATACTTTCAAATGCTTGCTCAGCAGGTGATCCTAATTGCCATAGCTCAATGTTCTTCATCTCTTCTTCGATTAAGAGCAATTTCGCTAAGATGCGTTGTTCTGGAGTCATCATGTGTTCCTTATATAAAACTTACGAATAAGGATAACATTGGGATGGAATAGCAGAAAACAAATAAAAAAATAAAAGGAGCCGAAACTCCTTTTAGACAAGAAAAATAACTGTCTGTACAACACATGCATCCAAGCAAGACCGTTTTATCTATCCCTGTGATTAAGTCTGTATCCACATTAATGGAAATATCCTATTTCCTGTGCCCTTGATTACTTAACATTATTTCGGCCACCAAGCAGTCCTTTAGTTGGTGAACGTAGAATGCCAATAATTGATTAGTTAAACAACCCACAAAAAAAAAGCAATTAAATAAAAATAACCATAAATAAAAACAATAAGTTATTAAGTTATTGCTCCACTTAAATAAATCAAATCTACTCTTATACAAGAGCCCATTATCTAGAAAAAACAGACTCTTTTTTTGTAAGATATATCTCACACAGAGAATAGTTTTAGGACTACATCATTCACTATATACCACGACTAATTCTGATAAAAAAACAGATAAATTTTCTGCTAGAACTTCTCTTTTCTTTTGACCAAAAGTTTCAAGAATGACTTCACCAGAAACATTACATACAGAAATTATGTCGTTTTCTGAATCTGTTGTGCCAATAAATAAAGTTGGTGCTAATTTCAGCCGCTTTTGTGTTACCAAATGCCCAATAATATTTTCTTGTAGGCGGATAAAATCTTCTTCACTCCAAACTTGGATTAAGCTCAAGTGTGTATCTCTAAAGCGAACTTGCATATCTCCTGCATACTGAGTGGTAAAGTAATTATGCAATTCAGGGCGGATAATGATCCCCATCGCTTTTTCAACTTTTTCTAGTTTATCCGTTCCCACAAAAGGCTGAGGTAGCCAATAAACGACTTCATCACCGGTTCTTGATATACAAACAGAAGGAACACCGTAGAGATCTGCACTCGCAGGAGGTAAACCTGATTTTTCTTGCCATAACTCAACATATTTTTGGGTGAAGGCTTTTAATTCAGAGGAAATGTTTTCAATCATGGTTATCAGCTTTATCTGTTAAATAAAAATTAGCCTTTATGTTACCTGATTATGTTGTTAATTCAGAGCATCAAAAATAAAGCATTCGTATACTATTGATGTTTCAATAGTATAATTAGTCTTCTTTTATTTTCAGTTAAAGTTAGGATGTAAATTATGTCTTTATATCAAGGAGATAAATCTCTTGAAACATTATCTTTAGGCAAAAAGACTCAATATCATGATCACTATAATGCCGAATTATTACAAGGCGTTCCTCGTAGCCTAAACCGAGACTCACTTTCTTTAACTACTGAAAATTTGCCATTTCATGGTGGTGATATTTGGACTATGTATGAACTCTCTTGGCTTAATAGCAAAGGGTTGCCACAAGTTGCAATTGGTCATGTTGAATTAGATGCAAAGACTGAAAACCTCATTGAGTCTAAAAGCTTTAAGCTATATCTCAACAGTTTTAACCAAACTCGCTTTGAAAGCTGGGATATCGTTGAAAAAACCTTACTTAAAGATTTAACCTCTTGTGCTAAAGGTAAAGTGAGTCTGGCTATTTACCCACTTTCGCATTTTACATCACAACCTATTGTTGATTTTGCTGGAGAGTGTATTGATGAACAAGACATTGAAATCGATAATTATCAGTTTGATGCACAATGGTTAAACGGATCGACAACCGATACATTGGTTGAGGAAACTCTAGTCAGTCATCTGTTAAAATCAAACTGCCTTATTACCAATCAACCAGATTGGGGATCGGTCGCTATCCAATATAAAGGCAAAAAAATTGATCGTGAAAAATTGCTACGCTATTTAGTCTCATTTAGACAACATAATGAATTTCATGAACAATGTGTTGAGCGAATTTTTCACGACATCATGCAATTTTGTGCACCAGAAACATTAACTGTATACGCAAGATATACACGACGTGGTGGATTAGATATCAATCCTTGGCGTAGTAATTGTGAGTTTGTTCCAAAAATCAGTCGATTAGCCAGACAATAACAGGAATAATGCCTGTATGTTAATATGATCTGTGTTATACCAAGATCAGTTGCACTTCAGTTTGTTATTTCAGGAGAAAAAGGAGTCCTACGTGATAACTCATGTCAGCCCATTAGGTTCCATGGATCTGCTTTCACAGCTAGAAGTTGATATGCTAAAGAGAACCGCAAGCAGTGATCTTTACCAACTGTTTCGTAATTGTTCTCTTGCTGTCCTCAACTCTGGTAGCCTTACTGATAGTAGTAAAGAGCTGTTATCTAAATACCAAGATTTTGATATTAACGTACTGCGCCGTGAACGTGGCGTGAAATTAGAGTTAGTCAATCCTCCTGAAGACGCCTTTGTTGATGGAAAAATTATTCGTTCACTGCAAGCTAACTTATTTGCTGTACTTCGTGACATTTTGTTTGTTCATGGACAAATCACAACAGCCAAACGTGATCTGCACCTTAATTTAGAAAATAGCACTCACATCACTAACACTATTTTCTCTATTTTGCGTAATGCTAGGGCTCTTCATATTGATGAAGATCCTAATATGATTGTGTGCTGGGGTGGTCACTCTATCAATGAAACTGAGTACCTTTATGGCCGAAAAGTGGGTAACGAATTAGGTCTACGAGAACTTAATATTTGTACAGGTTGTGGCCCAGGAGCGATGGAAGCACCAATGAAAGGTGCCGCGGTCGGCCATGCTCAACAACGTTATAAAAATAGCCGTTTCATTGGTATGACAGAACCTTCTATCATTGCGGCTGAGCCACCAAATCCATTAGTTAACGAACTCATTATCATGCCAGATATTGAAAAACGCCTGGAATCTTTTGTTCGTATTGGACATGGTATTATTATTTTTCCTGGTGGCGTGGGAACAGCCGAAGAATTACTGTATCTACTTGGTATTCTTATGTCTCCAGAAAACCAAGATCAAGTATTGCCACTGATTTTAACTGGCCCAAAAGAGAGTGCCGATTACTTTAATGTACTCGACGATTTTATCGCAAATACATTAGGTGACGAGGCTCGACGCCATTACCAAATCATTATTGATGATGCACCAGAAGTGGCTCGCATTATGAAAAAATATATGCCTTTGGTAAAAGATAATCGTCGTAGTACAGGGGATGCTTATAGCTTTAACTGGTCAATGAAGATCAATGCTGATTTACAGCTTCCTTTTGAACCAACACATGAAAATATGGCATCACTTAACCTAAGTACCGATCAATCACCTGAAAAATTAGCAGCTGACTTACGTCGCGCATTCTCTGGTATTGTGGCGGGTAACGTAAAAGAAGTGGGTATGAAAGCAATTGAAGCTTACGGCCCTTATAAAATCCATGGTGATCGTGAAATCATGCGTCGCATGGATATTTTATTAGCAGGCTTTGTTGAGCAACATCGTATGAAACTTCCGGGTGGTACAGCTTACCAACCATGTTACGAGATTATCAGCTAATTTATTATGATACATTTGCTGATTATTGATGCTTTAAATCTGATCCGCCGCATTCATGCGGCGTCAGGTTCTTCTTGTCTAACTGTGTGTGAACAGAGTGTCAACCAACTGCTTGGTCACACACAACCTACTCATGCCGTAGCAGTCTTTGATGAAGATGATAGAGATGGTAGTTGGCGACATCAACTCCTCCCTGATTATAAAGCTGGACGGACACCGATGCCTGATGAGTTGCGGCAACAATTGCCAGAAATTAAAGCAATGTTACTCAATTTAGGAATACAAAGCTGGCATTCTGGTGGAGATGAAGCAGATGACGTTGCCGCAACATTAGCAACGAAAGTGGCAAATGCTGGTTTTCGTGTCACCATTATTTCAACCGATAAAGGTTATTGCCAATTACTTTCTCCCTCTATTCGTATACGCGATTATTTTCAACGACGCTGGTTAGATTTAGAATTTATCAAAGCAGAATTTGGTGTCGAGCCATCTCAGCTTACTGATTATTGGGGATTAACAGGAGTCAGTAGCAGCAAAGTTGCCGGAGTTCCCGGCATTGGTCCTAAAAGCGCTACAGAGCTTTTGCAAATTCATCCTAATTTAGAGTCACTTTATCAGCATATTGATGACATCCCTACAAAATGGCAGAACAAGCTTATTACTCACAAAGAGTCTGCATTTATTAGTCGGAAAATCACAACATTACGCACTGATATTCAATTAAACGGTAATCTACAACAATTACGTTTAAATAGTTAAACTCTAAGCAATTAAGACTCAGTCAGCTGATAATTTTAATATAATGATATAAAGTAAAAAAGCTAAGCCTATAAATAGAAGCTTAGCTTTTTTATTGTCATCAATAATATATTGATGGATCCTTATCATATTTAAAATTCACGGTCGGGTCGATAAGCGGCCCAAATATTTTGTATATGAACAGTTATTTCTTCTCTATCATGATAAAGATGTTTTGCTTGGATTTTAACGTTAATCCCTTTTTCAGCTAACTCCGTCTTTATTTTTTCAAGAATATGAGAAACTTCCTCATAACGCTTTTTCATTGGTAGTTTTAGGTTAAAAATAGCCTCACGACACCATTCATTAGCTATCCATGTTGTCATCAACGCAGCCACTTTGGCAGGTTTTTCAACCATATCGCAGACAAGCCATGTGATATTTTTAGAGGTAGGTTCGAATTTAAAACCATCAACTTGGTGATGACGAACTTGTCCTGTATCCATTAAAGATTGTGCCATTGGACCATTATCGACTGCATGTACCATCATACTGCGTTTCACTAATTGATAAGTCCAACCACCGGGGCATGCACCTAAATCGACCGCTTTCATTCCACTTGCTAAACGCTCTTCCCACTCCTCATAAGGAATGAAAATATGAAATGCTTCTTCAAGTTTTAATGTCGAACGACTTGGCGCATCTGATGGGAATTTTAATCGAGGAATACCCATATAAAATGGGGAATTATTAAAACTATAGGAATAGCCAACATAACAACATCCCGGCGCAATAAAAAACACATGAACAACAGGACGGCTAAAGTTCTCTACTTTCAACAATATTTTCTCATTACGTAAATGATTACGTAATGGCACCGTAAATTTACGGCAGAATTTTAATAATTCTTTGCTTTCGTTAGTGTCTGCAACTTCAACTCGAAGTTCACCTGCTTTTTCAACAGCACCTTTTAGCATTCCAACAATCGGTGTAATTCTATCTTCTGGCGGTAAATCTTTAAGTAATTCACCTGTCACAAACATCTGACGAGCAAAAATTAATTCACGGAAACTCACATCACGCGCAATCTTATCTGCATCACCTTCTTGGTAACATTCAAAGATCACATAACCACTTCCTTCTTTAACACGAGGAAAGCCATAAACGCCGATTTGACCTGCTTTATCCGTAATCTCAGCCGCGCACTCTTTTTCAAAACCTTGGCGACAATATAATGCAACTTTATTCATGGCGAGACGCCGGTGCCCTTAGACGCAAAGCGCCAATAAAAATTAAAGTCCAACCAATAAGAAAGCTAAAACCACCAATTGGCGTAAAATAAGATAACAATCTAACTTGTGTTAGCGCCATACAATAAAGGCTACCACTGAAAAGTAGAATACCAACACTAAAGAAAATACCAGCCCAATAAAACCATAAAATAGTTTTTCGCATTAATATTGTTGCGATCCCGACAAGTATCAAGGTATGTACAATCTGGTAGCGCATCGCTAACTGGATGTATTCCCAATGTTGTGGCGATAAATGAGGTGCTAGCTTATGTGTTGCAAATGCACCAAAAGCGACATAAAAAAAGCCACTAATCGCGGAAAACATAAGCAATGTACGACTATTCACTGTTTATTCCTTCCTAATTTAGGAGATATTTTGCCAATCATAATATTAAGATGATGTCAGTAAACCCAGCTTTTCTTGTTCGTTCGCTGCTTGTGATAAAATCCATTGGCGAAAAGCCGCAATTTTACCCAATTCAGCCTGACTATCTTGGCAAACTAAATAAAATGCATTTTTACTGACAAGGACATCTGGGAAAGGTCTAACTAATCGACCTGATTCTATTTCACTACGTGCCATAACATTATTCACTAATGCAACGCCTTGTCCGTGTACAGCAGCCTGTATCACCATTGAGCTATGGCTAAAAATAGGTCCTTGTTGCACATTTATCTGATTTTGTATCTCTAACTGGCGAACATAAGCTTGCCAGTCTCGGCGAGATGTATCATGTAGCAGTGTATGATAAATCAGATCGGATGAGGTTTTTAGTGGTTTTTCACCTGTAAGTAAAGATGGTGCACAAACAGGGATCAAATATTCCGCATAGAGGCGATCTGTACGTAGCCCCGTCCAATTACCTCGACCATAAAAAATAGCCACATCAACATCATCAGCAAGCTTATCTTCTTCTCTATCAACCGCCTGAATTCTTACATCTATTCCCGGATAAGCCTGATTAAATCCTGATAATCTTGGCACTAACCATTGAATAGCAAAACTTGGAGATAAGCTAACTGTTAGTGCACCTTTCGCGCTTCTTGCTAATAATTTGCGAGTTGCCTCGTTAATTGATGAAAAAATCTCCTTGATATCGAGGTAATAACTCTGCCCTTCTTCTGTTAACAAAAGAGATCGATTGCGCCTTCTAAATAATTTTAGTCCAAGGAATTCTTCTAATGTTTTTATTTGATGGCTGACTGCTGCTTGTGTCACAAATAATTCTTCAGCGGCTTTAGTAAAACTTAAATGACGAGCCGCTGAATCAAAAACCCTAAGTGCATTTAATGGCGGTAAACGTTTAGACATAATCGGTTCTCAAACCCCTATTTTGGCTATTAGTAGATCCTAACTTTCATCATTAGTTTTTTTTATGCGAAGCATTATAAATTGTCCCTTGATGATTAGCCAGTAAATACCTATAGTAGGCGCACTTCCTAAGCCGGAACGAAAAGTTGTGTAGTAGCAATACTGCAAAACTTTTGGCTTTGTGGTTGTGATGTTGTGTTTGCAAGTTGTCTGGAAATTCCAGACTTAGTAGCTTATGCTACTGTTTTTTTTCACTTCCTGTACATTTACCCTGTCTGTCCATAGTGATTTTATAGTGCACCGCCAAGGCGGTGCTTTTTTTATCCCCTATTTTTCTCTCTTTTTTCTCCACTCACCTATTCAGTTTTGATGTTTTCATCCATTTCTTACGCTAAATTTATTGTCATTATGCTGAAAAAATACATCTGATCTTTTTTCAAATAATTTTTAATCAGCAAAAACAGGATATCAATCTAATGTGAGTGATTTTTATTGAGTGAACTTTCATCCTATTTATCGTGTTACTATAGCGTTAATAGCCTACAACAAACGGGTATTTTTAGTTTTCCGTTATAAATAAATATAATTAACCGTATAATCAATACGCCCTATTTTTAACGATTATCATCAAACATTATTCGTCTACTAATACAGCCTAATTATGAACGCATTTTCATCTGATTTATTTCGACAACAATTTCCTGCACTTGAAGAAAAAACGATTTATCTTGATAGTGCAGCGACTGCATTGAAGCCTCTTGCAATGATAGAAGCCTCTGATGCATTTTATCGACATAACCTTGCGACTGTGCATCGTAGCCAATATCAACAGGCGAAAGAAACCACACAACAGTTTGAAATGACTCGCCAACAAGTTGCTGGATTAATCAATAGTGCTGATAGTGACACCATTATTTGGACAAAGGGCACGACAGAATCGATTAATCTTATTGCTCAAGGTTATTTTCGCCCACGCTTACAAGCAGGTGATGAAATAATAGTGAGTGAGCAAGAACATCATGCCAACCTTATTCCTTGGTTAATGCTGGCACAACAGACAGGTGCACAAGTGATCCCTTGGGCTATTGAAGGTGATTTTTTGCCTTCAATTGAGAACCTAAATCACTTGCTCAGTGAGCGAACTCGTGTTGTGGCAATTAGCCAAATGTCGAATGTAACAGGTGCTCAAATCGCATTAGATAAAGTGTCTCAATGTGTACGCCAATATCATAATTGCTTATTGGTTGTTGATGGTGCGCAAGGTATTGCACACCACTCAACGGATGTGAGCGCACTTGATATTGATTTTTATGTTTTCTCCGCACACAAGCTTTATGGTCCTAATGGATTAGGTGTTTGTTATGGTAAACGTGAGCTTTTAGACGAGATGGCACCTTGGCATGGTGGTGGGAAAATGCTAACTAATGCAACCTTTAACAGTTTTACACCTGCAACTATTCCTCACTGTTTTGAAGCGGGAACACCTAATGTCGCTGGTGTTATCGCTTTCTCAGCGACATTAGCATGGTTAGAAACACAAGATATGTATCAGGCTAATCAATATACATTAGAGCTTGCAGATGAAGCTGAAAGACGCCTACGTGAGTTAGATGGATTTATCAGCTATCGCGCACCAAACTCATCCGTCATCTCTTTTAATTTTGCAGGCATCCACCATAGTGATTTAGCAACATTAATCACAGAGAAAGGTATAGCATTACGTTCAGGGCAACATTGTGCACAGCCTCTTATTGATTCATTGAATATATCAGGCTGCCTACGTATCTCTTTTATGCCTTATAATCAGCGTGCAGATATTGATGCTTTAATTGATGCGGTTAATTTTGCGCTAACACTTTTAAAAGACGAATAATCATCATGACTAATATCACAACACAACACCCTTTTGGCAATGAAATTACCCTAGACGTTTTGCTTAATGATTTTCAAAAATCAAAAGCATGGGAAGATAAATATCGTCAATTAATTCAACTCTCACGAAAATTGCCAACATTACCTGATGCATTAAAAACAACAGAAAAAGAGATCAAGGGTTGTGAAAATCGAGTCTGGTTAGGAGTTGAATTAAACAATGATGGTAAATATCACGTCTATGGTGATAGTGATGGACGGATCGTAAAAGGCTTACTCACTATTATCTTAACGGTAGTTGAAAATAAAACGGGACAGGAAATAGCTGATATCGATATATTAGCGATTTTTGATCAATTAGGATTGGCTAATCAAATTAGCCAATCTCGCACTGACGGAGTGAATGCGATTATCGCACGATTAAAATCACTCACTTCTCAATCTTAGCCTCAACTTAAGCTCAAAATCTCAATATATAATGCTACAAATATATACTCTAAATAATTCAAGTCACAGCTAGGCGACAAGTGAATAAGCCGCTAGGAGCATACATAAGTATGTGACTAGTGTGAATGAACACAGTCAACAACGCTGTGGTTTGAAGTATGACGAGTATCACGAGCACGCTGTGCTTTCGCTAGCATTTTCTTCAATGCATGAGACACCGCAATAAAGCCAAAAGAAGCTGTTACCATCGTTACTGCGCCAAATCCCGCAGAACAATCCATTCGCTTTACACCATCAGCAGTACTTTTCGCTGCACAAACTGTACCATCACTCTGTGGGTAAACCAGTTGTTCAGTAGAAAAAACACAGTCTATACCTAGCTTACCTTTGCTATTTTTCACAACATTAAAATCAGATTTTAAACGTTCTCTTAATTTTGCGGCTAAAGGATCTTGAATTGTTTTTGCTAAATCAACCACTTGGATTTGAGTTGGATCAATTTGCCCACCAGCCCCTCCAGTTGTGATCACAGGAATTTTATAACGGCGACAATAGGCTAATAATGCTGCTTTTGGTCTAACACTATCAATCGCATCAATCACATAATCAAAATTGTTATTCATCATCTCAGCGACATTATCAACCGTGACAAAATCATCAATACTAGTGACATTACATTCTGGGTTGATTTCCAAAATACGCTGTTTCATGGCGTCACATTTAGGCTGACCCACATTTTCTTTTAATGCATGTATTTGCCTATTCGTATTAGTTACGCAAACATCATCCATATCAATTAAGGTGATCGCACCAATGCCACTGCGTGCCAGTGCTTCTGCAGCCCAACTGCCTACCCCACCTATACCCACGACACAAATATGAGCCTGAGCAAAATAAGACAACGCTTTTTGCCCATAAAGTCGTCCTATTCCAGAAAAGCGTTGTAAATATGAATCTGATAATGAATTTTGCATGATGCGATAACAACCTAAATAACAGAAATAATTATGGCTATTGATATCAATAGCCATGTCGTTTACTTGATTTTACCGTTAATAATAACCTGATAAATAGTAAATCGTTTACGACGAAGGATTTAGCAAGTTAAGCTGTGATTTTTTTAATACCCAAACACGCCCATAATGATTATAAAAACCTGCCATATGACCCGCATCTTTACCAATCCCATGATAAATATCGAAATGATGCCCTTTAATTGCGCCACCTACATCTAATGCCACCATTAAACGCATTTGATATTCACCTGTAAACTTACCTGAATTATCAAGCACTGGAATTTCAGCCAGTAGTACGGTTCCCGCGGGGATAATACTTCTATCAGAAGCCACTGATGCTAGTGCAATTAATGGAATAGCGCTAGCACCTCTTACTGGTGTAAAGGGCTCCGGTTTAAAAAAAACAAATGAAGGATTTTCTTCTAATAATTTTCTCACTTCAGCATCGCTATGTTTATCAGCCCATTCTCTGATAGCGAGCATCGACATATCTTTTCTTTCTACTTCACCATTATCGATTAGCACTTTACCTATACTTCGATAAGCATGCCCATTTTTCCCTGCATAACCGAAAAATGTAAGCGGTTTTCCATCACCAAAATCAACGTAACCACTTCCCTGAACTTCCATCATAAAATTATCCATAATGGAATTGCTGTAAGCCGCAATTAAAGATTGGCTTAATGCACCATTATAGATAGCTGCACGTGAAGGGAGTTTCGAGCGACTATTGGCAGGCATTTTATAAAGAGGATATTGGAATTCACCTTGTCGTGTTAAACGAGCTTCAAGAACTGGCGTATAATAACCAGTAAATTGAACGTTACCGTAGTTATCAACACCTTCCATTTGAAATGCAGAAAGATTAAATTGACGTAATTGGCGCGTATCAGCCCCTGAACGTAGCCAGTTTTCAACTGCTTGATAAGTCTCTTTGTTACTATTATACAAACGAGATGATGTTTGATTGATCTGATTAACTTGTTGCAGATAATCTGGGCCATTAATCGGTGTGCCTTGTGTATTTGGCGAGCTGACTTCGATCAAGTCCTGTTTAAGCTTTCCATCTTTATATTGCTGACCTTGCTCTGTTGGACGATGACATCCTGTCAAGGCAAGCGCTAACATGCCTAAAATTAACGATTTTCGCCAAGTAACCATTTTTTGCCCGCTTAATGACTAAATTTGAGTGTTGATTTTGAATTAGAAAGATACCAAAGCCAAATCAATAAAGATATGAATATGGATATACCGATAGTTAAGGTTTTTCTATTATCCCCTAATCAATATAACTTTTAAACATTAAGTCACAACAAGTGAAAATAGATAGGGAAACATAGATAAACGATGGGACTCCACTGAGCATAATTAGCTTCTACAACCTTAAGCATAACGAGTATAACTGCCTAAAATTGCATCCTCATGTATTATTTCTGACCGTTTTTAAAAGAAAACGATAAAAATTTCATAAAAAACTTGCAACTCAGCAGATCCTGAGTATAGTGCCCCTCTGTGGAGACGCGGGGTGGAGCAGCTTGGTAGCTCGTCGGGCTCATAACCCGAAGGTCGTCAGTTCAAATCTGGCCCCCGCAACCAATTCACAAAGCAGTAAGTTATAGTATCAGTCGC
>NZ_JBEEUL010000009.1:0-120409 GCF_040139345.1 Proteus sp. fly-1067 | reverse complement strand
GGGATGGAGCAGCATGGTAGCTCGTCGGGCTCATAACCCGAAGGTCGTTGGTTCAAATCCAGCTCCCGCAACCAATTCTATAAACAACAATTCAGTCGCGGGATGGAGCAGCATGGTAGCTCGTCGGGCTCATAACCCGAAGGTCGTTGGTTCAAATCCAGCTCCCGCAACCAATTTTTCTTCAAAATTTCCTCTTCTTTTTACTTTCTCTTTTAATTCAAAAAGTTAATCGCATCAAGCATAGATTTATTACATCAATTTCTTTTATTTCAATAACCATTATATTGGATAAATTTATTGTGCTGAAAATACAATAAGAAGCTCCAATAGAAAGCACATGATCTTAGCTTTCTACTGGAATATAAGAAAAGGGTATAGGAAGAGATTAGCTACGATCAGCTAAGGTTAACTCGCCACCGTTGGCAAAATAGGCTTTGATACCTTTAAAGATAGACTCTGCGATTTGTTGTTGGAATTTTGCTGTTTTTAGTTTTTTCTCTTCTTCGATATTACTGATAAAAGCAGTCTCAACTAAGATAGAAGGGATTTCAGGTGCTTTTAATACTGCAAATCCGGCTTGATCAACCTTATTCTTATGCAGTTTATTAATTCTCCCCATCAATTTAAGCACTTCACTACCAAATTTCAGGCTGTCATTGATAGTCGCCGTTTGTACAAGATCAAGCATCGCATGATCAACATAACGGTCACCACTTTTGCTCACACCACCGATTAAATCAGACTCATTTTGTGTTTGTGCAAGATAGCGTGCAGTATTACTGGTCGCACCTGTTTTTGATAACGCAAAAACAGATGAACCTCTGGCAGAACGATTCGTAAATGCATCTGCATGAATAGAAACAAACAAGTCAGCTTGCATTTTTCGTGCTTTAGCAACACGTACTGTTAATGGAATAAACACATCTTCATTACGTGTCATATACGCCTTCATTTTGGCGTCTTTATCAATAAGTGTTCTTAAACGGCGTGCAATTTGTAAAACGACATCTTTTTCACGGGTTTTATATTTACCAATGGCACCGGGATCTTCACCGCCATGACCAGGATCGATCATGATAATGATAGGTCTATCTCGCCCTGCTCTACCTGGTTTTCGGGTATCTGTTTGGGCTGGTACGGCTTGTTGTAAATCACCATCATTATATTCACGTAACAGCGCTAAGAGTGGATCATCTTCAGCATTTGCACCGTGGCTTGGGTAGAAATCTAACACCAAACGGTTTTTAAATTCAGCAACGGGTTTTAGAGTAAACATTTGTGGTTGTACGGGTGTTTTTACTTCAAAGACCAATCGCACTGTTTTGGGCGTATTTTGACCAACCCGGATCAACTTTAAATAAGGATCGCTAGTCTGAACTTGATTAGCGACACCCTTTAATACGCTATTAAGTTGAATACCTTCTAAATCCACCACAATACGTTCTGGGTTTGATAATGCAAACTGACGATATTTCAGTGGTGTCCTTGATTCTATAGTCACGCGAGTATAAGTCGAAGCAGGCCAAACCCTGACAGCAACAATAGATGCTGTCGCAGCAAAGCCAACAGGACTAACACTTAACAATAATAACGCGCCAATTCCTTTAACAAGACGACGACGAGTTTGATTGTGCTCAGAATGACTCATGAAAATATTCCAAAAAAACGATTAACGTCAATAAACTCTAAAAAGAGATAAAAAAAGTTAAGAACGAAAAACTTTACCCAATCCACACTTCACTGTCACTTAAAAACAGCACAATTACTCACATTTACACGAATATTCTGCCCTCATGCAAAACAATAAGATAGGATTTTGCTTGCCATTTCTCATCAAAAAGAATAAAAATACATTAAATGCGAATAAAAATTCACTTGAGAGGGTTTTATGAAAGAGCGCAGCACCGAATTGGTCGATGGATTCCGCCATTCGGTTCCGTATATTAATGCACATAGAGGCAAAACGTTTGTCATTATGTTGGGTGGCGAAGCTATCGCACATGAAAATTTTCCATCAATCATTAACGATATTGGATTACTACACAGTTTAGGTATCCGTTTAGTGGTTGTTTATGGCGCAAGACCACAAATTGATATGGCGCTTGAAGTACAAAAAGTCTCACCAATTTATCATAAATATACTCGTATTACTGATAGTGAAACCTTAGAAATTGTTAAACAAGCTGCGGGTACATTACAGCTCGACATTACAGCCCGTTTATCAATGAGTTTAAGTAATACACCATTACAAGGTGCGCATATTAATGTCGTTAGTGGCAATTTTGTCATTGCACAACCCTTGGGAGTTGATGATGGCGTGGATTATTGTCACAGCGGAAAAATTCGCCGTATTGATGAAGAAGCTATTCACCGCCAATTAGACAGTAACGCCATTGTATTAATTGGCCCTGTTGCAGTGTCTGTTACTGGTGAAAGTTTTAATCTCACATCTGAAGAAGTGGCAACACAACTTGCTATAAAACTTAAAGCGCAAAAAATTATTGGTTTTTGCTCTTTCCAAGGTGTTGTCGATGAAGATGGACACATTGTCTCTGAATTACTACCTAATCAAGCCGAAGATAAAATCCAAGAGCTACAAACCGAAGGCGATTACCACTCAGGTACAGTCAGATTTTTGCGAGGTGCCGTTAAAGCCTGTCGTCGAGGTGTGGAACGCAGCCACCTATTAAGTTATCAATCTGATGGTGCGCTTATTCAAGAGCTATTCTCTCGCGATGGTATAGGAACTCAAATCGTGATGGAAAGTGCTGAAAAAGTTCGTAGAGCCAATATCAATGATATTGGTGGCATACTCGAACTTATTCGCCCATTAGAGCAACAAGGTATTTTAGTCAGACGTTCAAGAGAACAATTAGAAATAGAGATAGATCAATTCACCATTATTGAACGCGATAATATGACTATAGCCTGTGCCGCACTTTACCCTTATCAATCAGAAAAAATTGGTGAAATGGCTTGTGTTGCTGTTCATCCTGATTATCGTAGCTCTTGTCGTGGTGAGGTATTACTACAACGTATTTCTACCCATGCTAAGCAATTAGGACTAGAAAAACTATTTGTTTTAACAACACGTAGTATTCACTGGTTTCAAGAAAAAGGATTTGAACCTGCTGAAATTGATAAATTACCCATTGAAAAGCAGGCACTCTACAATTATCAGCGCCGCTCCAAAATTTTGATTTTAGATTTACATAAAGAGTAACTATCAAACATAAATAAAAAGACAGGTATCCCTCTCAAGCCTGTCTTTTATTGTTTTTATCTTATCCGACAGAAATTAATAACGTAACTTATCGACTAAACCACTTCGACGCTGAATACGTGTTTGAATAGCCATTTTCACCATATACTCGCTGGCATAAAGAGAAAGTTTTTGTTTAGCGCGTGTTAAGGCGGTGTACAGTAATTCACGGCTGACCACTGGCGAAAATTTTTCAGGCAATACTAATGCTGTATGCGTAAATTCAGATCCCTGTGATTTATGCACTGTCATAACATACGCCGTTTCGTGTTGAGGCAACCGGCTAGGTTGAATTGCTTTTAAAGTACCATCCGGTAATTGGAAAAAGGCTTTCATTTCGCCTTCATCATTATTGAGCATAATACCAATATCACCATTAAACAGCCCAAGCGTACTGTCATTTCGCTGGATCATAATTGGACGTCCAATATAGTCACTCTGGTAGCTATTTGTAGGACGACGAATTAATCGTTGACGGTGCAATAGCATTTCAATTCGATCATTTAATCCACTTACACCAAATGGCCCTTCTCTTAATGCACACAATAAACGATATTGATTAAATGCATTAAGAATAGCATCAGGAGTGGCGTTTTCTGCTATCAATGAGAGATACTGACGATAGGCTTGCGCCGCATCTTGTATCATCAGTAAATAGTTTTCATCACTTTCTAATGAGATAAAATTCACATCTTGAGTATCTAGTGCCATTTCAATTTGTTGAGGTGTAATTACTGCCTTCTTCAGTAATGTCAGTGCTGTTTTGGTCTGTCCTTGGTTTACAGCAAAAGCAAGTTGACCAATACCTGAATTCGAGCCGAATCGATAACTTTTTCGTAATAGGCAAAGTGAATCACTAACAACTGAAACAGGAGTGTTAGAAACAGAGATAATCTCTGCAGATTTTGATAATTCACCTTGTGTTAAATAATCAATTTTATCAAATCGCTTTTGGCTCAAACCATCATCAGCAAAACGACAAATATCCCCTAATACGGCTCCGGCTTCAACAGAAGCGAGTTGGTCTTTATCTCCCAAGAAAATAACGTGACATTGTGGCGGAAGTGCATCAATTAAGCGAGCCATCATAGGCAAATCAACCATCGATGCTTCATCAACTACTAAAATATCAAGTTGTAATGGGTTATCTTTATGGTAACGCACTTGCTGGCTTTCAGGCTGAGCCCCTAACAAACGATGAATAGTTTGTGCTTGCTTTGGCATCCACTTATATTCTTCTTCACTTAAAGCGAGTTGGGCAAGTGCTTTACCTAAGGATTCAGTTAATCGAGCAGCGGCTTTTCCAGTTGGTGCTGCTAACTGAATAATGGGCTTTTCATTCGAAGTAAGCATCACAAAAGCAGCCAAGATTTTTGCCACAGTTGTGGTTTTTCCTGTTCCAGGGCCCCCAGAAATAATAGAGATAGGGCTAGTGATAGCAACACTGGCTGCTACTTTCTGCCAATTAGTTTCTTTATTGTCTTTTATTATTGGAAAAAGTTGATTGAGTGCTTTAATTAATGCATTTTCATCAATTTCAACCACCGGATGTTCTTGCCTAAAAAATTGAGCCACTTTTTCTTCATAGCTCCACATTCTTTGCAGATAAAGAAGTCCATTATCTAAAATGATAGGTGATGGGGAATTATCACCACTTTGATTAACACAATGACTATGTATTAACGCTTCAATTATTTGATGAGTAGAAGGTTCTCCCATTCTTTGCCAAATATCACGAGCAAGTTCGTCTTGCCTACCATCAAACAATTGATTCTCTTTGATAATATTTAATGGCAAACAAACATGTCCGGCTCCTGTTTGAGCACTTAAATAAGCAAATATAAACAGTAAAATCGGATTTTCATCTTCTACCAGCATTTGTGCAAATCGAAGATCTAATGGTCGTAATACATTTTGTGTAATCGCTTGTTCTAATAGTTTGATCATTTTTATTTCTCATCGACTACATCAGGAGTGCTACTTTTCATTCTTTTACCTGTAAATAAAGCATCTAGCGCCAAAACAAACGCCTCATCAGGTAAATAAGCATAAACTCCATTTCCAGGGTGTGCTTTATCTATACCGCGTAAGAAAAGGTAATAGATTCCCCCAAAATGACTTTTGTAATCATAATCTGGAATGCGTTGCTGTAAAAAGCGATGTAACGCTAATGTATAGAGTTGGTACTGCAAATCGTAACGGTGATCTATCATTGCATTGACCATCGCTTCTTGAGTGTAATCTTCACTCGATTCACCTAACCAATTTGATTTGTAATCCACCACATAGTATTTCCCTTCCCAGCAAAACACTAAGTCAATAAAGCCTTTTAACATGCCTTCTACTTGCTGGAATTGTAAAGCAGTACAACGTTTTGATAAGGGATCAAATTGACTTATTAATTGAGTCAACTGAGATGATGTTATTTCTTGTTCAATCGGCAAATAAAATTGCAATTCATCCAGTTGTTGTGTTTTAGGGATATCAGCAAGGCATAACCCATCAGTATTAAGAGGGGTATAAAACAGTGTTTCCATCCATGTTACTAATAATGGCGCCCACTTTTCATCAAAGCCTTGAGCTGTTAATTGCTCTTGCATCCATTGTTCATCAATGGGTTGAGAAAAATCCAAGACTTCAAGCAAACCATGTAAAAATGTTCCCGCAACCGCGCCTCGAGGAAAATGATGAATCGAATTTTCATTGGTTTCTTCTCGTTGCTTCTCACCTTTGGCATCAGTATCCAATCCTGGGGCAATAGACTGCACTAAAGCCTCAATATCACCTAAATCGAAATGGTACCCGCGATTTGAATGTTGATAAGTTAGTCCTGAATAACTGGTTATACGCCAATTATCATGAATTTTACGTTTAAATACCGCAGCCTCTAATTTTGCCTCACTGACTAACTGAGGTTGGTAACGGTGAGCTGAAACTTCATCAAGCGTGATCACACTAATATTTTCATCGAGTAATGCATGAATTGATTGATGTAATAATTCGCTATTCCCTTCTTCACCTTGCTGTAATAAATACCCTAAAGCATTTTTATGAAGATCAGTGAGTCCCGATTTACGTTTATTCCCTTTCACCAATGGCGCAACACCCACATAACAACAAAATTTAGAACGTGTTAATGCTACATAAAGCAGGCGTAAATCTTCTGCTAAACGCTCCTCATCAGCTAAACGCAAGCTTTCAGGTCTGCTAAAAATATCTAACTTAGCGTAAAATTTTTCTCTGTCATGATAAAGCGCCCCTTTTTGCTCTTGATAGTTACAAGCAAAAGGTAAGCAAACAATAGGATATTCAAGGCCTTTGGATTTATGAATAGTACAAATTCGCACAAGATTTCGGTCACTTTCCAAACGCATTTGTTGGCTTTCTGATTGCGCATCAGGGTGAGAAATTTGTTGTGCTAACCAACGAATAAGCGCATGTTCGCTATCAAGCTGTAACGAGGTTTCCTGCAATAATTCACCAATATGCATGATATCGGTGAGTCTGCGTTCACCATCAACACTGGCAAGTAGATCCTCGGCAATCTGATTATCCATCATAATTTTACGCAACATCGGTAAAACGCCACGTTTTTGCCATAATACATAATAGTCAGCAAATTTCTCTACATAACTATTCCAGCGCTGTTCATCATGATTTAGGCTATCAATTTGTCTTGCACTAAAACCAAATAACCGACTAGCTAAAGAGGCTCTTAAAACACGCTCTTTCTCTGGCGTTACAACTGCTTGCAGTAACCAAAGCAAATCTTTAGCTTCGTTCGTTTCAAATACACTTTCGCGGTTTGATAAGAATACAGATTGTATAGAGAGTAAATTTAGTGCATCACGAATAAGTAATGCTTCTCTACGACTACGAACCAGCACCATAATATCAGCCGATGTCAGTGATTTTTTTTCACCTTGTTCTAGAAGCCATGCTTGCTGTTGATCGCCTGCTGATAGCCAATCACGAATTTGAGTGGCACATTGTGTTGCCATAATTTGCTCATAATTTCCCGTTGATAGACTTTCACCTTCAGCAAGCCAAAAATTAAAAGGCGAGATCGATTTACCATGGTAAATAAAAGCCATATCTTGGTTTTTTTCAGCAGAACTCACATCAATAAAAGGGATATGCTCAAATAAAAACGGAGCACTAGAACGCATAAAAAGCTTATTAACCGCATTCACCATCCCTGGTGCAGAACGCCAGTTAGTATTTAAAGTGTAATGGTGTGCCGTTTGTTTTCGCGCTTGAATATAAGTGAAAATATCAGCACCACGGAAAGCATAAATTGCCTGTTTAGGATCACCGATAAAAAGTAACCCACTGTTTTCATGCTCACCATAAATAGCATCAAAAATACGGTATTGTTGAGGGTCGGTATCTTGAAATTCATCAATCATTGCAACGGGATAACGCTCACGAATAGCCTGTGCTAATGCTTCTCCCCCTTCACGTTTTAATGCTCTGTCTAAACGTGTTAAGAGATCATCAAACCCCATTTCCCCTCGACGCATTTTTTCATTTTCAATACCTTGGCGTATTTCAGGAATAGCATTCACTAAGATAACATCACGCAGTGTTAAGCTTTGTTTTGTTAGACGCTCAATTTCAACAAAAAGAATATGCTCTGGAGCAGGGCCCTTGGTCGCTTTCTCATTTAAAGTTTCTTGAGAAAAACGAACCAAGCAATCAGGTAACTGATAACTTTTTGTTTCAAGCGTTGCGGCCCATAACGTGATTTCTTCAATCCATTTAGGTAAAAAACGGCTACTATAACTTCGTTTATCTACTCCTGAGGCCGTTATCCACGCTTCAACTTCATGATGATGTTCATTCCAACGCGCTTTCACCTTGTTAATAGCTTCAATAACAGCTTGATGACGCTCTTTTACTGATTCATTTTCACTGTCTAATGCCACGCCTTCAATTTCTGGCATTTCACCTTGTAAATAAGGCTGTATTTCATAAAGCAGTTGCTCAGGACCAGACCAAATCTGGCTAACCGCATTAGCAACATCATAAGAAAGGGGATAACAGTGGCGACGCCAAAAATCAGCACAAACACGTTTTTTCAACTCATATTCATCTTGGATCAAGACTTGTTCAAACAACACACCTGACTCAAATGCATTGTTTGCCAGCATACGCTGGCAAAATCCATGAATAGTGTAAATAGCCGCTTCATCCATTTGACGCTCAGCTTCTAATAACCACTGCGCAGCTAACTCTTTATTAGGAATTTGCTTGAGTAATTCTTGGTATGTTTTGTCAACATTATCAATGTTATGACGGATACAGGCAAGCCTTAGTTCATGGATGTTTTTACGAATACGTGCACGTAATTCATCGGTTGCAGCATCTGTAAATGTCACAACCAAGATCTCTTCAACGCTTAGAGGTCGATAAAACGCAGAATCCCCCCCTAAACCAAGAAGTAATCGCAAATACAGTAATCCAATGGTATAGGTTTTACCTGTACCCGCAGACGCCTCAATAAGGCGTCTTTGGTACAAAGGAAGTGTATAAGGATTTAATGGCTGCGCCTGTATCACTTCACTCACTCTTTAATTTCCTCAACTGGTAACGTTCTTTGTAATTCGCTAACTGTTGTATAACGTTTCCATTGTTTATTTTGCGCGTAATCAGCTTCTTTACCATCTTTGCCAATTATTTGAGAAACAAACACAAAACCGTTTGGTTTTATTACTGCTTTTTCATAAAACTCAATAGCTTGCTTTAACGTCACTTTATTAAGCTCAGCTAAGAATTTCTCTCGTCCATCATATTTTAAATTATTACGATGGAAATCATTTCGATAAAGAGAAACTTCTTCATAGAAAGTTTGAGGTGGTTGTTTAACTTCAGTAATAATTGCTTTCTTATACTGATTAAAATCAGCCTCATTCATTTTTTTCAAGCGTTCATAGGCTTGCTGATAAAATGCGTTATAACGCTCATTTAAATAAACTGGCGGTTTAGCATTACTTTGTAATAAGAAACCTAGACCAGACTGTTCACCCATAGTGCCTTGATAAGCAAATACAGCATAACCAAGTTGCTCTTCTGTTCTTAATTGATCATAAAACCAAGGTTTAATAACCGAAGCTAACACAGAAGAAATAGCCTGACCTTCAAGGCGGCTATACCCAGTAGGAATATAAAGTTCGCCTAAGGCATTATCGGTACTGTTTGATTTATTTTGAAATTCAACAGCATCTAATTTATTGAATACTAATGTTTCACCAATCCAGTATTCTGTTCCTTGATTACCTAATAACTCATGTGCAGACTTCGCTATATCACGGCTTTGCTCTGGCGTTAAGTTACCAATAATCAGTGCTTGAAGAGCTGCGTTTTTAATCACTTCACGACGGTTATCAACAATATCTTGCAGTGTAATTGACTCTAATGCTTTGAGTTTGTCAGCTTCTTCATAATACGGAATAGTATTTAATCGGCGAGCTGGCAACATCGCTGCTTCAAACGCTTTTAGGTTATGAGTTACTTCAAGTTGTTCGCGATACCAAGATTTAGCCTGTTCAAGCTCTTCTTGTGTTGATTCAAAACTCATATAACTTTTTAGTGTGGCATTAACTAATTCTGGTAAATGTTGTGTGTAGCCATTCATTGAAAAATCGATACCTTGTCCTGATGAGGATGAGATATTCATGCCTGCAACAGATGCTTGGTAAGATAATTCACTGAATGCTAAACCAGCAAGATAATCAGTTAAGGTTTGCGTAACTTGCTGTTTAACAGTAATGTCTGATTTCTTGTTTACCAAACTTAATGTCACGCTGGCTTTTGGCTCATCAGAAAAATAGTGTGATGGCATATAGAACAAGCGAGCACTTTTATCTTGCCACAATAATTGTGGCTTAGTGATTTTACTATCAGCATCAATCAACGACAGATTATTAGGAATGTATGGGTTAAGTGCCGGTAATGATAATGAAATATCATCCGACAGTGTTTGCCATGTTTTTAATTGTTTATCGGTGATTTTATCAACCTGATAAGGCGCATTAACAAAATAAGCTTGTTTGTTTGATGGCTCATTAGGGCTTATTACCCAAATTCGTGCTTTCTCTGGTGTGAGTGACTCAAGGCGAGCAAGAATTGCTGAAGGCTCATAATTATCGGCAATATAATCAGCATTCAGGATATTTTTGATTGGATAACGCAACATCATATCTGAAATGCCTTCTATGTAATTCATATCTCTTACAATAGAGCCATAACGAAATGAGAGATCTAAAACATTCGCAATTTCATTAAAATAGCGCTGGCTAATACCATGTGTCTCAATTAAGCGGAGATATGAAAAGATAGCTGAGATAACTTTATCTTTTTGCGCTAAACCTTTATCTGTTAATGCGACATAAATCGTAAAGGAGCCTTGGTTACGATCGATATACGGTTCTGAAAATGCACTAATACTTTCAGCTAAACCTTGATCTTGTAACCATGTTGCAAGTGTTCCAGAACTACGATTACCGATTAAATAACCGATATATGCATCAGATTTGCTACGAAAATCGGCAACATTATTATCAATACCAAATTCAATCTGTAAGGTTTTTTGCGGTAAAGCCGGTACTAGATGGATCATTAACCCTTTTTCTTTATCCGTCATCGCAGGCACTGTGGTTACTGGAGTATCTGCTTTTTTATTTGGAATACGGGCAAAGGTTTCTGCGGCTAATCTAGATAATTCATCAAGTGATTTATTACTATAAATCACCCCATTCATTAAGTTGCCAGAATAGTGTGTTTGATAAAACTTAATGAGTTCATCTTGAAGTTTGCTATTTGGCTTATCACTTAGCGTTTCTAAATTTCCGCCCATAAAACGAGAGCTTGGATGTGCTGGGTTTAAGGTTTCTGCTCTAACCTGCCAAAAACGCATACCATCACGCGCACGCGCCATAGTTAATTCGGCATTAACGGCATTGCGCTCACGATCTGCATTTTTAGGATCAAGTAAAGGTTCAGCTAAAGCATCTGCAAGACGATCGACCGCTTCATTAATGGCGCTATTTTCTACTTCTAAGTAGAAAGCTGTACGATATGTAGTGGTGCTTGCATTATGAGATCCCCCGTTCTTTTGTAAGAACTCTGACATACTGCCAGATTGAGGATATTTAGCCGATCCCATTAGCACCATATGTTCTAAATAGTGTGCAAGCCCTTGCTGACTATCTGGATCTTCTAATGCGCCAACAGGTAACGCAACCGCCGTTAATGATTTAACCGCTTTTTCGTCAGAAACCAGTAATACAGTCATATCATTAGGCAATTTAATCGCTTGATATTGCCGTGGATCGCTTTCACTCTTTTCAATGCTATCTGGCAATACTCGCCAAAGTGGATCAGCAGCAAAGCTGTTGATACTCACTAGCATCAATAGCAACATGATCCATAGTTGCGATAAGTATTTTCTCATCTGATATGAGCTCCCTTATTTTTTTAAAAATGGAATTATTGGTTTAAATATCGTTAATGTCGTCTGTTTTACAGTTTGTAAAAAATGCTCGTCTAATTGAGAGAATGCACGCTGAACATACATATCACTCATTTCGCCATCTCGATTATAGCTATCCGTTAAATGTTGCAGCAGCACTAACTCTGCTTTTGCGAGTGTCTCTTCATCATCAAGTAAAAATTCTTGTGTTTTTTTATCATAGCAAGCTTGTAACCAAGCCCAGCCACTCTTCGAAAATAATGCTAATGGACTATTTAACCCTTGTTTATAATCGTGAATTAAATTATCTAAAGTCGAATAAGCAAATTCAGGATCAACTGGCAATAAACACCATTGCGTTTCCTTTCTGCCATAAAACCGACTTTCGCCAGTTCCCTCTTTCAAACAATAAACCAGATGTTCAATCCATAGTTGCAATAAGTCATTAGCCGTTAAACTTGCAGGTCGCCAACGTAATAAGCCATCGGCTTGCACTTCATTTAAACGCCCAATTAATGGCATAGCACTAAAGCTTTGCTCTAATGTGACAGAATACGAAGCTAATCGTTCACTTCTCACTTTTTCAGCTAAAGGGAGTAACTCTTCTATTTGTTGTTCCCAATAAATTTGACCAAATGCACTTGCTGGAAGTTGCCCTGCTGCTTTAATACGTTCAAAGAGTGCTCCTGTTGAGGTTTCATCAATCAATGCTTTCAATAGCCATTGATTTAATAGATAGCGCTGAAGTGCATTTATCACAAAAGGCTCTTCTTCGGGCAATTCTGTCTCTTCAATAACAAAGTTTGTTTTTAATCTTTGTTGGAAAAATGCACGGACCGGATGACGATAAAAACGAGAAAGTGCATCAACGGAGACTTTATCTATTGATATATCATCATCTAATGACTCCGTAAAACCTTGATGAGCCTCCCCTTGCCCACTGGCAGCCGGTAACCATTCTGAGGCATAAGAACGAGTGAGTGCCTCAATGTGGAAGTTTTCTTGAGCAAAAGGAACACGACTATGCTGTGTTAATAAATGCTGATTAATACGAGTCGCACTATCATCAACATTAAGTTTTCCATCATCAGGTAAACGGAAATTTTGACCAATATAGTCTTGTAACTCTTTGATTAATACTGATGGATTACATTCTCGATCATCACGTATCGATTTACCGATATAACTGATATAAAGGTATTTTTCGGCCGAACTCAGTGCTTCAAGGAATAAATAACGGTCATCATCTCGACGTTTTCTATCACCACGACGTCGCTTTTCTGCCATTAAATCAAAGCCTAATGGCTGAATATTACGAGGATAAATGCCATCATTCATTCCTAATAAGCACACTGCTTTAAAAGGAATTGAGCGCATAGGCATCAGCGTACAAAAGTTCAGGCTTCCCGCCAAAAAGCGCTGACTGATTTTTTCATCATCAAATCGTACCGTTAATTCATCTCGAATAAGCACTAATGGGATTTCATTTTGATATTGTGCTTTCAATCCGTTTTCAATCACTTTTTGCCACTGTTGTGTGATCAACGCTAAAACTAACTCTGTCTCTTCATCAGCTTCAAAAAAGGCATCAACTAATTGCTGCCCAATCTCTAACCACGATTCTAAGGAGCGAGTTTCGCTTAACCGTGTACGCCATTCACTTAATGTGTAAAGAAAATCAGCAAGATGCCCTGCAAGCTCTGCGACTAGCCCACTAGATTCATCATAAGGAAGTACTCCTTTCCAAGGGCCATTTTCGCTTTCCATCGCATAACCAAGTAGCATACGAAGTAAACCAAACTCCCATGTATTTTTACCGGTGATAGGGAGTAAAAATGAAGCTACGTTTTCATCATCCAATCCCCAACGTATGCCTGATTCATCCACCCATCGGCGTAGTAGTTTTAATTCACTTTCAAAAATAGAAAAATGCCCAGCTAACGCAGGCACTTCAAGTAAAGCTAAGACTTGTTCTGCTGTAAAACGACTTTGGGGAAGCTCTAATAGAGTAATAAAGGCTTGTAATACTGGGTGTGCTTGACGTGCTTTTCTATCAGAAATAGCAAAAGGGAGATAACGTTCAGCAGGTGCATTACCAAAAACGGCCTGAATATAAGGTGTATAATTATCAATATCAGCAACCATCACAATAATATCCCTTGGTAGCAATTCGGGATCTTGCTCAAGTAAATGCAGTAATTGATCTTGTAATACTTCTACTTCGCGTTGTGGGCTATGGCTTGCATGAAAGGTCAACGAGTGATCAGCTAGTGAGATAACACGTTTTTTTTCACTACATTCATAGGTTTTAAGTGTTGTGCCTAATTGTGAAAAATCTTCTAAATCAAGAATATCTGCTTGTAATTGATGAAGTAAATTATCTCTTGGAATATCAACAAAAGCATCCAATACATCGGTATACTCAAGTTCAGAAAGAAAATAGAGATTATCTTTACCCAATTTTCCCCATGAAGCTAATAGCGGATTACCAATATTTTGCTCCCCTTCTTCATTAAATAACGATGAAGCATTTTTTTCATCTTTAAACCAAGGTGATTCATGCAATTGCTGATAATGACGAGGTTTTCTACTATTAAGCCGAGCAAGAAATTTAGGATCTTGAATATCACCCCAATAGTAACGGCAAGGATTGGTAAAGAGTAAATAAATCTCTGTATGACGCCCTATAGCCTGTAACGCCTGCAAATAAACTTGCGGTAATGCCGAAATTCCACAAATAAAAATACGAGATGGAAAACAATGCTGAAGTTCTCCTTCTTTTGCACCATTTAATGTCGAAATAAATTGCTGGTAAAGATTAGAACGATGCCATTGAGGCTGATTGAGATCTTTTGTGTATTGCTGTAATGCTACCCACAATATTTTCTGCCAACGCTGATTCTCACTCAGCCCTTCTATCAATTCATCTTTTTCCCACGAAGCTAACCAATCTGAACGATACACCAAATATTGGTCAAATAAGTCAGCAACACGCCCCGCTAATTGGTGTAATTTACGTTTATCTTCATCATCATCAAGATAATGAAGTAGTGGTTTAAATTCTTCATGAGATAAATATTCAGGTAATAATGCCATTAATTTCCATGTCATAGCATCTTTAGAAAAAGCACTTTCTTTAGGTATGCCTGATAGCACCCGTGTAAACATTTCCCAAATGAATGTTGCAGGCAATGGATAGCGAATATTTGCTGCAATTCCTAAACTTTCAGCAAGTTGAATTTGCAACCACTGAGACATTCCGGGGCTTTGTACTAAAATTACTTCTTGTTCAAAGGGAGAAGAGAGTGGTCTGGTCTGCATAAAGTGCACCATAAGTGACTTTAATAATGACAACTGATTTGAGTGATATATATGAAACATCAGATCCTCATCTTATGGATTGCATGACCAATAGTATAAATTTATCGTGGGTAAAATATTATTAGCAACATAACCTTCCATTTGCTGACAACCTTCAGAATGTGAAAGAGAATGCATCATTATTTTCTGGTTATAAGCAAAATAGTAAGGTGATTTATCAGGTAATTTTTCAAATAAAACAAAGATCCCCTGTCCTGTTTGCTGTATTTGAATTAACCGCTGAAAATCGGCTTTTAATGATTGACTATACCCTATAATAGCGACAAAACTAATATTAAAAAATAGTAGTACAAACATTGTATTAAGTAAGATAGAACCATTTTCTGATCTATTTTGAGCCTTTTTTATGATACACACTCCTTATGCACGAATGGGCAAAAATCTAGCCATCCATTTGGATCAGGCACAATCGCTTTATCTTTCCCTTTTTTAAAACTAATCCATTGATAATGATATACTTTATAACCTAATAAGCTTTCTGCTTGTCCTTGAAGTAAGGCCTTATCTGCTGAGATTAAAAATAAGCAACTCTTTATTTTGGGATCAGCATAAAAAGAACGGCATTGCCATTGATTTAATTGTATTGATGAAAGTTCCCAATCCTGTGTTATTCCCCATTGCAGAGCAGATTCAGCAAATAAAAAGGCCTGTCTTGCTTGTAACTCTTGCATCACTATTTGTTCAGATTGTCTGTAATGGTAAGAAAAATCTCCGAGCATAGATAAACTCATGCCAATAAAACCTATCACTACAAATATACCCGCTAAGCCTTGTTCATTGCTCCTGTGAGTGAAATAAATATTCATAATGCAGTCACATTCCTTAAACGGATGATATTTTGATAATGTGATTTTATTTCAGGCTTTTGTTTTAAATGAAATTTTAAAGAAATAGAAAGATAAAAATACGGGCTTTCTTTCACAGAATACGTTTTAGCATAAGGCTGTAAAATAAACTCTGTTACCTCAATCTCGTTATTTTCGAAAAATTGTTGCCATCCTGAAGAAGCACAATCTTTTACACCTCTTAATTGCTCTAATTGTCCCTTTTTAAGGCGATATCCAAAATAATCACTCTCTTTTGACAAAGGAGGCTCCCATCGACCATTACTATTTATGTCATAAGCAAAAATAACGCAGGAATTTTTTCCTTGATTAGGATACTGCCCTATTTTTAAAGGTGACACTTGCAAGCCACCTACCTTCAACGTATTAACACAATCGCCATAACAATACCCTGTACGCCTTAATTGCGTTTCAAGTACCAATAATCGCTCTCTTAAAAAAATATCTAATTGATATTGTTGATAAGAATGGAGTAGCGTATTCATTATTTGGGGATAAGCTCTACTGATACAAAGAAATAAAATCCCACTTATCGCAATAGCAAAAAGACATTCCATCAATACCATTCCTGATGAAAAAGAAAATACAGATCGTTTTAACATGATGAAAACACCTTTATTTTCTGGCTACACGCTCTTATCCTACCTAAAGATGAAATAATAATTTTCACTTCATCCTCTTCATTTTGAAGCACAAAACTCATGGGTTTTAACGTTTGACGAATTCCACCAAACGTAAAATTTGAGACTGTTGATTGCTTAAGTTGAATACCTTGGGCTAATTGATAAATCGTTTGTTTTTCAGGTAAGTATCGTAGAGAAAAAGGAATAGCGACTATTTTATTACTGGGCGATAAATGAAGTGATATTTTAATTTTAACATTAAACAACAACGCCTGCTGTTGCTGATAAGAAAGAAAAACAATGGTTTCTCGTACACTCTGTATTAAATGGCGTTGCTTAACAAAATGTTGATAAGAAGAAATTGATAAATAACTTAAAATAGAGACTATCAGCATCACGATAAGTATTTCGAGTAAACCGATACCTTGCTCACTTTTTTTCTGAAACTCCCTATTTAGGCTTAATTTTCTATTATTGTTCATTTGTTTCTCCTTTTTAGCCTGTGGTGAGCATGCAGACTACAGCCTTAAAGGTAAACAAAGATAAGCATTTTTCTCGAACAGTTACGCAATAACAATATTTTCAGAGCAAATACAAAATAAACGTATTTATGATTAATAAATACTGACAACGCTTTAAATTTTAAATAAAAAAATCAATAAAAAAACCCCTGCTTATGACTAAACAGGGGCTTTAAAAGTAAAGGAGAAATTATACCGTAAATGGATATTTTATTGCTTCATGACATTGATAGCCTTCAACAGTAAAATCATCTGTTGTTACCCATGTTTCGATATCTTCCAATGTTTTGATTTTTGGATTGATATGCAACGTTGGTAACGGTAAAGGTTCTCTTTTTAACTGCACATCACGCATTAGAGGCAATTGATTTTCATAGATATGTGCATTGATTATCTTATGAAATGCTTTACCCGGTTTATGTCCTGTAATTTGAGCCACCAGCGCTAATAAGACAAAACACTGAATTTGGTTGAAATTTAAACCTAGTGGCACATCACAACTGCGCTGATAAGAGGTTAAATAAAGGGTATCACCAACAAGTGAAAAGGTATGCGTATGCATACAAGGGCGTAAGCAACCTAGTTCAGTTTCACCTGGATTGTAAAACGTGATGATTTCACCACGATCATCGATACCTTTAGTAAGGTTATCGACTACTTTACGCAGTTGATCAAAATGAGAACCATCAGGGCGTTGCCATTGGCGTCCTTGGACACCATAAACACGGCCCATATCGTCTTCACCTTTTCGATGAGGATTATTTAACCATGCATCATTTTCATTCGCATTGGCATTCCATGTATTACAACCAATTTCACGAAATTGTGCTGCATTATCATAGCCACGCAAATACCCTAATAGTTCTGCTATTGCGGCTTTATAAAAACTTTTTCGTGTCGTTATTAACGGAAATTGGTTATTCGCAACATCATATTCCAGATCAGCATTAATCACCGTTAAACAACGGGTTCCTGTCCGTTTATTATCAATCCATTGCCCTTCATCGATAATGCGTTGACACAATGCCAGATACTGCTTCATGTTGTCTCTCTTGTTAATTAGCTAATAATAAAAATTTATCTCACACTATTTGTGAGTTGGTGTTGGGTTTTGTGGTGTTTTTTTATCTTGGCGATAAGCCCATACCATAAAAATAATACCCAACAAAATCATTGGAATTGAGAGTAATTGTCCCATACTCACACCGCTAAACAGCCCTAATTGCGCATCAGGTTGACGGAAGAATTCAACAATAATACGGAATGCACCATAACCTATCAGGAATAGACCCGAAACACTGCCTACTGGACGATTTTTACGCACAAAAATATTAAGAATAATAAATAACACTACCCCTTCTAACAACATTTCATAGAGTTGTGAAGGGTGACGAGGTAAAACCCCATACTCTTGAATAATAGGTAGCAACGTTGATGGATCTTGAGCAACAAGCTGAAGATCTTCAGAGCGAGAGTTTGGAAATAAGAAGGCCCAAGGCGTATCTAATGTGACGCGCCCCCATAATTCACCATTAATAAAGTTACCAATACGACCTAAACCTAAACCGAACGGGATTAAAGGTGCTACAAAATCAGCCACTTGGAAAAATCTACGTTTAGTGCGTTTTGCAAACCAGATCATGGCACAAATCACCCCAATTAAACCACCATGGAACGACATACCGCCATCCCAAACTTTAAAGAGGTAAAGAGGATCATTTAAAAAGACTGGCAGATTATAGAATAAAACATAACCTAAGCGGCCACCGATAAACACACCAACAAAACCGACATAAAGTAATGTTTCAACTTCATTTTTATTCCAACCACTATTCGGTTTTGCGGCTCGTCGATTTGCAAGCCATAAGGCAAAGACAAATCCAACTAAATACATCATACCGTACCAGTGTAATGACACAGGACCGATAGAAAACATAACGGGATCAATCTCTGGAAATTTAAGGTAGTTTATACTCATTATTCCCTACTTCACTTAATTAATAATTTCTGTGTTTGCTCTTTATAGCCAACACAGAAAAGGCTTATACAAAGGCATGTCAAATACCTCCGCGAATTAATCCACCTAATCCTTGTTTTTCCATAAACTCAGAAGACAATTTTTTGATTTCTGTTGCTGTTTCAGCTTGCAACACTTGTTGCATAAAAGGCTGTAGCACCACAGGATCAAGATGGCGTAATAAGTATTTTACCCTAGGTAAACTACGTCCACTCATGCTTAACTGCCTAAAACCAAGCCCTATTAACAGCAATGCCCCGATAGGTGTTCCTGCCATTTCGCCACAAACACTGATTGGTAACTGGTAATATTGACATTGTGTCGCAATCAAATTCAGTGAACGCAATAATGCAGGATGCAAATTATCATAGAGTGATGCGACATGGGTATTATTACGATCGACTGCAAGCAAGTATTGAGTTAAATCGTTTGTTCCAACAGAAATAAAATCAACCCGATTAGCTAATTGTGACAACATAAATACCAACGAGGGAACTTCAAGCATAATACCTAACGGTGGTAGAGCACATTCACATTTTAACTCTCGACTCACTTCATCACATGCACGTAATAGCAATGTTCTCGCTTCGTCAATTTCATCAATACTTGTCACCATCGGCAACAATATTTTCAAATTTTTAAATTCGAGGTTTGCTTTTAGCATAGCACGAAGCTGAATAAGGAAAATTTCAGGTTGATCGAGTAATATTCTTACTCCTCGCCAACCCAAGCAAGGATTTTCCTCATTAATGGGCATATAAGGAAGTTGTTTATCGGCACCCACATCTAATGCACGTAACACAACGGGTTTATCGGGGAAAAAAGAGAGTATTTCACGGTAGCGGTTTTTTTGTTCATCTTCTGATGGGAAACCGCTTTGTAGCATAAAAGGAATTTCTGTCCGATATAAACCAACACCGTCTATTCCCATGCTAATACGTTGCTCGTATTTAATATTTAATCCTGCATTCAATTGAACGCTAACCGATTCACCATTTTTGAGAACAGCTTGCTGCTCTAGTTGTTCTTCTGCAATCTGACTTAATACGCTCTCTTCATCAATAATCTGTTTATATTCTTGGGCTATAAAAGGCTCTGGTTCAATAAATATCTCGCCACGATAACCATCAAGAATAAGCATGCGATTATGTAAAAGCTCAGGTTGAATATCCGCACCCATAATCGCAGGAATTCCCATTGCTCTAACAAGGATCGCAGAATGTGAGTGTGTTGCACCATCTCGCACAATCACACCTGCAAGTTGTTGTTCAGGTAATTCAGCCAATAAACTTGCGCTTAATTCATCTGCCACCAAAATAAAGCGCTCAGGCCAAATATTGGTTGAACTTACCTCATCATCTAAATGAAATAATAAACGCCGTCCTAATGCTTTTAGATCAGAGGCTCTTTCTCGCATGTAGCCATCTTTCAAGCTAGAAAATTGTGCCGAAACTTTCTCAACAACCACTTTTACAGCCCATTCTGCGACATATCCTTGAGTGATAATCGCTGTCATTTTGTGTTTAAGTTGGGGATCATTAAGTAAATGCGAGTAGAGATCAAAAATGGCAGCACTCTCTTTTTGTGCATTCGCCATAAAACGCTTACTAAAACGGCGACATTCTGCTGTAGCATCTTCTAAAGCTACAGTGAGTCGATTGAGTTCTGCTTTTATATCCAGAGCACTAGCTTTAAATACATTCTCAAGGATGGGTTGCGAGACTTCTTGCCAGCCATACGCCATAACCACGCCAGTAGAAATGGATAATGCTTTAATGCGACTTTGACGATATTGTCCAAAAAGTCCTTTCGTTTGTACTTGCGATAACGTTGCACCTAATTGTGTTGCTAGCGTCACCATAAAAGACTCCTCGCTTTCGTTAAATAAGCGACGCTCTTTTTGTTGAACAACTAAAACACCAAGAAGTTGACGACGATAAACAATAGGCACACCAAGGAAAGCGCGCAGATCGTCTTCTTTTACTTGAGGAAGGTATTTAAAACTAGGGTGCTCACGAATATCCGCAAGATTGATAAGCTCAGAAAGGCGTCCAACTTCACCAACAACGCCTTCATCAAAAGAGAGGCTAACAGCTCGTCCTCTGGGTTTTTTAAGCCCTTTTGTGGCCATTAGATAAAAACAATTACGTTGCTTATCAGCAAGATAAATAGAACACACATCCGTGTGCATTGCCTGACACGTTTCCTTGACTAAGAGTTCAAGTGCTTCTGGAAGTCCTGCTGCCATAGCCACTTTTTCTACAATTTCTCGCAAACGTGTCAGCATAGTGTTATCTAATACCTTTTACGCCGATATCCATACGATGGACGAGGTAAAGACACTTGTTCTTGCAATGGCATGACTACTGGTGCGAACTCTTTCATTACACGACGATAAACATCACGCTTAAAAGAGACGACTTGTCGAACAGGATACCAGTAACTCACCCAACGCCAGCCATCAAATTCTGGCGTTTTGCTTTGTTGAACGTTAATGTCCTTATCATTACTTGTTAACTGCAAAAGGAACCAACGCTGTTTTTGTCCAATACAAACAGGTTTTGTATCCCAACGCACCAAACGTTTCGGTAACTTGTAACGTAACCAGTTACGTGTGGAGGCAAGAATTTTAACATCCTTGCGACTTAACCCAACTTCTTCGAACAACTCTCGGTACATTGCCTGCTCTGGCGATTCTCCAGGATTAATTCCCCCTTGAGGAAACTGCCATGAATGTTGCCCATAGCGACGAGCCCAAAGCACTTGCCCTTGCCGATTACAAATTACAATCCCTACATTCGGGCGGTAGCCATCATCATCGATCACTAGACTACCTCAATAACCAAATTTGAAAGATAACTCATTGTTTCATACTACCCACAAACGGTAAACCTCTATCAACAGACTTTGCACAACGTGTGTATTTATCTACAATGGGAAAGTCTCAACGGGGTGCCTTGTTAGGCTGAGAAAAACCCGTGGAACCTGATCCAGCTAATACTGGCGTAGGGATTTGAGTCAGGATAATGCAATATTTCATGATTTGCGGTCCTCACTCCTCAGATCCTACCTGACTTTTTACTGAGGAACTAAACGTGTTAACTAAATCGCTTCGTTTTACTTTCCTACTGGGTGTACTGGGTGTAATAAGTGCTTTTTCAACACAAGCTCAAGCACAAAAACCGACACTAACTGTTTATACCTATGACTCATTTACCGCAGATTGGGGCCCTGGACCTGCCATTAAAAAAGCATTTGAGCAACAGTGTGATTGTGAATTAAAGCTTGTAGCCCTTTCTGATGGTGTTTCTTTGCTTAATCGCTTACGTATGGAAGGTGGCAAAAGTAAAGCTGACATTATTTTAGGTTTAGATAACAATCTGATACATGCGGCTAAAGAAACCGGGCTTTTTGCGCCAAGTAATATCGATACATCAAAACTCGCCTTACCTGAAAAATGGACTGACGATACCTTTGTGCCTTATGATTACGGCTACTTTGCGTTTATTTATGATAAAAACCGTATTGCTAACCCGCCCAAAAGTATGGATGAGCTACTAAATAGCCAAGAAAAGTGGAAAATACTGTATCAAGACCCTCGTACCAGTACACCAGGCTTAGGCTTAATGCTATGGATGCAATCACTTTATCCTGAAAATACCGCCTCTCAATGGAAGAAATTATCTGAGAAAACCCTTACCGTAACAAAAGGTTGGAGTGAGTCTTATGGCTTATTCTTAAAGGGTGAAGGTGATTTTGTGCTAAGTTATACTTCATCTCCGGGTTATCACATTTTAGCGGATAAAAAAGATAACTATGCAGCAGCTATTTTCTCTGACGGACACTATTTACAAGTCGAGGTTGCTGCAAAACTCAAATCGAGTAAACAACCTGAATTAGCTCAGCAATTTATGCAATTTATGCTAACCCCAGCTTTCCAAGAAACTATTCCCACTACCAATTGGATGTACCCCGTAATAGATATGCCGTTACCTGATGTCTATTCTGTGATGCCTAAACCAGAAAAATCATTGCAATTTGATGCAGATGTTGTCGCTAAAGAGCGTCAAACATGGACGCGTAATTGGCAATCTGCGGTTAGTCGCTAATGAGAAGATCGCTTATCCCGGGGCTATGTGCCTCGGGTTTACTGCTTATTGTGGCTTTATTGTCATTTGGTGCATTATGGTTTAATGCCCCAAGTGGTGAATTATCCTCTATTTTTGCTGATGACTATTTATGGCATGTCGTGCGCTTTACTTTCTGGCAAGCCTTTTTATCTGCCTTATTTTCAATATTACCAGCCATTTGGCTCGCTAAAGCACTTTATCGACGCCAATTTAAAGGTAGAACACTTTTCTTACGTTTATGTGCCATGAGCCTTGTGTTACCCGTTTTAGTGGCACTTTTTGGTATTTTAACTGTTTATGGAAGAGTCGGTTGGATTGCTCAAATTTGTGAATGGCTGGGGATTAATTACCAATTTACCCCTTATGGTTTACAAGGCATTTTATTGGCACACGTTTTTTTCAATATGCCATTAGCAACCCGAATGCTATTACAAGCCCTCGAAAGTATCTCTCCAGAACAACGCCAATTAGCCTCACAATTAGGCATGAATGGCTGGCAACGTTTTCGCTTTCTAGAATTTCCCTATTTATGGCGACAAATACTTCCCACAGCGTCACTGATTTTTATGCTCTGCTTTGCGAGCTTTGCCACTGTACTGGCGTTAGGTGGAGGCCCTGCTGCAACAACCGTTGAGCTAGCAATTTATCAAGCATTAAGTTATGACTACGATTTGCATAGAGCGGCTCTTTTAGCCCTTATTCAGCTTTTTTGCTGTTTAGGTTTGGTGCTAATTAGTCAAAAACTCAAAGGAACACTCATTGTCGGAGATAGTCAAAAACAGCATTGGCGTGATCCCAATGATCCTCTCTTTAGCAAAATAACTGATACTCTAATTATTACGCTCGCGATCCTTTTTTTAGTGCCCCCTATTTTAGCGGTGATAACAGATGGTCTTAACAGCGAATTAATTCGAGTGATACAACAACCCATACTTTGGCAGGCTTTTACAACGTCTCTCATTATAGCGGTTGGTGCGGGTATTGTTTGCGTTGTATTAACAATGATGTTGCTATGGAGTAGCCGAGAACTTCGCCTACGTCACTTTAAAAAAGCGGGACAGGCTATGGAAATGAGTGGACTGATTATTCTGGCAATGCCGGGCATTGTATTGGCAACAGGCTTTTTCTTATTATTAAACAATACAACTGGGCTCCCTGAATCACCATATATATTAGTGATTTTAACCAACGCATTAATTGCCATTCCTTATGCTTTAAAAGTGCTCGAAAATCCAATGAATGATATTGCTTCACGTTATGGCCTTTTATGCCAATCGCTTAATATTCAGGGTATCAATCGACTTCGTTGGATAGAGTTACGAGCATTAAGAAAACCAATAACACAAGCACTTGCTTTTGCTTGTGTTATTTCTATTGGTGATTTTGGTATTGTTGCTCTATTTGGCAATGAAACATTTAGAACACTTCCTTTCTATCTTTATCAGCAAATTGGGGCTTATCACACGCAAGATGGTGCTGTCACAGCCATGATCTTGTTGCTACTTTGCTTCTCTCTTTTTAGCCTAATAGAACGATTGGCAGGAAAATCTCATGATTAAATTAGAGCACCTTGCTTATACCTATGAACACCAACACCTTGTGTTTAATTTAGCGGTAAACACCGGTGAGCGTATCGCCGTATTAGGCCCAAGTGGCGCGGGGAAAAGTACCTTACTCAGTTTAATTGCTGGATTTTTGCCTTCTGAAAAAGGAACCCTTTTTCTTAATGGTTGTGATCACACTAAAACCGCACCCGCAAAACGTCCTATCTCTATGTTATTTCAAGATAATAATTTATTTCCTCATTTAACAGTTAGGCAAAATATTGGCTTGGGATTAGATCCTGGTTTAAAACTCACAGATACACAAAAAATACTGTTAGAAAACAGAGCCAAGCAAGTTTCTTTAAATGAATATCTTGATCGCTTACCTTCACAATTATCAGGAGGGCAGCGCCAACGTGTTGCCATTGCTCGTTGTCTTGTACGTGAACAACCTATCTTATTGCTCGACGAGCCTTTTTCTGCACTCGACCCCGCTTTACGCATTGAAATGTTGGCTTTGCTAGAACAACTTTGTGAAGAAAAAAAACTAACCTTACTGATGGTTTCACATAGCTTAGAAGATGCTATCAAGATTGCCTCAAGAGCGATTGTGATTGATAACGGAACCATTGTGTATGATGGCAATACACAATCGTTGATAAATGGTGAAGTGGATCAATCACTTATTTTAGGTATTCCGTTTAATTAATCTCAACCAAAATTAACTGTATAAATAACCACTATATTGACTATAATAAATACATCTTTAGTGAATTTTTTTGTGTTTATTGGGTGCTCATGATTGGTCATACGGAACAAGGCTTTATTCTTACTCGCCACTGGAGCGACACACCAAAAGGTATTGTCGTCTCTTATTGGTTGGCGACGGATAATGGTCCACGCAAAATTACTGTTCCTATGCAACGCGCTATCGGTTTTGTAGCCCGCCAACATGAAACTGTTTTACGCTCACTCATTAATAAAAATCCTGATATAGAAATTCGCCCTCTCGATTTAAAAGACTTTGAAAGGCAGCCGGTTTTTGGTATCTACTGCAAACAGTACCGACAACTCGTTCAACTAGAACAACAACTCAAAGAGCACCACATACGTCTTTATGAGGCCGATATACGCCCTCATGAACGTTATATGATGGAGCGTTTTATCACCGCACCAATTTGGTTTCGTTATCAACAAAACAATACCGTGACACTAAAACCTGCTCCTGATTATCGTCCTACATTGCGAACAGTATCTTTAGATATTGAAACCAGCGAATTCGGTGAACTTTACTCTATTGGACTTGCGGGTTGTGGCGATAATGTTGTGTTTATGCTGACAGATAATGTCCCGGCAGAAAGTGAACACCTACAGCCTGAAAGCTATCGTTTATGTTATGTCAGTAGCCGTTTACGTCTAATTGAAAAGCTCAATGAATGGATGCAGCATTACGATCCCGATGCCATTATTGGCTGGAATTTAATTCAATTCGATTTACGTATTTTACATACCCATGCTCAGCGTTATGGCGTGAGCTTGTTACTAGGTCGTCAAAATAATCCATTGGAGTGGCGAGAGCATAGCTTTAAAAAAGGACATTTCTTTGCCTCAGCACAAGGTCGCTTAATTATTGACGGTATTGAAGCTCTGAAAATGGCTACATGGAACTTCTCCTCATTTAGCCTAGAATCAGTCGCGCAAAGCCTATTAGGGGAAGGTAAAGCCATTGATACACCTTATGCCAGAATGGATGAAATTAATCGGCGTTTTAAAGAAGATAAGCCTGCGTTAGCCTACTATAACTGGCAAGACTGTGTTTTAGTAAACCGCATTTTTGATGCCACATCTCTTATGGCGTTTTTATTAGAAAGAGCTTGTGTCACAGGACTTTCTGTTGATAGAAGTGGAGGCTCCGTAGCCGCGTTTACACACCTTTATCTCCCTTCTATGCATCGCATTGGATATGTTGCCCCTAATCAAGGAGAAAAGCCTGAAGAACATAGTCCCGGTGGCTTTGTTATGGACTCTACTCCCGGTTTATATGATTCAGTCGTTGTGCTTGATTACAAAAGCCTTTATCCCTCAATTATTCGTACTTTTTTAATTGACCCTGTTGGAATGATTGAAGGAACACATCAACCTAATGAAAAACTGTCTATTCCTGGTTTTCGCCAAGCGTGGTTTTCGCGGGAAAAGCACTGTTTACCCACTATTGTGTCGCAAATTTGGCACGAAAGAGATAACGCAAAATTACATAAAAATGCCCCGCTTTCTCAAGCCCTCAAAATTATTATGAATGCTTTTTATGGTGTTTTAGGCTCAGTGGGATGTCGTTTTTTTGATCCTCGTCTGGCGTCTTCAATTACCTTACGTGGCCATGAGATTATGAAAAGAACGCGAGCATTAATTGAAGATAAGGGTTATCAAGTTATTTATGGTGATACGGACTCTACTTTTGTTTGGCTTAAATCGCCACATACTGAGCAACAAGCACAACAAATTGGGCATCATCTAGTACAAGAGGTTAACCAATGGTGGAAAACATACCTTTTTGAAACCTATCAACTTGATTGCAAATTAGAGCTAGAGTATGAAACACACTATCGTCGTTTTTTAATGCCAACCGTTCGAGGTATGGAAACAGGCAGTAAAAAGCGTTATGCGGGATTAAGCAATGATAAGATGGTGTTTAAAGGATTAGAAACCGTCAGAACAGATTGGACACCTCTTGCTCAGAAATTTCAACAAGAGCTTTATACTCGTATTTTTCATCAACAACCTTACCAGCAGTTTATTCGTGATTATGTCGCAGATACGCTTGCGGGAAAATATGATGATAGATTAGTGTATCGTAAACGGTTACGTCGAAAATTATCAGAATATCAGCACCACGTTCCCCCTCATGTTAAAGCTGCACGTAAAGCTGACGAATATAATTTATCCCAAAATAGACCTCAACAATATCAGCAAGGCGGTTGGATTAGTTATATAATTACCCTCTTGGGACCTGAACCATTAGAGCACATTACCGCTGCACCTGATTACGAACACTATATCAATAAGCAGTTAATGCCGATTGCAGATGCTATCCTGCCTTTTATACAAGATGATTTTTCAACCTTGTTAAATGGACAATTGACGCTGACATTTTAAGATGTGTCATTTTGCAGGTGACGGTTTGCTTTGCATCTATTAACATAACGCCCCTTTGGTGATAATTAACTTTTCTTGTTTCAAGAACAGGCATTTTTATCCCACAAATTTTAATGACAACACCGCAATACTGCATTCATTAATAATTCCTAAATTATATATTTGAGAGCTGAGTTTATATATATGCCTTTTACTCTTGGTCAACGTTGGATTAGCGATACTGAAAGCGAGCTTGGACTGGGTACTGTTGTGGCAGTTGATGCCCGCATGGTGACCTTACTTTTTCCTGCCTGTGGCGAAAACCGCCTTTACTCCCGTCATGATGCTCCAATAACGCGGGTGATGTTCAATGCGGGAGATACTGTCACCAGTCACGAAGGCTGGAAACTCGCCATCGATAACGTTGTAGAAGATAATGGCCTTCTTATCTATCAAGGTGTACGTTTAGACACCGAAGAGCCTGCGCAATTACGTGAAGTGTTCTTAGATAACAAACTCACTTTTAATAAACCACAAGATCGCCTTTTTGCAGGCCAAATTGATCGTATGGATCGCTTTGCCTTACGCTATCGCGCACGTAAATTCTTAAGCGAACAATTTAAACAAGCACAAAGTGGCTTACGTGGCATTCGTGCAAGCCTTATTCCTCATCAGCTTTACATTGCCAATGAAGTGGGTAAACGTCATAACCCTCGCGTTTTATTAGCGGATGAAGTGGGTCTGGGTAAAACCATTGAAGCGGGTATGATTATCCACCAACAGTTAATGGATGGTCGGGCTGAGCGTGTGTTAATTATCGTGCCTGAAAGCTTACAACATCAGTGGTTAGTTGAAATGTTACGCCGTTTCAATCTGCGTTTTTCACTGTTTGATGATAGCCGTTATAGCGAATCCTTGTTAGATAGCGATAACCCATTTGAAACAGAACAAATGATCATCTGCTCTTTAGATTTTGTGCGTAAAAATAAGCAACGTTTTGAACATCTCGTTGAAGCAACATGGGATATGCTGGTTGTCGATGAAGCTCATCACCTTGTGTGGAGTGAAGACGCACCAAGCCGTGAATATCAAGTAATTGAAGAGTTGGCTGAATCTATTCCTTCAGTGTTGCTATTAACCGCAACACCTGAGCAATTAGGTCAAGAAAGCCACTTCGCTCGTTTACGTCTGCTTGATCCAAGTCGTTTCCATGACTATAACGAATTTATCAATGAGCAACAAAAATACCGTCCTGTTGCCGATGCTGTCACTATTTTGCTATCAGAAGATGATTTAAACACCGAACAACAAAATATCATCAGCGAAATGATTAGTGAGCAAGATGTTGAGCCATTACTAAAAGCGGCAAATACCAAAGGCGAAGAACGCACTAAGTCTCGCCAAGAACTTGTTCATATGTTAATGGACAGACACGGAACGGGGCGTCTGTTATTCCGTAATACACGCTCTGGTGTGAAAGGTTTCCCTAATCGCCTACTTCGTGCGATTAAAATGCCACTGCCAACACAATATCAAACAGCGATTAAAGTTGCCGAAATTATGGCGGCGAAAAAGAGCCTCGAAGTTCGTGCAAAAGAGATGCTCTACCCTGAACGTATTTACCAAGAATTCGAAGGTGAAAACGCAACATGGTGGAACTTTGATCCTCGTGTTGAATGGTTACTTGGTTTCTTAACTGCAAATCGCAATGAAAAAGTTCTGGTTATTTGTGCGCAAGCGGCAACCGCATTGCAACTAGAGCAAGTTTTACGCGAGCGCGAAGCTATTCGTGCGGCAGTCTTCCATGAAGGAATGTCTTTACTTGAACGCGATCGCGCTGCAGCATATTTTGCGTCTGAAGAAGAAGGCGCACAGGTTCTATTATGTTCTGAAATCGGCTCAGAAGGACGTAACTTCCAGTTTGCAAATCAACTGGTCATGTTTGATCTGCCATTTAATCCTGATTTACTAGAACAACGTATTGGTCGTCTCGATCGAATTGGTCAAAATCGCGACATTGATATTAGTATTCCTTATCTTGAAGGTACGGCTCAATCCGTCTTATTGCGCTGGTATCACGAAGGCTTAGATGCCTTTGAGCATACTTGTCCAACAGGTCGTACTATTTATGACAGCAAATATGATGCACTTGTTAACTATCTTGCTCAGCCTAATGAATTAGCAGACTTTGATGAGTTTATTGCCGCTTGTCGTAAACAACATGATGAAATGAAACTTAAACTTGAGCAAGGCCGTGACCGCCTATTAGAAATGCACTCTAATGGTGGTGAAGTGGGCGTTGAATTAGCGGGTGAAATTGCGGCTCAAGATAATGATCCTGAATTAGTTAACTTTGCGTTGAATTTATTTGATATCGTTGGTATTAACCAAGAAGATCGTAGTGACAGCTTAATTATTTTAACGCCGTCTGATCATATGCTAGTGCCTGATTTCCCGGGCTTACCACAAGATGGTTGCACTATCACATTTGATAGAGAGCAAGCGCTATCTCGTGAAGATACCCAATTTATCAGTTGGGAACACCCCATTATCCGTAATGGCTTAGATTTGATCCTATCAGGCGATACTGGTAGCTGTGCAGTATCTTTATTAAAAAATAAAGCATTACCAGTAGGAACGCTATTAGTTGAACTGATTTATGTCGTAGAAGCACAAGCGCCTAAACATCTTCACTTAAGTCGTTTCTTACCTGCAACACCAGTTCGCTTATTACTTGATCTAAAAGGTAATAACCTAGCCTCTCAAGTTGAGTTTGAAAGTTTTAACCGCCAATTAAATGCGGTTAACCGTCATACTTCTAGCAAACTAGTCAATGCGGTACAAAGCGAAGTACACCATGTACTCAAAGCCTCTGAACCATTAATGGAAGTCGAAGCGAAAGGGCTTATTCAAAAAGCGAAAGAAGAAGCTGATCGCGTATTAACACATGAATTATCACGCCTAGAGGCTTTACGCGCTGTAAATCCAAATATTCGTGATGATGAAGTTGAAGCGATTGAAAATGAGCGTACCCATATTCTTAATCATTTAGATGAAGCAAATTGGCGCTTAGATTCAATACGTTTAATTGTTGTTACCCACCAATAATTACCATTAAAGCGGGGAGTCTTTTGCTCCCCGTTGTTTTGATGAGATATCCACCATGATGGAAGTTTATAACCCGCCGACTGATCCTTGGTTACATATTTTATATCAAGATGAGCATATTATTGCCGTCAATAAACCCAGTGGATTACTATCTGTGCCGGGCAAAGCGCCAGAGCATAACGACAGTATTATGTCGCGCATTAAAGCTGATTTTCCTAATGCCGAATGTGTGCATCGTTTAGATATGGCAACCAGTGGCGTCATTGTTGTTGCACTAAATAAAGATGCTGAGCGTGAGCTAAAACGTCAATTTCGTGAACGTGAACCGAAAAAAACCTATATTGCTCGCGTATGGGGGCATATCGAAAAAGAAGAAGGATTGGTTGATTTACCATTAATTTGTGATTGGCCAAATCGACCAAAACAAAAAGTCTGTCATGAAACGGGAAAAGCAGCGCAAACTTTTTATGAGGTGCTGGAGTATGAAGAGAATGCGACAAGAGTCAAACTCTCGCCAATTACGGGGCGTTCACATCAATTGCGGGTACACATGTTAGCGTTGGGGCATCCTATTTTAGGGGATCGCTTTTATGCACATCCGCAGGCAAGAGCGATGGCTCCTCGCCTGCAGTTACATGCTCAGGAATTATTTATTACGCATCCTGCTTTTCGATCCCCGATACATTTTGAATGCCTTGCCGATTTTTAATGTCTTATGACACTAAAACAGTCACTGAACTCAATGAAGCAAGGAGCAGGCAAAGCGCTAATCCCATAACCCCAACAAGAACACGGACGTTTGACATGGATATAGTTCCTTTTTTAAGAGAAGAGAGAATGAAATAATTAAATTTCACTTATATTTTACCGTGATAAATAATAAACTCAACTCAACCTAAGTTATCTCTATCACGGAATAATTCTCTCTTTTCTCATCTTCTTTTACAAGATGTTAACGAAATCCTTTTTCTTTTTTAATCAAATCGTAAGCAACTTGTATGGACTGTGCTTTTTGTTTTGCAATTTCCATCATTTCTGGTGGCAAACCTTTTGCTACAAGTTTATCTGGATGATGTTCTCCCATTAATTTTCTATAAGCTCTTTTTATGGTTTTAACATCATCGCTCTCCTTAACACCAAGTACCTTACATGCGTCAGAGAGTGTTGGCCCTTGAGGTTGAGGCTGATATCCTTGCCTATTTTGATAATGGAAATTTTGGCCAGCCTGCATCATTGCTAATATATGTTCAAAATGCGCACGCGAAAAACCCAGCTCATCAATAATGATAAACAGCATTTTTCTTTCATTCGGATGCAATTGGCCATCGGCAAAAGCCGCTTGTAACTGAATTTCCAGAAACATCTGAAGTAGGTCACGACGGCCAGCACAAATTTGTCGAACACGTTGCAAGGTAGCTCTTAAGGGAAAATCTGGTGATTTGCCTTCTCTAAATGCTTGCTGAGCAGCTTGACGCCCTACTCCGTGTAAATTCATCCTATCCATCAATTCACTTGCAAGTGAGATATCCGTTTGAGTGACTCGCCCTTTTGATTTTGTTAGGTGTCCTAAAACTTGAAAAGTCGCAGCAAAGAAAAAAGCTTGTCTATCACGAGTATAGCGCCCACCACTTCCTAATTTACCTCGTTGCATGTCATAGAGGTGTCCAAGAAAAACACCAATAACAATACCCCAGAAGCCTACCCCCGCAAAACTACCGATGATAAGGCCTAATAATTTTCCCCAATAGCGCATAGACTCCTCAAATCTTCAATGCTCTGCCTGCAATTTTGCATTATCATACTATTCATTTGCTTGCACACCTAACACCAAGCGACGTCTAAATAGACTTTTTCTTAAAATGAAGAGATTTACTGTTTCTCTTTGGACAGAGGTAATGCTGTTTTCGTTTAAATTGTGTTAAAGTAAAATGAGTGACCAAACGAATAACTTTAGCGTTATTAGACCGCACGAAATACCGCATCAGCGCGGTGTTTTTTTGTTTCTAATAAGGCTATAACCCTATTTCAACACAGAAACATCGAAAAAATGAGGTTTACGCCTATTTTTCGGTTACCGTTAGAACAATGTTCAGAACGTTGGGCTGGTGTCGCATAACTCCCTGCGTTAGTTTCTGGCTGTTTATCAGCATGAAGCCACTGATGACGGAAGCACATAAATACTTATGAAAAAAAGTTATCCCACACTGCTGGCCACCTTAGTTTGGGCCACAATATACGGTCAGCCTGCTTATGCTGATCTTGCCTCCCAATGTTTACTGGGAGTCCCCGTTTATAACAAACCATTAGTACAGGGCGATCCTAATAACTTGCCTGTCACTATCACTGCAAATGATATGCAAGGTGAATATCCTCGCATGATCAAATATAAAGGTGATGTTGATATTAAACAGGGAAACCAAACCTTAAGTGCAGACAGTGTTGAACTGACACAAACTGAGGGAGAGACGCCATTAAGAATGGTGACCGCGACAGGAAATGTCTCTTATGATGATCCTCAAATTATCTTAAAAGGCCCTCGTGCTTGGTCTAATCTTAATAATAAAGATACGGATATTGAGCAAGGTGATTACCAGATGGTTGGCCGCCAAGGCCGTGGTTATGCCGACAAGATGCAAATGCGTGGCGAGAACCGCTATACCATTATGGATAAAGGGATGTTCACTTCTTGTTTACCTGGCGATGATAGCTGGAGCGTTGTCGGCTCTGAGGTTATTTTAGACCGTGAAGAACAAGTTGCTGAAATTTGGAATGCACGTTTTCGTGTTGCTAATGTCCCTATTTTTTACAGCCCTTATCTTCAATTACCTATCGGTGATAAACGTCGTTCTGGTTTCTTAATTCCAAACGGAAGCTATTCTCGTAGTTCCGGATTTGATTTCCAACTCCCTTACTATTGGAATATCGCCCCTAATTATGATGCCACTATTACAACTAATTATATTAGCCGTCGTGGTTTAAAATTAGATAACGAATTTCGTTATTTAACAACGCCGGGACGCGGTACCATCGCTGTAGATTGGATTAATCACGATAGCCAATACAATAAAGACAAAGAAGAAAATAAAGCAGGCTATCTTCCTCGTGATACCGCCACACGTTGGTTATTCTACTGGGGCCATAGTGGTGTCATGAATAATGTGTGGCGATTCAATGCCGACTACACAAAAGTGAGTGATAATAAATATTTTACCGACTTTACCTCACAATATGGTAATACCACCGATGGTTATGCCACTCAAAAATTTAGTACGGGTTATGCACAACAAAACTGGAATGCCACATTAACCACTAAACAGTTCCAAATTTTCTCTGATAATAAAGATGCAAGAGCTTATCGTGCCGAGCCACAACTTGATCTGAATTATTATAAGAATGATGTCGGGCCATTTGATTTCCGAACTTATGCTCAGTTTGTACGTTTTACCAGCGTGGGTGAGAATACACCTGAAGCAAATCGTTTCCATATTGAGCCAACGATTTCACTCCCTGCATCTACGGGTTGGGCAAGCTTTAATAATGAACTGAAAGTAATGGCAACTCATTACGATCAGGACATTCCAGATGCTTATAAGAAAAGATATCCTAACCAATTAGATGACAGTGTTAATCGGGTATTACCACAGTTTAAATCTGATATGAAAGTGGTTTTCGAGCGTCAATATCAGACTAATGACATTACACAAACCCTTGAGCCACGAGTACAATATCTTTATGTCCCTTATAAAGATCAGTCTAATATCAATAACTTTGACTCCGCGTTATTACAGTCAAACTATGGCGGGCTTTTCCGCGATAGAATGTATGGTGGTTTAGACCGCATTGCTTCTGCAAACCAATTAACAACCGGTGTAACTTCGCGTTTTTATGATAGCGAATTGGTTGAACGTTTTAACGTTTCTGTAGGTCAAATCTACTTCTTTGAGCGCCCAAGAACAGGACCTTCTTCTACTGGTAACGAAATCATTAATAGTAAAGATGAAACAGGTTCAATGGTCTGGGCGGGTGATGCCTACTGGCGGATCACTGATACTGTGGGTATGCGTGGTGGTTTACAATATGACCGTCGTTTAGGTAGCGTATCAATGGGTGATGCGATTATGGAATATCGCGCCGATAGCGATCATCTTCTACAGTTGAGTTATCGCTATGTTGATCGTGATTATATTCAAGCAACGCGTGTTCGCCCTTACGATGGTGGTATTAATAAACTTCCTGAATACCAAAAAGGTATTTCTCAAGTCGGTGTTGTAGGCAGTTGGCCATTAGCCGAACGCTGGGGTCTTGTGGGTGCTTATTACTTTGATACTAAAGAATCCGAACCTGTTAGCCAGATGGTTGGTGTGCAATATAATACCTGTTGCTGGGCTGTGAACGTCGGTTATGAACGAAAAATTGTTGGCTGGAAAGTTGACCACAGTGATATTGACAATAAATGGTCAATCAACGTGGAACTCAGAGGCCTAAGTAACAATCATAGTTTGGGTAGCCAGAAAATGCTTGAACGCGGTATCTTACCTTATCAAAGAGCATTCTGATTTAATCAGACTACGGAATTGGCTGAATAAATATGTCATCCCGCAACAAGATGCGGAAAACACATAATGGGAAACTTATGAAAAATTGGAAAACGCTGTTTATCGGCTTAATGATCACGGTCGGTGCAGCTACCAGCTCAACAACGTTTGCTGCACAAGAATTAAACCGTGTATCGGCTATCGTCAATAACGGTGTCGTTCTAGAAAGTGACGTCAATAGAATGCTACAGACTGTCAAAATGAACGCAAAAAGTGCGGGTCAGGAAATGCCTGATGAGCAAGTTCTTCGCCAACAAATCCTAGAGCGTTTGGTGATGGATAACATCATTTTGCAAATGGCACAGCAAATGCAAATTGATATTCCTGATGCAGCAGTAGAATCTACCATTCAAGGTATTGCCGCTGAAAATAAAATTTCACTTGATCAAATGAAAAAACGCCTCTTAGCTGATGGCATTTCTTACAACGAATATCGCCAAGATATTCGCAAAGAAATGATGCTGGCAGAAGTACGTAACAATGAAGTTCGTCGCCGTATTACAATTTTGCCTCAAGAAGTTGATTCTCTTGCTAAGCAAATTGAAAGCCAAGCAAGCCAAAGTGTTGATCTGAATTTAAGCCATATTTTAATTCCATTATCAGAAAACCCTGCTCCAGCAGAAATGGAAAAAGCAAAACAAGTCATTACTCGCATAATGAATCAACTTAAAAATGGTGCTGATTTTGGTAAATTAGCAGCAACTTATTCGGCTGATCCACAAGCTTTAAATGGCGGTAATATGGGTTGGGCATCTATTGATGAATTACCAACTCTGTTTGCAAAAGAATTAGCTAATGCACAGAAAGGGCAAATTGTAGGGCCTCTTCACTCTGGTGTCGGCTTACACATCATTAAAGTAAACGATATTCGTGGTGGCTCAAATACACTCTCTGTCACCGAAGTTAAAAGTCGTCATATTCTGCTGAAAAGCTCTCCAATCATGAATGATGAGCAAGCCTATGCCAAATTACAGCAAATTTCTGCCGATATTCGCAGTGGCAAAATAAGCTTTGCTGATGCAGCAAAAGAATACTCTGAAGATCCAGGTTCAGCATTACGTGGTGGTGAGTTAGGATGGTCAATGCCTGACGTTTACGATCCAGCATTCCGCGATGCGTTAATGCGCTTAAATAAAAATGAATTAAGCCAACCTGTTCGTTCAAATTTTGGCTGGCATTTAATTGAATTAGAAGACACACGTAGTGTTGACAAAACAGATGCAGCTAATAAAGAACAAGCATACCGTTTACTCTTTAATCGTAAGTTTAATGAAGAAGTACAAAACTGGATGCAAGAGCTACGAGTAGGGGCTTATGTGAAAATAATGAACGAGAATAATGCAAACTAAGCAAATAAAACCACTTGTTATCACCCCCGGCGAACCAGCCGGGGTTGGTCCTGACCTGATTATCTCATTAGCACAAATGAGTTGGGATTTACCTTGGGTTGTTTGTGCTGATCCTCAGTTACTTAAAACAAGAGCAGAATTATTAAACCAGCCTCTTTCATTAGTTGAATACGATCCTGCCACACCACCTCAGGCACACACACCAAGCCAAATTTGTGTACTCCCTATTGCACTTCATAACAATGTTATTCCAAGTGCATTAGATGCACGCAATGGGTTATACGTTGTAGAAACATTAGCTCGTGCTTGTGATGGCTGTCTTAATGGCGAATTCTCTGCATTAGTAACTGGCCCCGTTCATAAAGGAATTATTAATGATGCGGGTGTACATTTCACAGGACACACCGAGTTTTTTGCCGATCGTAGTCACTGTGAACGTGTGGTCATGATGTTAGCAACAGACACATTAAGAGTCGCGCTAGCAACCACACATTTGCCTCTACGAGATGTCGCCGATGCTATTACAGGTGAACTACTGCATGAAATTATCACCATTTTAAATCATGATTTAAAAACTAAATTTGGCATAGCAGAACCTCAAATTTATGTTTGTGGCCTTAATCCTCATGCTGGGGAAAGTGGCCATATGGGGCGTGAAGAAATTGATATTATTGAGCCTGCATTAACACAATTACGTCAGCAAGGCATTAGCCTCCATGGGCCTTATCCTGCTGATACCCTTTTTCAGCCTAAATATTTAACACATGCTGATGCTGTACTAGCGATGTATCACGATCAGGGATTACCTGTGCTAAAATATGAAGGTTTCGGTCGTGCAGTGAATATAACACTCGGTCTTCCCTTTATTCGTACCTCTGTTGATCATGGCACAGCCCTTGAGCTAGCAGGTACAAAAAGCGCAGATGCTGGCAGTTTTTGCACCGCATTAAATTTAGCCATTAATATGATACAAAATTGTAATGAATAATAGAGTCCATCAGGGGCACTTTGCCCGCAAACGCTTCGGGCAGAACTTTTTAACAGACAGCTATATTATTGAAAGTATTGTTGAATCTATTTATCCACAACCCGGTGAGGCCATTGTTGAAATTGGTCCCGGTTTAGGCGCTATCACAGAACCCGTTGGCGCGAGAATGGATAAAATGACAGTAGTTGAAATCGACCGTGATTTAGCTGCTCGTTTAGAAGTTCATCCTACATTAAAAGACAAGCTGACCATTATTCAGCAAGATGCAATGACAATTGATTTTGCACAATTAGCAAAAGAACGTCAGCAGCCTCTGCGTGTCTTTGGTAACTTGCCTTATAATATTTCCACTCCACTTATGTTCCACCTTTTCAGTTTTGCTGATGCTATTTCTGATATGACCTTTATGTTGCAAAAAGAAGTGGTTAATCGCCTTGTTGCTGGTCACGGTAGCAAAACTTATGGACGCTTAAGTGTGATGGCGCAATATTATTGCCAAATCATTCCTGTACTTGAAGTTCCACCTACTTCATTTAAACCAGCACCAAAAGTGGATTCAGCCGTTGTTCGCTTGATCCCTTACAAAGAAAAGCCATATCCAGTTACGGATATTGCAATGCTAAGCCGTATTACCGCTCAAGCATTTAACCAACGACGCAAAACATTGCGTAACAGTTTAGGTGGATTGCTAACAGCAGAAGATATGGTTGCTCTGGGGATCGACCCGACTGCTCGCGCAGAAAATATTTCTGTTGAGCAATACTGTAAAGTGGCAAACTGGTTATCACAAAAGCAAGATACTCAAGCATAAGATAAAGCCAGAGACAGGAGGCATTATGTTCACCTCATCAAAAGTGGCGATACAAGTACAAAGTGTTTACATCGAAAGCCAATCATCTCCTGAAGATGAACGCTATGTATTCGCTTATACGGTATCAATTCATAATTTGAATAAATGTGCAATTCGCCTCCTGCGCCGTTACTGGTTAATTACCAATGCACAAGGTAATACGACAGAAGTTCGAGGTGAAGGTGTTGTCGGTGAACAACCACTGATTGAACCCGGTACGCATTACAGCTATACCAGTGGTGCCGTTCTTGAAACACCGATGGGAACAATGGAAGGCCATTATGAAATGATTGATACTGACGGTCGATTATTTCAAATAGAGATCCCTGTTTTCCGCCTTGCACTTCCAACATTGATAAATTAATTATGGCAACTTATTTAATTGGTGATATTCATGGCTGTTACCATGAACTGCGCCACCTTCTTGATAAAGTGAGTTTTGATCCTACACAGGACACATTATGGTTAACGGGTGATCTTGTTGCACGGGGACCAGACTCACTTGAAGTGCTACGTTTTGTAAAAAGCTTAGGCTCTTCTCTAAAACTTGTTTTGGGTAATCATGACCTTCATCTATTAGGTGTATTTGCAAAAATTAGCCGAAATAAACCAAGAGATAAACTTAATGAATTACTCAATGCTCCAGATGTAGATGAGTTAATTAATTGGTTAAGACGCCAACCTGTGCTTCAAGTTGATGAAGAAAAGAAAATTATTATGGCGCATGCAGGGATCACACCACAGTGGGATTTAGAAACTGCAAAAATGTGTGCCCGTGAAGTCGAAGCCATTTTAAGTAGTGATAGCTATCCTTTATTTATTAATTCAATGTATGGAGATCTACCCAATAATTGGTCACCAGAACTTACTGGTTTAGCACGATTACGCTTTAGTACCAATGCATTCACTCGAATGCGCTACTGTTTTCCTAATGGTCAATTGGATATGATTTGTAAAGACAAGCCATTAGAAGCCCCTGCACCATTAAAACCTTGGTTTGATTTACCAAGTCAACTTCCGGAAGGTTATAGCATTATTTTTGGCCATTGGGCCTCTCTTGAAGGAAAAGGCACTCCTGATAATGTATATGCTCTTGATACTGGGTGTTGCTGGGGAGGAAACCTCACTTGCTTGCGCTGGGAAGATAAACAATATTTCACTCAGGCTAGCCTATCTGCACCAAAGTAACTCTCGTCATTATCTTCATTTCAAGCGCAAAAAGTAAAAAACTCAATTTTGCGCTTTACTCATTCCACCCTACTTATTTTTACCTAATTTGTTTTTTTGATACTAAAAAGAACATTTCTTATATAAAAACGAACACCAAAAAAAATAATAAAAATTACCACCTATAAATCAATAACTTATTTTTTTTCGATGCGAAATAAGCAGAAAAAACCACAATATTGAGAATAAAAAATCTATATATTGATTAATATCTCATACATTATTCTTATAAAATGAGTTTATTAAAATATAAATAATGATCACGTTTAAATAATAAGTTTTATAAATAAAATTCTTAGTTGGTATAATAAATCTTATTTTTTATTATTCTTATATTAATAATATAGGAATAATAAAAAGGGAGATATTTAATCTCCCTTTTTATTTAATTCTTGTTATTTTCTTCTTTTTAATATTTCGAAGCAGTAGTTATGAGAGTTGTTTTCATCAGCTTCATGATATTCCATAAAAGTAGAATCCCATTCATCAGGCTCATAATCAGGGAATGTGGTATCACCAATTACTTCAGCATCGATGTGTGTTAGATAGAGTGTATTAGCCATAGGTAAAAATTGCTCATACACTTTACCACCACCGATAACCATAATTTCGTCATAATTTTCAGCGGCTTGCAAAGCTTCTTCTACAGACTTCACCCAAACAACTTCACTATCTGTTCCTGGTTGGCTACTTAACACAATATTGAGGCGATTCGGTAGAGGACGCCCAATAGATTCATAAGTCACCCGGCCCATAATAACGGGTTTATTTAGCGTATTCTTTTTGAACCATGCGAGGTCACCTGGTAATGTCCAAGGCATTGCCTTTTCCATACCAATAATGCGATCCATCGCTAATGCTGCGATTAAACTAATATTCATTTACACACCTACGGGTAAAGATGGGAAAAAAACTGCTCACACTATACGTAAAGCTAAAACCTGAGTCGATACAAATTATGCTTCCTAGATAATAAATAATTGCTTTATACTCGAAGTGTTAACTTAATCATATAAGATTCAATCATTATAATATTGTTATATGCAAGGCGCTATTATGCTTGAAACTTCTTTAGTCGTTTTTACAATTGCTTTACTTGGTATGATCTCACCAGGCCCTGACTTTTTTCTCGTTGTAAAAAATGCGGCACGTTATCAACGCTCTGCTGCAATGATGACCGCAATGGGTATTGTAGCTGCATTACTTGTGCATATGTCGTATTGTGTTGCCGGTATTGCTGTACTTATCACTACTACACCTTGGCTTTTTTCCATTTTAAAATATGCTGGGGCCGTGTATTTATTCTGGATTGGTTTTCATAGCTTACTCTCAAAATCTAATCATACGATTGATGAGAAAGCGACACAGCATTCACAAATCAGCTTTAAAAAAGCCTTTATGCAAGGCTTTTTATGTAACCTACTCAATCCGAAAGCAACCCTTTTCTTTCTTGCCGTTTTCACACAAGTGCTAAGTGTTGATTCAAGTATTGGTGAAAAATTGTGGTATGCCTTTATCATCTGGGGATTAGCTATCGTTTATTGGCCCTCACTCGTTTTATTAATCCAAAGTTCACCAGTCAGAAAGGTACTTAATAAAGTCCAAAAAAGTATCGATAAAGTACTCGGTGTAGTATTGATTGGTTTGGGGATTAAAGTGGCATTGAGTTAAATTAAAAAACCTCTTTAATAAATTTCATTAAAGAGGAATAACTCATTATACTAAATTTAAATTAAAATTATTTTCACTCTTTAAATAATCAATAACATCCAGTAAAACCCTTTCGTTTTCAAGATAATTAGACTTATTTTTCATTTGGCTTAAAATAATCTCATAATTATCTCTAATAACCTTCGCTATATTGTTTTTAATTTCATCACTATTTATATTTTCACTAAAAACATTCTTTATTTTTTTATTGTAATCAGATATATAGCATTCATCCTCTGCTGTTTTTTCTTTTTCTTTAATGATATCATTATAGTCTAACAATCCAGAACCAAGCATATTATCGACAAACTCCTTAACGCCTTCATTGTTTTTTAATTTATTTATCAAGAGGTTTATTATCATTTTTGTAAAACTATCATTATTATAATTTCCAACATTATACTTCACCGTTTTACCAATAAAACATTTAGCTATATTTATAATAAATCTCTTCTCCATTTCCATAGAATAAATATTATGCATTGTATTAACCAAGTAAATTATTGAATTACCCATTTTAGTAGATTTTTTTCCATTAATCTCTTTACAAGCATAATTTAATGCCATGTCAATATGCTGTTTATAGCTAGGTTTAATATAATCTAACATACTAGAACATTCTGAACTATGCCTACTCAATTGTTCAAATTTTTCTTTTTGATAATGATTAATCAAATCTAAAGAGATGCTAAGTATAGCAATGAAATCTCCTTTTGTTTTAGATTTATCATAAAGATAGGTTTGTATTATTTTTTTAGCATTATCATGAGAATCATTTTTTATTGCCGTATTTAAACTTAAAAATAAAGAATCTAATACTTCTCTTTTAATACTAATAAAGTCAGAATTTATTAATTTGCAATTCTTAAACTCTATTTTTTCATCACCACAAAAAAGAGTGGATAAATTATTCAACTTAGCATGCTGACTTTTATCTAACAAAAAAACCAAACTCGTCTTTAAATTAAATATTTTTTTTATAAAAAAAGATAATTTAGATGAAAAATTTTCATTTCTCTCAACCACATAAAAATGACTAAAAACGTTTAATATACTATTAATTTCATTTTTTATTTTGTATTTTTCTTTTTTGTTTATATTAAAATCATCTACTTGATTAATTTTAAATTTAGTCTCGTTTATATGCATAATAACTCCTTATTTCATAGCAATACATTCCTTTATTTATCTGTATATTCATACAAAAAAAGGCCCTTATCACTAAAGACCTTTTATAGAAAACAACCTAAATGTAATTAGAAATTAATTTTCAATGTTGCATTAATACCACTTGAACTTACATCACTATTATATTGACCTTGGTAAGAAACTCCGAAAGTGGTTGATTTACTTAATTGTGCATCAATACCTAAGCCAACACCAAATAAATTATCCAGCTTACCACCGCGTAATGTTGCATCACCAGAATTTGATAAGAATAGACGTGATTCAGGACGATTATCACCAAATAAATGACTTGCAGAAATATCGCCTTTTAATGCCATATTAATGTTACCAGCCATAAATGGATATCCGCCACGTAAACCGATAGTACCGACTTGAATATCTTGTGAATCAGTCTTGGTGGTAAATTTCATATTACCGACATTTTCATTGATATCATCGGTTGATACACGCAACCAACTAAATCCTGCATATGGCTCAATAGAGTACTGATTAGTATTAAATTGAGTATAAGCACCTTCTAAGAAAATTTGAGTAATTTTTGCATCATAACTGGTTGAGTTATAACCTGCATTTTGTCCTACCCAAAGTGTTCTTTTGGCATCTCTATCTTGGTTAGTATGTGTGAAACCATAGTTTAATGAAGCCACATCATATAAATTAGACACGCCATAAGCACCAATATGGATATCGTTACTGTCTATTTTACCGTGCTCATTACCTTTATATTTGGTTGAGCCGGCACCAAAGAAGAGACCAGCTTTGGTATTTTCAGTCACATCAATTTCTGCGCCTAATAAGCCGACATAGAAATCAACATCCATATTGCTATGACCATAATCAGCATTACCCCATTGGCCAATACCTGTCATCCAAATACGTGCGTTACTGTTATCCAATGTAGCATAACGACCTTGACCAATACCCATGGCTTGATCTTTCACTGTACGAGTTAACCCTAACACATTTACCACACTCGCACTGTTGGCATTTAAATACATATCACTACCTAATGATCCGTAGGTCTTATTCAGATCCCTTTCATTCATAGGAAGTACAGCATTAAATAAATCACCACTACCTGTATTATCTAAAGCATTGGCAATAGAACGACCATTTTCATTATTAGCAAAAGTCGCTAAAGACGTATTTTCCTTTTTACTTAATGTGCCTGTAATGGTGTTGTCTTTTACAGAAACATTTTTATTAAATAATGCGTAATCACTATCTGGGTTGTTATTCGCTAACATTTTAGTTTTAGTACGATTATCAACTAAATTTTCTGCATTAACAGTACCTGTTGCAACGGTATTATTAAGGTAAATATCTTTTAATTGACCTTCACTATCAGCACCAATATCTAAACTTGCCCCTTTATTTAAGGACATATCGCCGACATTAACATCATGCCCAACAGTCACTAAATACGTGCCTTTATCGTTGATATTAATATTGGCTTTGTGGCTTTCGTTTGATGCTAATTGGCCTTGTTGAGTGAAAGTATCATTATAGCGATCAATAACACCTAATTTGCCACCATTAACATTAACTGCTTCTGTACCAAATGATTCAGTAAAGCCATATAAAGTACCTTGCTCAACTGTTGTACCACCACGATAAGTATTATCGCCCGTCATCACTAAGGTACCTTCACCTTTCTTAACTAAAGCGCCGTCATATAAACCAGCATCAATTTTAGCTTGAATAGCATCAGCTCGTTTTTGGTAATACTCTTTACGCCATTTTTCAGCATCTTCTTTACTAACAATATGAGACGTTGGATCTGGATTACCATCGTTGATAACAAAATCAGTCCCTAGATTGTAATCACCACCAGCTGCAATGCCTTTATCTGTATATTCCTTCAACCATGCGAGATCTTCTTGTTCACGTAAATCTAACGCAGTTTGTGAAATATCATTTGTCCAAACATCAAGTGGGGTCATGCTTAAGTTGTATTCAAATTTACCTAAGAATTGACCCGGACCATACATCCCTTTATCTAAATCCGGAGTACCCCAACCATAGCGCACGTCAGGCGTTCCTTCTGCTGCAGTCCAGCTATCATATAAAGAACCATCTGGATTATGATGGTTAGCCGTTGTAAACATCACATCACGTATTTGCATCGCATTCATTGACTCGTAACGTGACATCAATACACCCATGGCACCCGTAACGTGAGGAGCTGCCATTGATGTACCACTAAAAGTATCCCAACCTGCATTCCCTTCTTCATCAACAACTGACGAATAAATGTAACGACCTGGTGCAACAACTGTCCACCATTTCGCATTACCCGCTTCATTGAAGATTTTTTCTAATTCATAACCCGACTTGTCCGCATTCTGTTTCAGGCCTGCAACCGCAATCCAATGTTTTTCTGCTTCAGGATTAAAGTAAGGATAAAGAGGGCGATAATAAGGCTGAGCAAAGTCACGGTTACCGGTTGTAAATACTTGTACAACGTTAGTGCCTTTTACTGCGTCATAAGCCGCATCAACAAAGGAAGGTTTATCACCATAGACTTTTTTAAAGTAGAAATATTCATATTCAGTTTGCGCAGTGGTATCTACAGGCATGTGTACGGTTGTATTACCGCCATCAGGACCTTTAGTTGGAACCGTATTAACAATTCGAGGGTTTGTTCCCCAACTGTTATTAATAACTTGAGCACCAGCATCGACCATGGCTTTCCAGCCAGTGTAGAAATAAGTGTAATCTTGATAAGGACCGTAGTTATTGCTATCTGTCGCGCCAGTATTTCCTAAATAAACATCAGCTCCCCACGCTACACCATGCATACCATTACCATCACGGCTTGCGCCTACGGTACCTGTAACATGTGTTCCGTGTGTATCATTCACACCTTTGATCCAACCTCCATCAACATCAAAGGCCTGGCCTTTTTCATAATGTCCCCCCATTTCCTGAGGATAACGCATGCCAGTTGAACCATATTGGCCTTTGGCTTTCACAGCATGAAACCGTGCATCATTCAATTCTGGATGTGACAATAATGCACCAGAGTCCATTACACCGATTTTGGCACCTTGCCCATGGAAACCAAGTGCATAAGCACTAGAGGCATTCATGGCCGCCAAGCCCCAATCTTTTTGATATTCTTGGCTTTCCCAACTTTTTGTATCACCTAATTGTCCAGCTTCTGAATATGCAACGGAATATCCAGAAAAAAGTAACGCGGATGCAACAAGGGAGAGTTGAAATATATTTTTATTTATTCTATTTTTTTTATTCATTTTGTGATGGTGACTTAAAGCTATTTCTTTGTTCATTCTGTACCTTCAGTTATATTTAAATTAATAACATTTATTAAGGATCAAAAATAAAAGACGCAAAGATTCTCTTGTTTCTAGAGAAATAATTACTTGAAGAGCATCTCAAAAATATGATTTCATGCCATAAAAATAGATAGATTGACTAGGCAATCACAAATTAACAGATAGATTAAACACATTTAGATCGCAACACATTATATTACAAAAAGTTAAAACTAACTTTAATCAACATTGATTCCATTAATATCAATATTTAAATCAATTTAATAAAGAGAATGTAGATAAAAAAACAATCACACTAAATTAATTAACAAATTAAACATAAGAATATTATTCTCTATTTAACTTTAGTCGAAAAAATATAATCTGCATTATTTAGATATAAAAAAAACAGTATTTTTGTTTTAAAAATACTGTTTTTCTTTTAATTTAATTTAGTGTTATTGCTAAACTATTATTCTGCAGGCATGATTTCCATTTGTCCTACCATTCCTTTATCCGCATTTTCTAGTAACTGGCTGTAATACAAGAAAGGAAAGTGAGTATAAGAAGGCTGCTTTAACTCTACTAGTAACTCACTCTGGCTTTCGATCCAAACCGTATCTTTCCAACCAAAATCTGCAGGTGAAGGTTTTTGCCCATTATGATTAATTACTTTAAAACGAGCACCTTCAATATGGAATGATTGAGGTGTTGGTACAGTGACAAGCCAACGTTCCCAGCCATTTTGTTTACCCACCAAATCAATTCTTGAAAGCTCCCAACGAGCATTATTGATACCTGGGGGACTGTTATGAAGTTGAATGGTTCTAGGCTGAATCGAGGTCGTAATTTGTGTGTCATCTAGTGCTAATTGTTGAGGCGCTTTATCAGTAACTAATGACATTAATCCTGTCGGTTTAATCGTCAATATATTGGCATTACGTAATAAGTCAGAAGGCTCAAAAATACCACGAAGTCTGTCCATAAATCCGGCACTTTGCCCCGCTGTAATGATGACATCTCCCCCTTCAGACATATCAACGAGTATTTCACGTCTTTCGCCTGGTGCCATTGGCACTGATTTCAATTCAACGGGAGAAGTTAATAAACCTTGATCTGAGGCGATAAGGTAAAGCGATCGACCATCATTTGCAGTTAATTCATAACGGCGAGCATTAGATGCATTAACTAAACGTAAACGGATCCAACCTCTAGAAACTTCGATATAAGGATCTTCACGCCCATTTACGAGTAACGTATCACCATAAAAACCGTCACTTGCAGCTTCTTTGTCGTATTGCGGTGTACCAAAATTATCAATTCGTTTATCTTGAATTATTAGCGGAAAATCATTTACACCATACTCTTTGGGTAAAGGTAGAGATCGGCTCTCTTCATCTTCCACAATCCACATTCCCACCAGCCCGTTATAAACATGAGACGCCATTTTAAAAGGAGTATTAGCGTGATACCAACACGTTGCCGCTTTTTGGCGAATGGGTAATACTGGCGACCAATAAGCGCCTGGCGACATTAATCTGGCGGCACCCCCGACTTGTGTGCCCGGAACTAATAGACCACTTACCGTCATGGATACAGCTTCACTAAGACGGTTACTATAAATAAGTTTTATATCATCGCCACTTCTAACTTTAATTGTTGGTCCTGGAGTTGAGCCATTAATGCCCCAAACCTGCGCTTTTTGCGCACCATTAAACGCCCAATGCACGTTTTGCAACGTCAAAAAGAGAGGCTGACCATGGCGAGATTCGAGCAATGGCGGTATTGGTAATTGTTTATCATTGACTGATTCAGCACGAACAGAAGAAGATATTGAGCCCAGACATACCGCTAAGCCTGAAGCCTGAATAAACTGGCGACGACTAAATGACATACTTTCTCCGCAACAAAATACAAATATTCCTACCGCATAATCAAAAATATTGGACAGGAAAAAAGCTGCTGTGATTTAAAGACAAAAGGACTTAAATGAAATTACGGGAGCATAATAGCGCGGATGTGACATAAATCCTAAAAATAGTTGATAATCTAGTATGTTTTCATAAATTAAAAATGATATAAGCCTGAAAATCAGGCTTATATCTGCTATCTGCACAATCAAAGGAATTAAATAAGTATTAATTTAATTTACCGGGAAAATCACGATTATTCATCTCTTCAACTTCTTTATCTAACTCTTCAATTTTCGCTTTCATAATTTGGCGACAATCTTCAGCTAATTCCCGAACTTGATCTTTGGTGTATTTTGAAACATCAATCGGAGGCAACATTTCAACAATCACGTAGCCATTATTCCAGCGATTGAGTTTAATTTTACCTTGGGTTGTCGACACACAAACCGGAATAATAGGTACACCAGCTTGAATTGCAGCATGAAACGCCCCTGTTTTAAATGGTAATAGCCCACGTCCACGACTACGCGTTCCTTCAGGAAACATCCACACTGAAATTTTCTTCGATTTAATTTGATCGGCAACTTGTGAAATTGTGCCATGAGCTTTAGAGCGATTCGCTCTATCAATCAAAATATTACCCGTGATCCAATATAATTGGCCAAAAAAAGGAATAAAAATTAAGCTTTTTTTGCCCACAGTCACTGTATTAGGTTGTACTGCATTCGACATTGTTACCATATCAAAATTATTTTGATGGTTTCCAATATAAATACTTGGGCCATAGCTTTTTGCATCTTTTGGAAAACGTTCAACAAGCTTAATCCCAAAAATACGAGATAACTTGCCAAATGCTCGTCCATAAGTCATTACATGTTTGGGATTTCTTGGTGAAAACATGCAATAAATTATTCCAAACGTCACCACAATAATGGTGTAAAGAATGACAATAATGCCTCGAATAATGGCTAACATAAGTTTTAGCGTCCTAAATAGAAGTGGGTCAATAGACCCACTAAATATCAATTAAGTATTAAATTTAATTTGTTTCAATATCAATATGATCGATAACTTGAGCACCGCGAGGTAATGAGGTTCCTCGGCGTCCACGTTTTGCTTTAAAGCTAACTAACTCATTCATCGACATTGTCAGTTTACGCTTGCCAAAATGCAGTGTTACTGAAGCATTTTCTGGTAGTACACGTAACCAAGCGACATTATCCTCACCACTTGCAGCTTGTGAAGCAGGAATAGAAACCATCTGGTTTCCTTTTCCTTTTACCATCGTTGGCAATTCTGCTGCTTCAAAGATCAGCATTCTACCGCCTTTAGTAATGATCATGATGAGATCAGTCAGCTCATTATTCAAACGTTGCGGCGGTAAAGGTAATGCATTTTCAGGTAATGTTAGTAATGATTTTCCTGCTTTATTTTTAGAAGTTAAATCATCGACTTGGCAGATAAAACCATAACCAGCATCAGATGCCATTAAGATCTTATCGGTGCTTTCGCCCATAACAATATGGCGTAACTGCGCACCTTTCTGAATTTTTAATCGTTCAGTCAGCGCGTCGCCTTTACTACGGCCTGAAGGCAAGGCATCAACATCAACAGTATAGCTTTGACCTGTGGTATCTATTAAGTGTACAGGCTGATTGCTCATTCCTTCAATAGCAGCGAAATAATCATCACCTGCTTTAAAGCCAACAGATTGAGCATCTATATTATGGCCTTTCTGGCAACGAATGAGTCCTTTTTCGGACATAATGACCGTAACAGCTTCAGGATGTAGATGTTTTAATGGAATAGGTTCATCACCTGCATTGCCACTAAAATAGCTAATCTCTTCGGCTTTCAGTACTTCATGTTGACCATCTACAGTAAAGATTAATGCTTCATTTTTAGGTGCGAATAGCATTTGTTCAATTACATCACCTTGCTCTTTGCCTAACGCAACTAAGCGCGTTCCACGCCCTTTTTTATTCATTTCATTCAGTTGTTCTGCTGAAATGGCTAAAATACGTGTTTTATCCGTGATGATAATAAACCAATATTGATCATTCTTTTTCTGTGGATCAACTAAGAAAGGCTCAAGTAACTCGGTTCCTTCTGAAACTGTCAGTAACCCTTTACCCGTTTTATTTTTTGTTTCCATCTCATCGTAAGAGAGGACAGAACCATAACCTTCTTTTGTTGCCAGCAAATATTCTTGCCCTGTACTGCCAGCTAACATGTATTTCACACTAGCCTCAGGTGGGAAAGTTAATTTTCCTGTTAATGGTTCACCCTGGCTTCGCCCAGAAGGCATATCATTCGGACTTAGAGTGTAGCTTCGGCCTGTAGAATCAAGGAACAGAACAGGCTGATTGCTCATCCCACGGACCGCACTGTGATAACTATCCCCAGCACGATAACTCATACCGCTAGGATCAATATCATGTCCTTTTGCATTACGTACCCAGCCCATTTCAGACAGCACAATAGTCACAGGCTCTGATGGCAACATATCTTGTTCATTAACCACTTTCGCTTCTTCTTGAGGGCGAATAGGAGAACGCCTGTCATCACCAAATTCTTTCGCGTCTGCTTCAATCTCTTTTTTCAGTAACGTATTTAAACGACGTGGTGAACTTAATAATTTCTCAATACTGTCACGTTCTTTTTCAAGCTCGTCACTTTCACCTTTTAGTTTTATCTCTTCAAGTTTGGCTAAATGACGTAAACGTAACTCTAAAATAGCTTCAGCTTGAATATCAGATAACTCAAAGCGACGCATTAATTCTGCTTTTGGCTCATCTTCATGACGAATAATCTCAATCACTTCATCAATATTAAGATAAGCAATTAATAAACCTTTGAGAATTTCTAAGCGACGTAACACTTTTTCTAAGCGATGATTTAGACGATTTGTGACTGTTTGGCGACGATACACCAGCCATTCATTTAAAATCGTCAGTAATCCTTTTACTGCTGGGCGGTTATCTAACCCAATCATATTCAGGTTAACGCGATAACTTTTCTCTAAATCAGTATTCACAAACAAGTAGTACATCACTTGCTCTAAATCAACACGATTACTACGAGGAACAATCACAAGTCTAGTTGGATTTTCGTGATCAGATTCATCACGCAAATCTTCAACTAAAGGCAGTTTTTTGGCTCGCATCAAGGCTGCAATTTGCTCAAGTACCTTGGCGCCAGAAACTTGATGAGGTAACGCTGTGATAACCGCGCATCCCTCTTCTTTATGCCAAACAGCTCGCATTCTGACCGAACCGCGCCCCGTTTTATAGATTTTTTTAATATCGTCTTGAGCCGTAATAATTTCAGCTTCAGTTGGATAATCAGGACCTTGAACATATTGCATTACGTCAGATAATCCCGCATCAGGATTATCTAAAAGCATCACTAAGGCTTGTCCAATTTCACGTGCATTATGCGGTGGAATATCCGTTGCCATCCCAACAGCAATACCTGTTGTGCCATTAAGCACGATATTAGGTAAGCGTGCAGGCAACATTTTCGGCTCTTGCATTGTGCCGTCAAAATTAGGGATCCAATCTACCGTACCATGCCCTAATTCACTCAATAAAGTTTGTGAATATTTTGAAAGGCGTGATTCGGTATAACGCATTGCAGCGAAAGATTTCGGATCATCCGGTGCCCCCCAGTTACCTTGTCCGTCAATTAACGGATAACGATAAGAGAAAGGCTGAGCCATTAGTACCATTGCTTCATAACATGCAATATCACCATGAGGGTGATATTTACCTAACACGTCACCAACAGTACGAGCTGATTTTTTAAATTTGGCGCTATTGCTTAAGCCTAGCTCTGACATCGCATAAACAATACGACGTTGCACAGGTTTTAGCCCATCTCCAATAAAAGGTAATGCACGATCCATAATGACGTACATGGAATAGTTGAGATAGGCATTCTCTGTAAATAAGTGGAGCGGTTGACGCTCTACACCATCATGAGTCAATTCACTCATTCGATATTTTCCTCAGACTCTTGTGGTATCCATTACACTTCGATGTCAACTTCATCGCCTTTTTCTTGTAACCAATTTCGGCGATCTTCAGAGCGTTTTTTCGCTAACAACATATCCATCATACCTAGGGTTTCTTGATAATTTTCTTCATCAATTACCAATTGCACTAAACGGCGCGTATTAGGATCAAGCGTGGTCTCACGCAATTGAAGCGGGTTCATCTCCCCCAACCCTTTAAAGCGCTGTACGTTAGGCTTTCCTTTTTTACGACTTAAACGTTGTAAAATGGCATTTTTTTCTGATTCATCAAGGGCATAATGGACTTCTTTACCTAAATCAATACGGTAAAGCGGTGGCATTGCCATATAAACGTGCCCTTGCTTAACAAGAGCAGGGAAATGACGCACAAATAACGCGCATAATAAAGTTGCAATATGTAAGCCATCAGAGTCCGCATCCGCAAGAATACAAACTTTACCGTAACGTAATTGGCTTAAATCATCACTATCAGGATCCATTCCGATTGCCACAGAGATATCATGTACCTCTTGTGAAGCAAGCACTTCATCAGAAGAGACTTCCCATGTATTTAGAATTTTACCGCGCAGTGGCATAATCGCTTGATATTCACGATCACGCGCTTGTTTCGCCGAGCCTCCCGCAGAGTCCCCTTCAACTAAAAACAGTTCGGTATATCGTAAATCTTGAGAAGTACAATCAGCTAATTTTCCAGGTAGTGCAGGCCCAGAAGTGAGTTTTTTTCTCACTACTTTTTTTGCGGCTCGCATACGACGCTGAGCACTACTAATAGCCATCTCAGCGAGTAATTCACCAACTTGAACATTCTGATTTAACCATAAGCTAAAGGCGTTTTTTACAGCACTTGCAACAAACGCACTGGTTTGTCTTGAAGAGAGTCGCTCTTTGGTTTGCCCTGCAAATTGAGGATCTTGCATTTTGACTGATAATACATAAGCGCAACGCTCCCATGTATCGTCAGCAGTTAATTTAATGCCTCGTGGGAGTAAATTACGGAATTCACAGAATTCACGCATTGCATCTAACACACCTTGGCGTAAACCATTAACGTGTGTCCCCCCCTGAACAGTCGGGATTAAGTTAACATAACTTTCAGTGAGTAAATCGCCACCTTCGGGTAGCCATAACATAGACCATTCAACGGCCTCATTATCCCCTTCAAATTTTCCAGTGAAAGGCTCTTCAGGAAGGCGAATAAATTCAGCAACAGCTTCACTTAAATAATCGGTTAAACCATCAGCGTAGCACCAGTTTTCTTGTGTTTTATTCACTTTATCAACAAAAGAGACATTAACACCAGGACACAATACGGCTTTGGCTTTTAATACGTGAGATAAGCTTTTGGAGGAAAAGCGAGGAACATCAAAATAAGAGCCATCAGGCCAAAAATGCACACTTGTTCCAGTATCTCGCTTTGCACAAGTTCCAATTTCGTGCAACTCTTCGACTTTATCACCATTTTCAAAGGCAATTTGATAAATCTTACCATCACGACGAACTGTCACTTCAATACGCTTAGAAAGTGCGTTAACAACCGAGATCCCTACACCATGTAACCCACCGGAAAATTGATAGTTTTTATTAGAGAATTTTCCTCCGGCATGAAGGTGAGCAAGAATTAACTCGATAGCAGAGACTTTAAGTTCAGGATGAATATCGACAGGCATTCCTCGCCCATTGTCGATAACTTCGATAGATTGGTCTTCATATAAAATGACATCGACCTTCGATGCGTGTCCCGCAAGCGCCTCGTCCACGCTATTATCTATCACTTCCTGTGCCAAATGGTTCGGTCTAGTCGTATCAGTGTACATGCCAGGACGACGACGTACTGGTTCTAGACCATTAAGAACCTCAATATCCTTTGCGTTATAACTTGATTGAGTCATTGTTTTAATCTGCGGTTCGCTGTTAGAAAATGCTGTTTATAATAACAGGTGTTTGCGGCAATATGATATTAATTTTCGGGTAGATGCATCAACCTACGTTTTACAGGTTAATTAACCGAAAGGCTAAATTATCTTTAAAAATTGAATAATTTTTGGAAAAAAACGTTCAAAACCCACAAATGCGTGATTTCCATCCGATTCTACGGTTTGCCTACACGCGCCAAGATATGAGACAGCTTGACGATAATCAAGTATTTCATCTCCAGTTTGTTGAAGCAACCAAATAAGTTCGGGTGATGTAATTACAGGAATACGCAAGGCAAGTAACTCATCCATATGGTGAGGTTCTAATCTATATTTTTGATGTGTATAGGGATTTTCATTTTCACCCAAGAAATTCTGCAAAAGATCAAAAGGACGAATAGCGGGATTAACAACAACAGCAGATAAATTAAAACGCTGAGATAACCAGATCGATAAATAACCACCTAATGATGAACCGATCAACCCTAACTTATCCTGTGCATTTTCTTTCACTAATGTTTCAATTAGCTGAGCTGCTTCTTTTGGGTAAGGTGGCAATTGAGGCACTATTAATTCAATTTCAGGATGCGTTGCTTCTAACCATTGGCGAAAAGCTTGGGCTTTTGCTGATTTGGGTGAGCTATTAAAACCATGTAAATAGAGAATACGAGACATGGCTTAATAGCCATCCGCATCAAGATCAGGACAGAATTCAGTGCCTGATAAACGGTATACCTGTGTTTCAACTTTACCTTTTTCATCCGATGAAAGAGACATTTCTAAATAGCGCCAACCTGGAGAAACCGTATCTAAGGTAAAATTCGTGCAATGAGGGCGAAACTGAATACAAGTCGAAGGCGTTGCCAACACACGAATACCATTCCACATTTCATCCATTTCTTGATGAATATGACCACAAAGCATCATTTTTACCTGAGTATGGCCTTTTAAGCGTTCAGCTAATTCTTGAGAATTTCTTAAACTATGCTGATCTAACCATGTGCATCCTGAAGGCATAGGATGATGATGTAACAAAATGATCGTATCTCTATGTTTTTGACTTTCAAGACAACGTGTTAACCAATCTAGCTGACAATCTGATAACTCACCATGAGGAACACCTTGAATTTGGCTATCTAATAACAACATTTGCCAACTATCACCAATCAACACTTGTTTTGCCGACAAAATACCCGCCTGATTTAAAGCATCAATCATCGCAGGTTGATAGTCATGATTACCCGGCAACCAAACACAAGGGGGTGTTAGCGTTGCAATGCCATCAGCGAAATGCTGATAAGCTTCAAAGGTTTGATCTTGAACTAAGTCACCTGTCGCAACAATCAAGTCCACCTCAAGCCCCTGCTCTCTAATCGCATTTAATACCGCATGGTAGCTACGATAGGTATTAATACCCAGCAGAGTATCCTCCACATTAGCGAAGAGGTGGGTGTCTGTGATTTGTAATATTCTTACGGTGTTTTTGTGTTTCACCGATAATTCAAGCTGGCTTTCCAAAAGGTTTCCTTGTTTCACTCTCATTAGCCGTTATGTTAACGTATTTTCGTAGTAAAGATCTGCCAACCAATACACATTTCAAAAGATTAGTGAGAAATATTCTCGCTTTCAGTCACGTTTTTTTCACTTCATTTTACAATTTAATTCATTTGATATCGTACACTTAGAGATAGTTACTCTACTTGATAATATCGTTAAAAACACCCTTTAACCGTTTATTCATGTATTAAATTACTAACCAACGCTCTCTTAGTGCAATATGATGAAGTTGTAACCATTGCAGAGCAATAACAGAGGCTGCATTATCAATAATACCTTCTTCAACCCAACGATAGGCTTGTTCTCGGCTCACTACATGAACACGAATATCTTCGTTCTCACACGCTAACCCATGAATACCTTTTGCCGTTGTTGCATCAACTTCGCCAACATAGACATGCATTCTTTCACTGGTGCCACCAGGACTAGAAAGGTAACTAATAATTGGCTCACATCGCCCAACAATAACGCCCGCTTCTTCTTGGGCTTCACGTCTAACAACGTCTTCTGGGCTTTCGCCTTGTTCAACCATGCCGGCAATCACTTCTAGTAACCAAGGTGTTTCACTAGTTTCATACGCGGGAATACGAATTTGCTCAATTAATACGACTTCATCACGTTTAGGATCATAAGCTAACAAAACACCCGCATTGCCTCGCTCAAATACTTCACGTTTGACTTCTTCACTCCATCCGCCTTCAAAAAGGCGATGTTTAAAGCGGTACTCGGTCATACGGAAAAAGCCTTTATATAAATCTCTTTGATTGAGCAATTTCACGTCTTCACGACCGTATAAAAATGGTATACTTTCCCTTTTCTTCATACAATGTTCCTTAAGTTACATTTAAGAGTCTTTTTATTGCTTACGTTTAATACAGATTTAAAGAAATTTGCCAACAATTCATGTAAAGTTAATCTAAAATAAAAGGATATGGCACAAATGGCTACCCCTACTTAGGGAAACAATCTGCTAGAATTATCCCCAATCAAGATTAACAGAGGCAACTCAGCGAAACTGTTGCAACAAGGAATTAAAATGAAAAAACTGCTCTCTCTTTTGGTCACGATGAGTTTGGCAGGATTCAGCACTGCAAGTCAGGCTGAGGATCTGCTTCAAGTTTATCAAAAAGCAAAGGACAGTAACCCTGAGTTACGCAAGTCATTAGCGGAACGAAACAGCGCTTTTGAAAAAATCAATGAAGTTCGTGGTTCATTATTACCACAATTAGGATTAGGCGCATCCGCAGATTATAAAAGCGGTTACCGTGACGCAAGAGATACCGAATCCAATTCTATTGGCGCAAGTTTAACGCTAACTCAAAGTGTGTTTAACATGTCATTATGGCGCCAGTTAAACCTGCAAGAAAAAACAGCAGGCATGAGTGATGTCACTTACCAAACAAGTCAGCAAAAGCTGATTTTAGACACTGCTACCGCTTACTTTGATGTTTTACGTGCTATTGATTCATTATCATTTATTGAAGCGCAAAAAGAACAAGTTTACCGCCAGTTAGATCAAACAACTCAACGTTTTAATGTAGGTTTAGTTGCAATTACTGACGTACAAAATGCGCGTGCAAACTATGATAGCGTACTGGCACAAGAAGTGGCGGGTCGTAACCAGTTAGATAACGCATTAGAGAAACTGCGCCAAGTCAGTGGTATCTATTACATTAATCTGGCATCACTAAACATCAGCCGTTTTTCAACAACCTCACCAGATTCTATTGAGAAACTGTTAAAAGATGCCGAAGAGCGTAACTTAAGTTTATTGAGTGCACGTTTAGGTCAAGATTTAGCTCGCGAAAATATTCGTTTAGCACAATCAGGTCACTTACCTACTGTCGATTTAAATGCATCAACAGGCGTATCAAATAGCCATAATCATGGTAGTGCATTACCACCAGCAGATGTTAGTAGCCGTAATAGTTACAGTGGTCAAAATAGTATTGGTTTATCTGTTAAAATTCCATTATATACCGGTGGCAGAACAAGCTCACAAGTTGAACAAGCACAATATGGCTTTACTAGTGCAAGCGAACAATTAGAGTCGGTTTATCGCTCTATTGTCCAAATCGCGCGTTCTTCTTATAACAATATTTCTGCATCAATCAGTAGCATCAAAGCATATCAACAAGTTGTTGTTTCTGCACAAAGTTCATTAGATGCAACTGAAGCCGGTTATCAAGTGGGTACTCGTACTATTGTTGATGTGTTAAATGCCACAACAACACTTTACGATGCCAAACAGAAATTATCTAACGCACGTTATGACTATTTAATCAACCAATTAAATATTGAATACGCACGTGGTACATTAAACGAAAATGACTTAATTCAGCTTAATAATGCACTAGGTGAAGAAGTTTCAACTTCACCAGATAACATTATTCGCCCGCTAACAAGTCCTGTACTTAACGTTGCACCTTAATGGTGAATTAATAAGTTAGTTTCTTATAAGAAGCCGCTTTCAGCGATAAACTGATAAGCGGTTTTTTTTATGCTTTATCTTCACATAAGATATTGTGTTATGGATTAAATTAAGATCTCAACAATATCTATATTCTTGTATTAACAAATGCCTTAATCACAATTAGGTTGAAAAGAGAGGATTTACCTAATTTCATTACTCTTAACCTTATAAAGATCACAAATTTCTGGTTATCCTTGATGATTAGGTGTTTCTTATTTATTTTCTAAACTATTTAACCTATCCTAGCTTTTATTTTGAACGTTTTACCTTTTATGGATCTTACCAATATGTCAATGAAACGTACCAAATCGATTAATCGTGATGCTTTTCGTAAAGCATTTCGTCCTTATCGTCTGGCGCCTGTTGCAATCGCCATCACTGCTGTATTTGCGCTTTCAGGATGTGAAGAGAGCGACGAGACAGTTTCACTGTATATGAACGCACAAGAATGTGCTCAAGCGAACCCTTCACAAGCAGCACAGTGTGAAGACTCTTATCGCACTGCATTACAAGAAGCGCAACGTACCGCACCTAAATACGCAACATTAGAAGACTGTGTAGCTGAATTTGGTGATGCACAATGTACACAAACAGCATCTATAGATGGACAGCCTGTTAGTACGGAAAATGCCAATAATTTAAGTCCAGACAGCTCGCAAATGGCTCAAGCTAACTCCGGTGGTAGCTTCTTTATGCCATTAATGGCGGGCTATATGATGGGTCGCCTAATGGGTGGTGGCGCACCAGCACAACCATTGTTTAGTTCACGTAATCCAACCAGCCCTGCAAATGGTAAATTTGTGGATGCGACAGGCCGTAACTATGGTCCTGCGGTTGGTGGTCGTCAAATGAACGTACCAAAAACAGCAATGACTCCAAAACCATCAACAACCTCAACGGTAACTCGTGGTGGCTTTGGTAATACAGTATCAAGACAAGCTGCAGCTCAACGTACCAGTGCAACGAATAATAATCGTAGCTCAACAGGTTCATCTTCTTACCGTTCAGGTGGTTAATTAACACCATGAAACGCGAAAATATTATTGAACGCCCGGATTGGCGTGAAAAAGCGACTGAATTTGGCTTTAACTTTCATACCATGTATGGCGAGCCTTATTGGTCTGAAGATGCTTATTATCAATTCTCAATGGATGAAGTTGAAACTCTAGAAGAAACCACAGAAGAGCTTCATCAGATGTGCTTACAAGTCGCTGATAAAGTGGCGAACAGTGAAGAGTTGCTAACACGCTTTCAAATCCCGCGTCACTGCTGGGATTTTGTGCGTGATTCTTGGAAATCATCTCAACCTTCACTCTATTCACGTCTTGATTTAGCCTATGATGGTAAAAGTCCGGCAAAACTGTTAGAAAATAATGCAGATACGCCAACCTCACTGTATGAATCTGCTTTTTTTCAATGGATCTGGCTTGAAGATCAAGTTAATGCAGGTCGTTTACCGCAAAATGCCGATCAATTTAATAGTATTCAAGAAAAATTAATTGATCGCTTTGCTGAGCTTCGCGATCAATACGGAATGCGTTATCTGCATATGTCTTGTTGCCAAGACACTGAAGAAGATCGCGGTACCGTTCAATATTTACAAGATTGTGCTGAAGAAGCCGGCGTCACAACTGACTTTGTCTTTATTGAAGATCTGGGCTTAGGTGAGCGTGGTGAATTAACTGATCTGCAAGATCAGATAATCAGCAATATGTTTAAGCTTTACCCTTGGGAATTTATGTTCCGTGAAGACTTCTCAACTAAACTGGCTGATGCGGGTATTCGTTGGTTAGAACCTTCTTGGAAGAGCATTATCTCAAATAAAGCATTATTGCCAATGCTGTGGGAAATGTTCCCTAATCACCCTAACCTGCTACCTGCTTATTTCTATGAGGGTAAAGCGCCTGATTCATTATCTCGTTATGTTATCAAGCCTCTATTTTCACGCGAAGGTGCGAATATTCGTATTGTTGAAAATGGTAAAGATATTGCTGTTGCAGATGGCCCTTACGGCGAAGAAGGCTTTATTGTTCAAGATTTCCATCCACTACCAAAATTTGGTGATAGCTATACATTAATTGGTAGCTGGCTGGTAAACGATCAATCTGCGGGCATATGCATCAGAGAAGATAGAGAGCTTATTACGCAAGATCTCTCACGATTCTATCCACATATTATTTTAGATTGATAGAAATCTTAAAATTATATTGAGCACCTTATTGCTTGTTAGCGGTAAGGTGTTTCTTTATTCAAAATAGCTTTCTATTTTGATGATTTCAATATAAGACTATATTCCAGAAATGATCATATCCATAGCAGACACTATTGCTGTATGGATCTCAGGTCTAACACACACAATATCAACTGCTCTTAACTTATTCTTTGCTACGGCTGCTATAGATTTCGTCATAACAACATATTTCTGATTATCTATTTCAATAACGAGTGCCAATATCTCTATTTGAGAGTTCTTATGTGATAACTGAGTAATCGGCATAATGACCCGAGAATCAATATCACTTAGTAGTTCATTTTGAATATCAATAAAATAAGGGTACTGTTCTTTCGATTTAAGGGATTTATTACGATATATTGTGTATTAAGACATTAAATAACCCTATATTCATCATCAGTAAATAACCCCATTTCCTGTTCGAATTCATTAAGAGCTTGAATGCCATTTTTATTTTCAGCTTTCCACTGTTCCCGTTTTTTTTCACGAATGGCATCAGATAACATTTGATCGAGTGTTGCTGATAAATTAATTCCAAGCTCTCGCGCTTCATCCACCAATTTTACAGTTAGATACACATTAACTCCTCGTTTATCTTTTTTACTCATCGTCAATGTTTTCATTATAAGCTCCATTTATGTGCATCATTTATGTGCAAAAGTGTAGAGCAGATAATTATCAACATCAAACTGGGAGATATTCAAAAAACATAATTAACTTATTTAGAGAAATATAAAAAGCATTCATCTAATAGCTATGAAGTTTATCAAAATTTTCGTCAAATAAAAATAAAGCCAATATAAACAAAAGGTTAAATACATTAATTATATCTATATAGAAAATTGGAAAGATCAACAACGAGGGAAAGATAATGAGTCGATACATTATATTTAATATAAAAAAGGTCAAATTCCACAAAGGTGAATTTGACCTTTAGATTTTATAAATTGGGTTTATTGAACAATCTTACCCAATTTGAAATGTCATCATACTGAGCGATTTATTCACAATATCGTTGTTCAGCAATGTCACTTTTTCACCTTCTTGTTTTAAACCTAATAGGTATAACGCAGGTAAAAAATGTTCTGCTGTTGGGTGTGAAAATTGCCCTTCTTCCGTTGATAAAATCGTAAAAAGATCAGTTGGCGCTTTATCGCTTTGTAGACTATGTTCTACGGTTTCACTAAATAAAAGTGCCCAAGGATAAGGTGTCGCATCGCTATTTTGCCAGTCCATCATTCTTAAATTGTGAACGATATTACCGCTACCAATAATTAAAACACCTTCTTTACGTAATTCAACCAGCTTTTGCCCTAATTCATAGTGCCATTGCGCTGATTGGTTAGCATCAATGCTTAATTGAACAACAGGAATATTCGCATTGGGATACATTTTTTCGAGTATCCCCCAACTACCATGATCGAATCCCCATTGATCCATATCGAGTTTTAATTTAATCGGATCAATAAGATCTTCAATCAGCGCAGCTAAGCCTATTGAACCTCGCGCTGGGTATTCTATTGCATATAATTCTGCTGGGAAACCATAAAAATCATGAATTGTCTTTGGTTGAGACATTGCCGTTACATAAGTTCCATCGGTATACCAATGGGCCGAAATCACTAAAATCGCTTTAGGTTGAGGAAGCGTTTCCCCTAATTTTGACCAGAGGCGAGTATATGTATTGTCTTCTAATACATTCATTGGGCTACCATGTCCAATAAATAGCGCTGGCATCATTTTTGTGTCCATAATCACCTCTTATGGCTTGTGATCTTATGGCGTTAGCATAGCGCCTTCTTACTTGAAATATAGTCAAAGAAGTATGAAATAGTTATTCAAAAAATATGAAAAAAGCCACCTAAGTTTCCTTAAGCGGCTTGAATAAGTGTGTGTGTTTTCAGTGTCGGTTATAACATGTTAATTTCAGCCAGTTTTTTTCTCCTCACGAAGACGATAAGCCACTAAGTCTTCAATAGTTAACACAGGCATATTGTGCTTTTTAGCAAAAGTAATCACTTCTGGTGCTCTTGCCATTGTGCCATCGTCATTGGTTAATTCGCATAACACTGCAACAGGTTTAAAACCGGCTAATGTTGCTAAATCAATTGACGCTTCTGTGTGCCCACCACGAGTTAACACACCACCAGGTTGGCCACGTAATGGAAATACATGGCCAGGGCGATTCAAATCACTTGGTTTTGCATTGTCAGCTGCAGCTGCACGTACTGTGGTTAAACGATCAGATGCTGAAACACCTGTTGTTACACCTTGTGCTGCTTCAATCGTTACTGTAAATGCTGTATGGAAATGGCTGGTGTTATTTTCCACCATCATAGGCAAATCAAGTTGCTGACGGCGTTCTTCTGTAATGCATAAACACACAATGCCACTACCATGACGAATAGACATCGCCATTTGTTCTGTGGTCATTGTTTCTGCTGCGAAAACCATATCGCCTTCATTTTCACGGTTCTCGTCGTCGAGCACCATCACGCCTTTACCAGCACGAAGGGCTTCAAGAGCAAGTTCAACACGCTCAAATGGATTACCGAATTCGGAAAGTAGCGTCTGATTCATGGTAAAAAAAACCTCAATAATTAATGAAAGTTACCAGAACCAGGGCAGTCTTAGGAGTGGATCTCTGCTTAATAAAAAATATAAGCAGAAACAACAGGAATGGATACAATGATCCTACTGATGCTATTTTATTCTCTCCCATCCAGACTTTAACTGTCGGCTCCAGAATCACACTGGATCTGCTGACCTTTGCATTACAATGGCAACACAAAGCGCTCGCGGGCTTTACTTGGATCTTCAAGTATCTACCGCCGGTGGGGACTTTCACCCCGCCCTGAGATTAACGAAGAAACTATACGCTTTAAAATTATAAGTGGCAATCATCAATCCGTGACAATACTCGTTTAATCACATAATCACGTTATGACATACGGTTATTTAACGATTTATAATAAAAAAATAACAATAATCCTGATATCTGGTTTTATTCCCTCAGTCCTCATATTACACTTAGCCTCAGCTTTCTATTTTATTTGTGAGGACTTCCCATGTTGGACCCGAAAAAACTTGAACAAGTCGCGCGCCAAATCCAAAACGTTTTGCCACAAGGCATCAAAGATTTTGGTGATGATATTGATAAAAAAATCCGCACTGTTCTGCAATCTCAATTAAACAAGTTGGATTTAGTCAATCGCGAAGAGTTTGATGTACAGACTCAAGTCTTATTACGCACTCGTGAAAAACTAACACGCTTAGAACACCGTTTAAATGAGCTAGAAGCTGGTCTGATTGCAAAACCTCAAGCTGAAGTTATCCAAGTTGAAGACGTTGAAATTACAGTAGAAACTGAAACAGAAAATAAAGCTTAATCCATTTACTTTATTAGTTATTCTCTTTATTAATAAAGCAAAAACCCTGTATCTTACCCAGACACAGGGTTATTTTTTATATGCTCTGTAAATTAATTACTCACTATTTTAATTCTGGCCAATAGTCTTTATTTGCTTCAATTAAATCATCTAAAATTGCTTTTGCGACAGTCGCGCTTGGCACAGTTTTAGACATCGTAATGGCTTGCCACAGTTTCAAATAGGATTTTTCAATCCAGGCTTCTACCACTAATTTTTCAACGGCAACTTGCTGACTCATCATCCCTTTTTGGAATAATGGAATTTTGCCCATGACTAAAGGTTCTGGTCCATGGCTTCCGACAATACAAGGGATCTCAACCATTGCTTCAGGATCAAAATTAATAATTGATCCGTTGTTAGGAACGATCAGCAACATTCTTTCTTGAGTATTAAACGCGATAGCCGTCGCAAGATCGACAATGTAAGAGGCATGCTCATCTATTTCAAGATGGCCAGCTGATGATTTACCCGCTGCTGTAATAGCTCGACAAGCACTAAAAACGTTCTTTTCTCTGTGTTCCATCACTTCATTAGCGCGCGTATGATGAGGATCAGAATGCGCAACAACATAATCAGGGAACAAATAATACTTCAAGTAAGTATTTGGCATAGTTGCTGGATCTAGCGCCCAAACATCTTTTGCCTTACCAAAAGTATCGTTCCAGCTTGCTTCAACAGGCTCTCCTTCTACTTTAGGAATATAACCATGCTCAGCAACATGTTTACGAATAATCGGCAGCAAATCATTGCCTTGCAAGTCTTCAACTTGCGTCCACCAACCAAAGTGATTTAAGCCGTAATAGCGGACACGCATCTCCTTACGTGATTTTAATCCTGCAATTTGCGCCATACGTGACTCAATACCAATTGGCATATCACAAATATTTAAGATTTTTGCATTCGGCTTTAAGCGACGCGTAGCTTCGGCAACAATAGCTGCTGGGTTAGAATAATTTAACATCCATGCATTTGGTGAATATTTTTCCATATATTCAACCAATTCTAATACGCCACCAATAGAACGCATACCATAAGCAATACCACCAGGCCCACAGGTTTCTTGCCCTAATACACCATGGCGTAAAGGAATTTTTTCATCTTTTTCACGCATTGGATATTTACCAACACGAATATGAGCCATAACAAAATCAACATCCGTAAAGGCAGTTTTAGGATCTGTGGTATAGCAAAATTCAATTTCAGGTGCTTTTTCAGTAAGAATTATTTCACAAGCTTTAGCAATGGTCTCTTGCCTCTCGGCATCATTGTCATAAAATTTGATGGCTCTTAATGGAAAACGTTTTAAATTTTCCAGTAGCATCAAAATAATACCGGGTGTAAATGTACTACCGCCACCTGCAATTACGACTGAGAACTTCTTCATTATATAGCCTCCGACAAGGTGATTTTTTGTGGATCTTCTTTCATAAGTTGTTCAATTTTGTCTCTTACTTGAGAAACGTGTAGCCCGATAATGATTTGCAATGCATCGCCTTTACGCACTACACCATGTACACCGAGCCCTTTAAAATAGGCATCTGTTTCAACTACTTCATTATCAATTACTTCAATGCGTAAACGTGTTGCACAGTTATTTAAAGATTTGATATTTGCACCTCCACCTAAGCCTTCAAGAATGCCTTTAGGAAGTGCGAGTTTGTGGTCTTCTTTTGCTGTTTTTGAACTATCTGAAGCTTGTGACTTTTTATTTTTATAATCTTGTTTGCTATAAAGCTTGATCTCTTCATCATCCTCTTCACGACCTGGTGTTTTTAAATTAAGTTTGATAATTAATGTTCTAAACACCACAAACCAAATCATTGTGAAAATAAGCCCTATGACTATTTGTGTAATAATCATTCCGTAATGGTTATGAAACATTGGGATCCAATTCATAGGAAGAAAATTATCGATGATCCCTCCGCCCATATTTCCGACAACCCCAAAGTGATAAAGTGTTGTCGCTAATGTGGCAGCTAACACGGCATGAATGGCAAACAATAACGGAGAGATAAATAAGAATGTGAACTCTAAAGGTTCTGTTATTCCCACAAATACAGCGGTCAATGCAGAGGGGATAAGTAAACCTGCAATTTTGGCTCTATTTTTAGGTGCAGCAGTAAAATAAAGAGCAAGTGCTATACCAATAGAACCAAAGACTTTGCTATTACCATGTAGTGCAAAACCCCCTTCAGGAAATAGCTCTTTTAAAGATTCAGTGCTTTGACTGAAATATTGCATATTTTGAGCCCAATCAACTTGAATTCCATGTTCAGTGACTGCTGGGCCAAAAATAAATGGGCCATAAATAAAGTGATGTAGGCCAGTAGGAATTAAAATACGTTCAAGAAATGTATATATCCAAACACCTAAAGAGCCAGATTCAACCATAAATACTTGCAACGATTGAATACCAATTTGTACTTTTGGCCAGAAAAATAATGTTATCCATGCTAACGGTAACATAACAAAGAAACTAATTAACACAACATACGAAGTCCCTTGAAATATACCTAAAAAGACAGGAAGCTGTTTATCAAAATAACGATTATGAATACCTGTAACTATACCCGCAATAATAATTGCTCCAATAATACTGGTATCTAATGTTTTAATTCCAGCGATCATTGTTAAGCCACTATTTCCACCAATCTCATTTGTAAAGTCCACACCAAAATAACTTCCCCAAACCATTCCCATTGCATTAATAAAATAATTCCAAGTGAGAAAACTCACCATTACAGCAAGGCAAGCTCTTGCTTGTGCAGTTTTAGCTAAACCGATTGGTAAGCCAATTGCAAAAATAAGAGGCATATTACGAAAAACAGTCCATCCCCCTTCTTCAATAATATGAACAATTTGGGCAAATAAACTATCGGGTCTTAATAAATCTTCACTAATAAATAATGGATTCTGTAATAAAATGGCAATGCCTACAACAATACCTGCAAATGGAAATAGCAGGACAGGAGTAAACATGGCTCCACCAAATCGTTGTATTTGACTGAGCATAAAAATATCCTCTTATTTACTGCTACTGAAACGGCGTGATATTTAATTCATTTTTTTTCTGTAAATTCAGATTAGATTCTTTTCTCTTTATTCTCTCATCTGAAATGAGTTATTCGTGATCTGATTCATACTAATCTTTCAGGCAAAGTGATCTCATTTTTAGTCAAAAAGCAGATCACTTTTTATTTTTTGATAACGTTCACATTTTAGAGGTATAAATGATTATCCTATATATCAAAAGATTAGATTAAGATAAATTAAATAAGGAGAGCCGATTTTAAGAATAAAAAGAGGTATAAAAATGATCTACAAAGACATTGCAAAAAGCCTAAGAATTCAAATAAATTCGGCTGGATATCAAATTGGTGACCCTTTACCAGCAGAAAAATCATTAGCACAACAATACAACGTATCGAGGATGACAATACGTAAAGCAGTAGATTTATTAGTGACCGCAGGATTATTAGAGCGAAAACATGGCTCTGGGACTTATATTAAAGAAAAAGATGTCCATCATGAAAATGCTAGCCTAAAAGGCTTTGTCGAATTAATGGCAAATACAGGTCATAATGTAAAAAGTGAAGTCATAGAATTTCGTGTTATTCCCTGTCCCTTATCTATTGCCAGTAAATTACGTATCAATTCAAATGAACGTATTTTTTATTCAAGGCGAATACGTTACGTCGATAATAAACCGCTTATTGTTGAAGACAGTTACATGCCTGTTAAATATTTTAGTAATTTAACCTTAACTCATTTAGAAGGGTCTAAATTTGATTTTATTGAAAATGTTTGCCAAATAAAGATATCAGGAAGTTATGAGACCTTTCACCCTATTATGCCTGATAACAACATTTGTCAATTATTAAAAATAGAAACTAATATTCCAATATTAAGACTCAGCACATTATCATATAGCACTCAGGGCGATTATATTAATTATTCAATTATGTATAGAAACACTCAAGATTATATTGTTGAGTATCATTTAAAAAGAGAACAATAACCATTAATAAAATTATCATTAAAAATTTATAATAGTTGGATTCTTTATTATAAAAAAAGCACTCCAAAGAGTGCTTTTAGTCGTTAATTTATGCCACTATTTCTTTTTAATCGCATTAATAATGTTCGTTGTCGAAATGCCGTCTTCGAAATTCAGCACTTTAACTTCACCGCCTGCCGCCCAAACTTCTTTACTACCCGCGATATCTTCAGGTTTGTAATCCCCGCCCTTGACTAAAATATCGGGTAAGACAGAGGCAATTAAGCGCTGTGGTGTATCTTCCTCAAATGCAACAACCCAGTCTACTGCACCTAAGGCTCCGAGCACTGTCATACGCTGCTCTAATGGGTTAACAGGACGTGTCTCACCTTTTAAACGCTTAGTCGAGGCATCACTATTTACAGCAACAATAAGGCGATCACCTAACTTACGTGCATTGGCTAAATAACTGACATGACCTGCGTGAAGAATATCAAAACATCCATTAGTCATCACAATGCGCTCACCGCGCTGACGTGCTAATTCAACTGCTTGTTTTAATTGTTCTTCTTCCATTATACCAAAACCGTTGTCGGCACGGCCACGAATAGCATTTTCCAGTTCAATAGGTGATACTGTCGATGTCCCTAATTTACCCACCACAACACCAGCTGCTGCATTTGCAAGGAAGCAAGCTTCACCTAAAGGTTTACCTGCTGCTAAAGAGGTTGCTAATACACCTATTACTGTATCGCCCGCACCAGTAACATCATAAACTTCTTGGGCTTGTGTTGGTAAATGTAATGGCGCTTCATTCGCTCGAATAAGGCTCATTCCACGTTCAGACCGAGTGATCAGTAAAGCATCAAGATCTAAATCTCGAACTAATTGAGTACCTTTTTCCACCAGATCATCATCGGTTTTACAAACACCGACAACTTGTTCAAATTCTGACATATTCGGCGTTAATAACGTTGCTCCACGATAACGCTCAAAATCACACCCTTTAGGGTCGATTAATACAGGAACACCCGCTTTCTTTGCAAGTTGGATCATTTCTTGAACATGAGAAAGTGCGCCTTTCGCGTAATCTGATAAAATCAGTGCGCCAATAGAAGGCAACGCCTGTTGAATACGTTCATAGATAGGCTGAGGATCAACATTGCTAAACCCTTCTTCAAAATCAAGACGAATTAATTGTTGATTACGTGAAAGCACTCGTAATTTTGTAATGGTTGGATGTGTCGCAACAGAGACAAAATCACAGCGTACATTGACCTGATTTAATGTATTACTCAATGCTTTGGCTGCTTCATCAATACCCGTTAAACCCACTAAACGTGAATTAGCACCGAGAGAAGCAATATTCATTGCCACGTTTGCCGCACCACCGGGGCGCTCTTCTGTGGTATCTACTTTGACCACTGGCACTGGGGCTTCTGGTGAAATACGGCTTGTAGGGCCATACCAATAGCGGTCTAACATGACGTCACCGACAACCAGTACATTGGCCTTATTAAAATCCGGCAGCGTTACTTTCATCCCATACTCCACATTTATTTTCAAAATAAGCCGAAATAATACCATAACTTGTTAAGCAAAAAGAGACACTCATAAGCGTTCCTGCTAACAAACACTTATTCTTGCTCGCCAAGCCACTTTTGCTTGCTTTTTAATACGTGTTCTCGCTCTACAATAAAACAATTGTTATCCACAATCGCAGGTAACGCTTGTAGTGCAAGATGGTGTAACTCATTACGTAATGTGACATAAGCATGTGTCAAAGCCTGAGCTTCTTCTTCACCCATCACTTGATATTTTGCCATTAACTCAAAAATACGCACATTATCAGACCAACGTGTCAATGCAGGATATTGATGAGAAAAACGCAATACCAAATATTGAGCGATAAATTCAATATCGGTAATCCCCCCCGATGAGTTTTTTAAATCAAACTTGTCTGCTTGTGTTGGTGCAAGATGTTGCACCATTTTTTGGCGCATTTCGCGTACTTCATGTTGCAATACGTTGGCATCACGAGAAAGGCACAATGTTTCGTGGCGAATACGAGAAAACATCTGTTGTAGTTGCTCATCACCATAAATCATTCTAGCTCGAATTAAGGCTTGATGTTCCCATGTCCATGCTTCATTTTTCTGATATTCATCGAAAGCTTGGATCGTACTTACTAACATTCCTGACTCACCGGAAGGGCGTAAACGTGCATCAACTTCATACAATACGCCCGAAGAGGTTCGTGTACTAAATAAATGGATAATGCGTTGAGCTAGGCGCAGATAAAACTGACGAGCATCAATCTGTTTTGCTCCCGTTGTCACGATATTCATTGGACAGTCTAATAAAAACACTAAGTCTAAATCTGAGCTATAGCCTAATTCCCATCCCCCCAATTTACCGTATCCAATCACCGAAAAACCTAGGCCATCACGATTGGCTAAATGTTCAGGCTCACCATAACGCTTCACCATATATGACCAAGCTTGATGAACAACAGCATGAATGATGGCTTCCGCTAGATACGTTAAGTGATCACTAACTTTCATCACGGGTAATACCCCCGTGATATCTTCCGCAGCAATACGCAACAGTTGAGCTTGTTTAAATTGGCGCAATGCTTCTAGTCGTTGCTCTTCATCTTCTTCTGGTACACGTAATAAATATTGACGTAATTCATCACGATACGCATCTAAAGGTAGTGGCTGATAGAGTGAATTAGGATCAAGTAATTCATCTAACAGTAAAGGGTGAAGTGCCAACTGTTCTGCTATCATCGGAGATGCTACACATAATCGTATAACATGAGTGAGGACTTCATCAGACTCTTGCATCAACTCTAAATAGGTTGTACGACTCACAATGCTTAATAATAATGGTGTGACTCGTTGTAACGTAACTAACGTTTGAGGTTGCTGGCAAATCTTAGCCAGTAATTTTGGCATTAATGTATCAAGAACATCTCGCCCTCTTGGTCCTATCGTTCGCTTACCGATATCTTGGCGAAATATTTGTAATGTCTGATTAATCGCATTCAATGACTCAACCGTGAGTGATTGATGAAGTAATGACGAAGTTTCAGGCAAACGCCCAAGTAACCAGAGACGTTTAAACTCTGAGGTATCCTCTTCTTCATCATTTTCATCTTCTTCACCAATTAATTGCGTGAAAATAATAGAAACAGCCTGCATTTTGTGGCTAATTTCTTGATAAAGCGTTTCCCAATTATCATATCCCATTGCAAAAGTGAGTCGTGCTTTATCCTCTTCATTATCTGGTAAAGTTTGCGTCTGCTGATCACCAATGGATTGTAATAAGTTTTCTAACCGACGAAGAAAGAGATAGCTTTCAGATAATTGCGCTGTTTCTTTTTCTGTTAATAATTCAAGCGTTGTGATCGCCTTTAATACTGTTAATAGTGAGTTACTCTGTAGTTCAGGCTCTCTGCCACCGCGAATTAACTGAAAAACTTGTGTAATAAATTCGATTTCACGAATGCCACCAGCACCGAGTTTTATGTTATCAATCATGCCACGACGGCGAACCTCACGACTTATCATCGACTTCATATTACGAAGTGATTGAATAACACTAAAATCGATATAACGGCGATACACAAAAGGACGCAACATTTGGCGTAATACTTGGCAGTATTCTTTCTTTTCAGCACCTAAAACACGAGCCTTGATCATGGCATAACGTTCCCAATCACGCCCTTGCTCTTGATAATAATCTTCAAGTGCAGCAAAGCTCATCACCAAAGGCCCACTTTCTCCAAATGGGCGCAATCGCATATCAACACGATAAACGAAGCCATCAATAGTATGTTGATCAAGTACTTTAATCAGTTTTTGGCCTAATCGTGTAAAGAATTGAGCATTATCAAGCTCTCGGCGTCCACCTTGGGTAAATCCATTTTCAGGATAAGCAAAAATCAAGTCGATATCAGAAGAAAAATTAAGTTCAAATCCACCTAATTTTCCCATACCTAATATCAGAAATGGTTGTGGTTTACCTTCACTATCACAAGGTGTTCCCCATTGTCGGCAACATTGCTGATAAAGCGAGTCTCTTGCGACACAAATTAGAGTTTCAGCAAGTACACTTAAATGTTTTAGTGCACAAGGAATATCGCCTAATTGGAAAAATTGTAACCATGCAATGCGCACTAATTGTTGATGGCGAAATTGACGCAAGATCCGCATAACATCATCTTCATTATCAACATTGACTAACATTGCTGCTAATTGAGTTTCATAACTCTGCCATTCGATACCCGTGGGTGGATTTTGCCTGATATCAGTCAACCATTGAGGATTAACCCGAAAATGCTCGGTTGCAAAGGGACTAAATGCAAGAAATTGTTGTTCTTGCTCACTAAAAGGTGCCAGCGCATTAAGTTGAGAAGAAAAACCACACTGTGCTTTATCCCACAATGATTGAAGTACATTGATAACAGACATAAATAGACTCTCACGTTGTCAGGAAATTAAGCAATAGACAGTAACCACGACATAGAAGATAACTTAAAGTTTAACCATAAAACATGATAATAATCGGTTGCGGTTGTAAATGTTAACGGTGAAATTGCATTCAGTGAATATTGCATCGGCTCTGGCAAATTAGACTGTTTTTTACACCAATCAGAAAATAACGCCAACATTGCAGGCATGGTAATTGTCGGCGATGTGGGATTAGCAAAAATAGCTTCTTCTAATGCCTGTATTGCACTTAACCATTTCGTAAGTTGTTGTGCCGTTGTATCACTAGGAGAAAGATTCACGACACTCAACGATAACGCAGGCTTATCTTTTGCCAAATAATAACCACGCGCAGCTTTACTGCGTGAGGCAAGACGTAATCCGCCTTTTTTACCTAAATACGTTGCTAATGCAATAACGTCGGACACATTACCTTTTTTAAGTTCTAGCTCAAACTCTTCGATCGGTAATTCATATTGCTCAGTACGAATTACGCCTTGATCTAATACCACTTCTATTTGACTATCTTGATACTCAACAAGCCAGATTTCACGATAAAAATCCGTATGAAACAACACATTAAGCTGAGATTCTAATAAAGCTAGATCTGTTTTTTCTGGCCAGATTTCCGCAGGAAAGCGAGCTAAATCTAATTTAGGTTGTGTTAGTTCAACGTTATATTCTGGGCGTTGATGTAAGCCAGCAACAACTTTTCCTGCCGTTTTAATCGTCATTTCATAATGATCATCAACACCACGAATACGTAATCCCATATCCCAACGACGGATCTGATTATCAGCAGTCTCAAAGTAAAGATTAGTCAGCTTTTTAGGGATGGAATGCTGATGTGGTAGAGTCAGAATGCGCTGAATAATATGAGGAATAGCGGCAGGTATGGCACTCATTTTGAGTTCGGTTTCTAATTGGCTCATTCTATTTCCCTTAAGTAAATCAATTGATTAGTAAAATATTTGACGCATTTTTATTTAGCAAGTGATAGCCTAATAACAATAATGAATAAAAGGCAGATTATCCCTATATTCTACCAGTTAAGACTGTTCTCATTCTGGTTTACTATTTGCTTACGCAAACTTTACTCTTTAGTATCAGTAAAAATATTCTCTTGTATAGATAAAAAAGTTGAAAACATAATGCGAAAATTACCCTTACTTTTTATTTCCTTACTTGGCTTAAGTGTTTCTCTAAGCTCACACGCAGAAACTCGCTATGTTTCCGATGAATTATCCACTTATGTGCATAGTGGACCAGGAAATCAGTACCGAATTGTTGGCTCTTTAAATTCAGGTTCAACAGTGACTGTACTTTCTCGTAATGCAGCAACGGGTTATGTACAGATTAAAGACGATAAAGATCGTACTGTCTGGTTGCCAGAAAACCAACTAAGCGCCCAACCAAGCATGCGCACTCGTATCCCTGCTATGGAAAAAGAGATCCAAACACTACGTGATAAACTAGCGAATATCGACCAAAGCTGGAATCAACGTACTATAGATATGCAAAACAAAGTCTCAAACAGCGATGACATAATCAATGGTTTGAAAAAAGAAAATGAGCAGATGAGAACAAAACTTGCTGTTGCTGAGAAAAAACTCGATTTTGCTAATCAACAGTTAGATGACCGACAACGTGACATCATCTTGCAGTGGTTTATGTATGGTGGTGGTGTTGCTGGTGCGGGTCTTATTTTTGGTCTGATCCTTCCGCATATCATTCCTCGTCGTCGTAAACGCAACGATCGTTGGATGAACTAATATTCAGCCAAAAGGAATCATGATCCCGTGGAAATATACCTTGTTGGTGGCGCTGTGCGTGACCAATTATTACAGATACCTGTAAAAGATAGAGATTGGGTTGTTGTTGGCGCAACACCCGAAGAACTGTTACAACAAGGCTATCAACAAGTTGGCAAAGATTTTCCCGTTTTTCTTCATCCTGAAACACATGAAGAATATGCCCTTGCACGTACGGAAAGAAAATCAGGTTCTGGCTACACGGGATTTACCTGCTACGCCGCACCAGATGTTACCTTAGAAGATGATTTAGCCCGTCGTGATCTCACCATAAACGCTATTGCTTATTCTGCCGATAGCGAATATATCGATCCTTACCACGGCATAGATGACATCAATGCAAGATTACTTCGCCATGTCTCTGACGCATTTTCAGAAGATCCCTTAAGAGTTCTACGTGTTGCACGATTTGCCGCTCGATTTGCGCCTTTAGGTTTTAGCGTAGCACCAGAAACGTTACAGTTAATGAAAGTAATGGCGCAAAGTGGAGAACTAAACGCACTAACGGCAGAACGCGTTTGGAAAGAGACTGAAAAAGCACTTGAGAGCCACGCTCCTCAAGTTTACTTTGAAGTTTTACGCCAGTGCGGTGCTTTAAAGGTTCTTTTCCCCGAAATTGATGCCTTATTTGGCATACCTGCCCCTGAAAAATGGCATCCCGAAATTGATACAGGCGTTCACACCATGATGGTGCTTAATATCGCCAGTCAATTAACAGATGATATTGCAGTGCGTTTTAGTGCCTTATGCCATGATCTAGGAAAAGGAACAACTCCACCTGAAAAATGGCCTCATCATCACGGGCATGGCCCTGCTGGCATACCTTTAGTTGAGGCATTATGTCAACGATATCGTATTCCAAATCACATTCGTGATTTGGCTCGTTTAACAGCAAGATATCACGATCATATCCATCGTATCGATAGAATGCGCCCTTCTAAAATTATCCGCTTATTTGATGCCATTGATGCATGGCGAAAACCTGAACGTGTCGAACAATTAGCGATAGTCAGTGAAGCGGATGCTAGAGGACGTCTAGGGTTAGAAAACTTAGCTTATCCACAACGTTCTTTTCTTTGCCAAGCTTTTGCGATAGCAAATAATGTAGATATAAAGCCAATAATTGAAAGTGGATTAAAAGGCAGTGCAATACGAGAGGCGTTAACAAAACAACGAGAAGTCGCGATTATAAAATGGAAATCGCGACTTACTCTAGAGAACGAATAATTAAGCTTTACGCTCAATAATCACACCCACACTTTTTGCTTGTGCTACTGCACCTGGCTTGGCTAATTTAATTTTGACTCTAGGTACAGCAAACTGAGTAATCAGTAGCTGTGCCACCTCTTCCGCTACTCGTTCAACTAACTCAAAACGTCGAGTCTCAACGTACTCAATTATCGCCTGACTAACACTGGCATAATCTAAACAATGAGCAACATCATCGGTTTGGGATGCGCGTTTGTTATCCCATTCCATTTCGATATCGAACACTAATTTTTGTTTTATGTTTTTTTCCCAATCATAAACACCGATTGTGGTTATTACTGATAATTGCTCAATAAATACGATATCCATCACGTCATCTCTTATTTTTTCTGCTCATCGGATACCACTTCCGATGAAATATGCGTATTATCCATACATGTCTAACGAACTTACATAAACATTGGAGAATACAAATGAGTGCTAACGCACTTGGAATGATCATCTTCGCCTACTTGTGCGGCTCAATCTCCAGCGCGATATTGATTTGCCGATTGGCAAGATTACCCGATCCAAGAAAATCTGGCTCTGGCAATCCCGGAGCGACCAACGTCCTACGTATTGGTGGGAAAGCAGCCGCCGCGGCAGTTCTTATCTGTGACGTACTAAAAGGGATGATCCCTGTTTGGCTCGCCTATTACTTAAATGTGCCTCCTTTTTACCTCGGCATTGTTGCCATAGCGGCTTGCCTTGGGCATATCTACCCAGTCTTCTTCCACTTTAAGGGTGGTAAAGGTGTTGCAACTGCCTTTGGTGCTATCGCCGCTATTGGTTGGGATTTAAGTGGTCTTATTGCTGGAACTTGGTTACTCACCGTATTACTCAGTGGCTATTCATCGCTTGGCGCCATTATCAGCGCATTGCTCGCCCCTTTTTATGTTTGGTGGTTTAAGCCAGAATTCACTTATCCCGTTGCTTTACTATCATGTCTGGTACTTTACCGTCATCACGACAATATTCAACGTTTATGGCGTGGTCAAGAAAGTCGGATTTGGCATAAGCTGAAGAAAAAAACTGAGAAAACAGAAAAAGAGATCATTCAAGAAGCTAAAGAGCAAGAAAAAGAAGATTAATTTCACTCAGTCTTAAAAGTAAATGACACAAAAAAGCCACTTCAATAAACTGGGGTCAGTTCACAACAGTGGCTTTTCTTTTACTGATACTGATACTGATACTGATACTGATACACTATTTATTTTCCAGTGCAGGCAACTCAGCTAAAGGCCAGCGAGGTCTTACGGTTACACTTAATGGGCCTTCTGTACCACCTTTAAAACGGATCATGCCCGCTAATGCGATCATTGCACCATTATCGGTACACAATTCGGGGCGAGCATAGAAAACCTCACCACCTAATTGTTTCATAACCGCTTCCATTTTAGCTCGTAATGTACGATTAGCACTTACACCACCCGCCATCACTAAACGTTTAAAGCCTGTTTGTTCTAAAGCTCTACGACATTTTATCGCCAAAGTATCAACAACAGCATCCTCAAACGCACGAGCAATATCCGCACGAGTTTGGTCTGAATCATCATTTTGACGAATGGTATTAGCAGCAAAGGTTTTCAAGCCCGAGAAACTAAAATCAAGCCCAGGCCGGTCTGTCATTGGGCGAGGGAAAATAAATCGCCCTTCTGTACCTTGTTGCGCCATTTTTGATAATACAGGCCCCCCTGGATAATCTAATCCCAGTAACTTAGCTGTTTTATCAAAAGCTTCACCCGCTGCATCATCAATAGATTCACCTAATAAGGTGTATTCACCAATTCCTGTCACACTAATTAATTGTGTATGACCACCAGAAACCAACAAGGCAACAAACGGAAATTCAGGTGTTTTTTCTTCAAGCATCGGCGCTAATAAATGACCTTCCATATGGTGCACTGGAATAGCGGGAACATCCCACGCAAAAGCGAGTGAACGTCCGATAGTCGCTCCCACCAATAACGCACCAACAAGGCCAGGACCTGCGGTATAAGCAACAGCATCAATATCTTTTGCCGTTAAATTTGCTTCTTTTAGTGCGGCTTGGATAAGAGGCACTGTTTTACGGATATGATCCCGTGAAGCAAGCTCAGGCACGACTCCACCATAATCAGCGTGCAGCTTAATTTGACTATAAAGTTGATTTGCTAATAGCCCGGCTTTATCATCATAAATTGCGATACCGGTTTCATCGCAAGATGTTTCAATACCTAAAACTCGCATAACGCTTCCAAATTCTTCTTCGCTAACTCGCGTAATGAACCGATTGTATCATTATTTCGGTGATTTTATACGCCTTCGCAACATCTTTTACATACCAGCATGTGACAAATTCCTTTTTCTGGTCTATAATTATTCACCTATTTTAAGTGATTTAAATGTGTGGTTAGCGACTTTTGCTTTTTGTGCTTATTAAAAAGACACAAAAGCGGGAGTTTGCGTTTCAATTTTGTGCATCTCTTTACAAAGTGCCCTGCTTTGAAGTAAAATTCCGCACCATTTTAAATGTCGGCTGGCTTAAATAACGCCAGCGCAAACCGATTTCTATTGAGGTGAGAGGCACATGCCGGTAATCAAAGTACGTGAAAACGAGCCATTTGACGTTGCTCTTCGTCGTTTCAAACGCTCTTGTGAAAAAGCAGGCGTATTAGCAGAAGTACGTCGTCGTGAGTTTTATGAAAAACCAACGACTGAGCGTAAACGCGCTAAAGCATCAGCAGTAAAACGTCACGCTAAAAAATTAGCTCGCGAAAACGCACGTCGTACTCGTCTGTACTAATATTTTGCGGCTTACCCCGCAACATATGCAGACACTGTAGTCGCAGTTAAAGGCCGTGCTTTCTTATGAGAGCGCGGCTTATTCTCGTTCAACAACAGGCGTAAAAGGGCTTATGGCTGGACGAATTCCACGTTCATTTATTAATGATTTGCTAGCTCGAACCGATATCATCGATCTTATCGACGCTCGCGTGCCGTTAAAAAAACAAGGCAAAAATCATTCAGCGTGTTGTCCGTTTCATAATGAAAAAACGCCCTCTTTCACAGTAAATAGCGACAAACAGTTTTATCACTGTTTTGGTTGCGGCGCGCATGGCAATGCTATTGATTTTTTAATGAATTACGACAGACTCGATTTTGTCGAAACCATTGAAGAGTTAGCAGCAATGCATGGGCTAGAAGTTCCTTATGAATCAGGAACGGGTAGTAGCCCAATTGAACGACATATAAGACAAAATCTCTATCAAGTGATGGAGAAGTTGAACCAATATTATAGTAGTGCTCTCAATAAGCCTGATGCTCAGGAAGCTAGAAATTACCTTTCGCATCGTGGTCTTAGTGAAGATATTATTAGTCGTTTTTCTATTGGGTTTGTTCCTACTGGTTGGGATAATGTCCTAAAGCGGTTTGGTCAAAATGCCGATAATAAAGCCCTACTTCTTGAAGCAGGCATGGTAATAACCAATGATAATGGTCGAACTTATGACCGTTTTCGCCAACGTGTTATGTTTCCGATTAGAGATAGGCGTGGTCGTGTTATTGCCTTCGGTGGACGAGTTCTCGGTGATGATTTACCGAAATACTTAAACTCACCAGAAACAGAAATTTTCCATAAAGGACGCCAACTTTACGGTCTTTATGAAGCACAACAATCTAATAATAACGTTACAAAGCTATTAGTTGTTGAAGGTTATATGGATGTTGTGGCATTAGCGCAGTTTGGTATTGATTATGCCGTTGCCTCATTAGGAACCTCCACAACAGCAGAACATATTCAGTTGCTCTTTAGAACAACGGATAACATTATTTGCTGCTATGATGGAGATAGAGCAGGACGAGATGCCGCTTGGCGAGCACTAGAAACTGCACTTCCTTTTTTAAATGATGGCCGTTCTTTACGTTTTATGTTTTTACCTGAAGGTGATGACCCTGATTCATTGGTGCGTCGTGAAGGTAAAGAATCCTTTGAAAAACGTATGGAACAATCACATTCATTATCAGAATTTCTATTTGATTCGCTCGTTCCTCAGGTGGATCTGAGTACTCAAGAAGGCAATGGTAAGTTATACAGTTTAGCTCGACCATTAATAGATAAGATCCCAAGTGAGACTTTGCGTCTATATTTATTAAGAGAGCTTGGTAGCTTAACGGGAAATCCCGATATTGAGCAAATGGATCGCTTATTTGGTAGAGCATCGGTGAATCACGGATCTTCGTATCAACCGATAAAATTACGCACCACACCAATGCGTGTATTAATTGCCCTATTGATACAAAATCCAGAATTTTCTAAATTAGTGCCCCCTCTCGAGGGATTAAATACTGAAAAAATTGCAGGTTTATCGCTTTTTATTGAATTAGTTTCCGTTTGCCAAGCACAACCTGGCCTTAATACAGGACAGATTATCGAACTCTACAGAGAGAATAAATTCGGTAAACAGCTTGAAAAACTGGCAATGTGGAACGATATAGATATAGATGAGATTGCAGAGAAAACCTTTACAGATACGTTAGATCATCTTTTTTTAACTGCAATGGACGAACGTTTAAACGCCCTTATTGCAAAAGAGAGAACAGAAGGCCTAACGCAAAATGAACGCGAAGAAGTCCAGTTGATAATACAGGCACGCGTTAAAAAGTAAATACAGAATTAAGATTAAAAACACGGCTTAATTGCCGCTATCGGTAGGTACTAAAAACCTACATTTGCTACGCTGAGGGGACCGTAGCAATCGACAATGAAAATGCCCCTCCGTAGTTATTGTTGGCTGAACAGTTATCGCCGACCGACACCAACCCAAATTACTTTGAAGTGTGGATACCGTCTTATGGAGCAAAACCCGCAGTCACAGCTGAAGCTACTTGTTACTAAAGGTAAGGAGCAAGGCTACCTGACCTATGCTGAGGTCAATGACCATCTGCCGGAAGATATCGTCGATTCAGATCAAATCGAAGACATCATCCAGATGATTAACGACATGGGCATTCAGGTTATGGAAGAAGCACCTGACGCCGATGATCTGATGCTGGCAGAAAATTCAAATGACACTGATGATGATGCGGCAGAAGCCGCGGCTCAGGTACTTTCTAGTGTAGAATCTGAGATTGGCCGTACAACCGATCCTGTGCGTATGTATATGCGTGAAATGGGTACGGTTGAATTGCTTACCCGGGAAGGTGAAATTGATATCGCAAAACGTATTGAAGATGGTATTAACCAGGTTCAATGCTCTGTTGCTGAATATCCAGAAGCAATTACTTATCTTCTTGAACAATACGATCGCGTTGAAGCTGGTGAAGCACGTCTTTCTGACTTAATTACTGCGTTTATTGATCCAAATGCCGAAGAAGTGGCAGAGAGTGAAGTGGTCAATTTAGGCAAAAGTGATGATGAAGTTGACGATGCTGAAGACGAAGATGAAGACGAAGATGAAGATGGCGATAATGACAGCGATAGCGATGATGATAACAGCATCGATCCTGAATTAGCTCGCCAAAAATTTACTGAGCTTCGTGAACAATACGAGAAAACTCGCCAGACTATCAAGGCCAAAGGTCGTAATCACAAAGATACAGAACTTGAGATCTTATTGTTATCTGAAATTTTCAAACAGTTCCGTTTAGTTCCGAAACAGTTTGATTATCTGGTTAACAACATGCGTGACATGATGGACAGAGTTCGTGCTCAAGAACGTCACATCATGCGTCTTTGTGTTGATCAAGTTAAGATGCCTAAGAAAAACTTCATTACGCTGTTTACAGGTAACGAAACCAATGACACATGGTTCACTGCTGCTCGTGCAATGAATAAACCTTGGTCTGAAAAACTGGCAGGTATTGAAGAAGAAGTACAACGCAGCTTGCAAAAACTGCAACAAATTGAAGTTGAAACTGGTCTGACAATCGAACAGGTTAAAGACATTAACCGTCGTATGTCTATCGGTGAAGCAAAAGCACGTCGTGCGAAAAAAGAGATGGTCGAAGCAAACTTACGTTTAGTTATCTCTATCGCTAAAAAATATACCAACCGTGGCTTACAGTTCCTTGATTTGATCCAAGAAGGGAATATCGGTCTGATGAAAGCGGTTGATAAATTTGAATACCGTCGTGGTTATAAATTCTCAACTTACGCAACATGGTGGATCCGCCAAGCAATTACTCGTTCAATCGCTGATCAGGCACGTACAATTCGTATCCCTGTTCACATGATTGAAACGATTAATAAGCTAAACCGCATCTCTCGCCAAATGTTGCAAGAGATGGGACGTGAGCCTTCACCAGAAGAGCTTGCTGAACGCATGCTGATGCCTGAAGATAAAATCCGTAAGGTACTGAAAATCGCTAAAGAACCAATCTCCATGGAAACCCCAATCGGTGACGATGAAGATTCACATTTAGGTGATTTTATCGAGGATACAACTCTCGAGCTACCTTTGGATTCTGCAACATCAGAAAGCTTACGTTCAGCAACGCACGAAGTGTTAGCTGGTTTAACATTACGTGAAGCGAAAGTCCTGCGTATGCGTTTTGGTATCGATATGAATACAGACCATACCTTGGAAGAAGTGGGTAAACAGTTTGATGTTACCCGTGAACGTATTCGTCAGATTGAAGCGAAGGCACTGCGTAAATTACGCCACCCAAGTCGCTCTGAAGTATTACGTAGCTTCCTTGACGAGTAATTAGCTTTCTCTCAATTTACGTTATAACAAACGCCTGTGATATTCACAGGCGTTTTTTTATCGGCCAATCACGGATCTATCTCTAGTTTGAAGGTTATTGTTCAGAGTTTCTCAACAACCATTTTCTACAATGTACATTTATAAAAAATAGCCTATTTATTTATAATATTACGCATCTACCTAGGCTTACCTCTCAATTCTTACACTAGGTTATTGATATCACAGTTATTCTCTATTTTATCTTTTTATTGTTTAGATTGAGTATAAATTGCGCATACAGTCATTCAAAGGCTAGACCTAGTGTCAAATGGCACGTATAATCTCACTCCATTAAGGCCCCTTAGCTCAGTTGGTTAGAGCAGGCGACTCATAATCGCTTGGTCACTGGTTCAAGTCCAGTAGGGGCCACCAATTTTTAGCTGTTAAATCAGCACATTAAGCCACTTCTTAGTAAGTGGCTTTTTTGTTTTTATAGATCATGGCCCCTTTTTTGCCCTATCAAATATTTTTATCTCATATCAAACCAACAAATTCACTATACATAAAACTCTATTTAAGCCAGTAATTCTCGTGTCAATATAATAGCTTTATATGCACTCACTTTACTTAAGTGATGAGTTATACCACCGACTACTGTAATAACTCATTACTTAATCCTCAAAACCAGAGCTCCTAAAGAAATATATTTAAAATCATCTATACATTACACCAGTAGTTAGTTTTAAAATAATTACTAATATAGTTAACAACTAGATAAAATTATTCTATTTCATTTCCATTTATCGAAATAAAAGCTCACCTTAATATTGTCATTAAAGTGAGCTCGTTTTAAATATAATATCAACTGACTAATCTAACAGATTAATATTGTTCTTTAATTTTAAAGACTGACACTTTATCTGTTAAGTTTTGTGCTTTCTCATCTAAAATCATCGTAGAAGTCGCACCCTGTTCAACTAAAGCCGCATTTTGCTGAACAACTGAATCCATTTGGTTAATGGCTACAGCTATCTGTTCAATGCCCACTTTTTGCTCTTCTGATGCAATACTAATCCCCTGCATAATATCACTGACTTTAGTAATAGAAGAAACGATGTCCTGCATATGCTCACCCGTTTTATTCACTAATTCACGGCCATGAGCCACATCAGCAACGGACTCCCTGATGATTTGGTTAATTTCACGCGCAGCATCCGCACTTCTTGCGGCTAAATTTCTCACTTCAGTTGCAACAACAGTAAATCCGCGACCTTGCTCACCGGCACGTGCTGCTTCAACCGCGGCGTTTAATGCTAGAATATTCGTTTGGCTTGCAATGTTATTAACTACATCATTGATTTCAGCAACTTTTAATGTGCCTACTTCGATCTTTTTCATCGAACTAATTGCATCATTCATGATATTAGAACCATCAATCGCTAAATCACGAGTTTCTGCTGTTATAGAGTTTGCTAAAATCGCATTATCCGTATTATTAACAACAGCAATTTTTATCTCTTCCATACTCGCAGCTGTTTGTTGTAGAGCGCTTGCTTGCTCCTCAGTACGAGAAGAGAGATCTTGGTTGCCAGAAGCAATCTCTGCCGAACCCTTTTTGATCTCTAACGCTTCTTCTTTAACAAGTTGAATAGTCGATGTAAGTGCTGTTTGCATATTTCCAACATTAGAAAATAATGTACCAAACTCATCATTTCGTTTCTTAGGTAGATTGAAACTTAAATCCCCCTCTCCCACTTTCTGCAAAATAGCTGATAGAGTATTCAAATTAAAGATAAACGTTTTATTTATCCATCGAATAACTACATAAAGAAGAGCAAGGATAACGATAAGTGCAATGATCGTTGTATAAATAGAAAGCTGTACCATCCAAGCTTGTTCTGCTTTGATATCGTCATTGACACCTTTTGTGATAATCAAATATTCCTCAAAAAGATCAGAAAGACGAGTGAAATCATCAGAAAGATTTGTTTCTGTATAATTTAAGGTATCAATTGGTGCCATTAATTCATCAAGCAAGTAATAGAATAAGACCGATAGCTGTTCTGAATTTCGTTGAGCATCAGGGCTAATTTTCTTAACCTCAACCCAATGTGTGATCGTTGCTTTTGATTTTGTTGCAAGCGCTTTCGCTTCAGTCACAATCGATTTTATAGTTTCTTGCTTATTCTCTTCCGTCATCGTTTTCAATAACATTAAATAGTTAACGTGAGAACGAATAGTTGCTAGTTCATATCTCGCTTCTTGAACACTATTTAACCTAGTATTTAATGAATCCAATGAAGCAAAATTTTCCTGCATACGATAAATAAAAAATGACGACAATACTGATGATAATAAGAAAATGGCTAATAGTATGATAGAACCTACTTTAGCTGATCTTTCAATACTCATGAAATAATCCACCCCGGTAATTAAATAATACAAATGTACTCATTTATCGGCACGAAATAGATTTTATTTACTTATTAATCAGAATTATCAATACAAATGCTTAATTAGGTTCTCAATCAATGATAGCAATTAGTTTTTTCTTCTTCTTTTTACATCTTAATCTAGATGATATACCAATATGAAATAATATTTCAGTGTTATTGGGTGATTGTTTTTTAGACAAGATTTTCATTTAAATAAAATACAGCAAATATTTCACACACACGATTAAATGATAATTATCACCTAATGATTAAAACATCTTAAGTATTTTTACAATCTAATCCACAAATTAGAGATAAATAGCTTCTAAAAAATCGCGGCAAGGTATAAATACTTAGGATATTATTAATGAAAAATAATCGCTATTTTCAGAAAGAAAAGAAAAATAGAATGTACAAGTTATTTTAGTTTTCATATATAAGAATAAATCGAACCTTAGAGAAAGCATCTCAAACATCATTGCAATTAATACTTTTAAAAAAGTATTTTCTTAGTATCAAACAATCGACTCTTCTTTATATGAATATTTAGCCCAGCAATTATTGACTTAAATCAATTTTTATTTCCTTCTTATTTACCCAACAGAAGGTTTTCATAAATTATTTATAAATACACATAATCTATTTTCATCATATACCCCAATTTTTGATTTTATTCAGAGAATTCTTACATTCTACCTTTCTCATGAATACCCGCTTTGCGAGTAAAAAATATCTCCTTACATTACCTAGCCTTTTCGTACAATCCATCCTATAAAGACTGAAAATGAAATATAAATTAATATATAACTTATCAAACAAGATTTTTCACCTAACGCTAACTCATAAAGTGAGTATCAAAATTAGTTTTCACTTAAATTAATTTTATTAACATATTGATATATCTATCACTTACTAAATCTTAAGTATAACCTTACAATAATTACTCTCATGATAGGTATCACCTATTACATAATGATATCGCATAGGGTAAACCGTTTTTACGCAATAATTTATGTGTAATATAGTTATTCGCAATGAAATGACTAATTTTAATATGTGATGACTTCTATATATTAGACCTTCTGTTATTGGAATTAACTTTATGAACGATCTAGACACTAAAGTAGGCCTTTTTTTTAAAAAGGTTAGAAAAGAGAAAAAATTATCAGGTCGTGAACTGGCAAAAATAATCTCTGTTAGCCAACAACAAATTTCTCGCTATGAAAATGGAAAAAATAGTATGTCTCTTAGTTTAATAAATAAGTTGCTTATTATTTTTGATAAATCATGGGATGATTTGAATCGTGAAGTAATAAGTAATTACAATGAAAAGGTAACCAACACACAACTAAAAAAAAGAGATTATGAGTTTAGTGGTAACATTATTAACCAACTAAACTAATAAAAAATAAAACTTATGTAAATATCCCTACCAATAATTAATCATGAAAATAAAATATTTAAAGATGTTTTATTTTCATGAGCTATTAGCTTTATGAAGGTAGGGGTGTTAACACATGACAAAACTATTACTAGTCAATAATAGATAATATTAGGAAAATAAAAATCTTTTTAATTAAAGCTTTTATCAGCCATGGAATGCTTATATTTATTTTACTCTAATAGCGAGTCATAAAATGAATTTCTAAATATTAACTTTAATATTTAGTTATTTATTAAATGTAGTTATCTAATATAAAACAAAGGACTTTAGAATGAAAAAATCTATCATTGGTGCATCTTTAGCTATGGCATTTGGTCTAATGGCTGGCAATGCTATCGCTGCTGATAATACTGGTACTATCACTTTTAATGGTGAATTAACTGATACAACATGTAAAGTTGACATCGAAGGCCAAGGTGCAGATGCAACGATTACTTTACCAACAGTAAGTACTAATGTTTTACAAGCTGCAGGTGACGTAACTGGTCGTACTGCATTTAATATGAACCTGTCTGATTGTAAAGTAGGCACTGCGGGTCATAGCACTGTTTCTGCATTCTTCGAAACTGGTATGACTGTAGACCAAGCTTCTGGTCGTCTGAATAATATGGATATCGCGGCAACAGGTGCTAAACAAGTTCAATTACAACTGTTAGATGGTGCTAACTTCAATGCAATTAAAGTAGGTAATACTTCTCAAGTAAATGATACTACTTACTATGCAATTACTGCTGAAAAAGCAACTCTACCATACGCTGTAGAATACTACGCAATGGGTCAAACAGAGGCTGGTAAAGTAACAAGTAGCGTTGTTTATACTCTGCAGTATAAATAATCGAAATAAATAGGGAGGAATTCTCCTCCCTATTTGCTTTTTATTAATGGAATAAAGATAAATATGATAACCCCTAAATTAATTAAAAGCTTTTTTATTAGTTTATTATTAATTATTCCCGCATGGGTTAATGCCGGTGTTGTTATTAGTGGCACTCGCGTTATTTATGTTGAAAATGAAAAAGAAGTCACTATTAAAGTATCGAATGAAGGGAAATTACCTGTTCTTATTCAAAACTGGATTGATACAGGTGATGTGGATGCCGCACCTGAAAATATTCAGGTTCCTTTTGTTTTAAGTCCTCCTGTATTTCGTGTTGAACCGACTAAATCTCAAACATTGAGAATTAATTATACTGGCAGCATGCAATTACCTAAAGATAGAGAATCTATTTATTGGCTAAACGTATTAGAAATACCGCCTAATGCAAGTGATAAAATAGATAATAAATTACAAATCGCTTATCGCTCTAGAATAAAACTATTTTATAGGCCTTATGCATTAAGAGATAAAGCAGACGCAATAAAAGGTGCAGAAAATCTGTCATTCTCAGTTATTAATAATAAGTTAAAGGCGATAAACAATTCTCCTTATTATGTCTCTTTAGTTTCTATCACGCTATCCAATAATGAAAAAAATCCGATTGATGGTGAAGTAGTACCACCACTTGGCAGTCATGACTTTTCAATTCCAAATGGAGTCAATGCGTCTTCAGGAAGCAAAATTGTTTACAGGTATGTAAACGATTGGGGCGCAATGAAAATGGTTGAAACCACACTGTAGTTTTCTAGGTGTTTTCTAAAAATACGGGAATATTAAAATGAGCAGTTATATTTTAAAAACTATTATAATATCTGCTGGTGTGACTTTTTTAGTCGCTCCTTATACCTATGCAGAAAATATAACAGTCACTGAAAATAATAAATGGCTGTCTAATGGTAATAGCTCATTATCTGCAACTTTATCCCCAAATGATAATGACCTGCCATCAGCACCTATATCTAATGGTAATAATTCAACGTCATTTAACCCGATTTTTATGAACACCGCTCAAGGTGATATTGATATTAGCCGTTTTGACAAAGCTGATGCAATATTACCCGGCACATGGAATGTCGAACTCTATGTTAATAAACACTTTGTTGGATTAGAGTCTATCACATTTAGGGAAATGGCAAATCGTGAAGTCGAAGCGTGTTTAACTAAAGACATCATTGATTTAGTCGGTCTCAAGGATGAGAAAACCCCACCATTATTAAAAAGTGCACTAGAGCTTCATGAGTGTATTGAATTAGCAAAATTTATTCCTTCAAGTAGTGTTAAGTACGATCACTCTATACAACGTTTAAATATTGATGTTCCACAAATATTAGTGGGATATAAACCCCGTGGTTATGTTAGCCCATCACTTTGGGATCGTGGTATCAATGCATTGCTACTAGGCTATAACGGTAACTATTTTATGTCCCGTAATAATGGGAAAGAGTATAAATCCGCATTTGCAGGGATCACCGGAACCTTAAATTTAGGGGCTTGGAGTTATCATCATACTGGTAACTATTCATGGAATGAACAAACGGGTCACGACTACACTTCTACTTATAACTATTTACAACGTATTATCACCACTATTCAAGGCGTAGTACAAGTGGGTGATATGCTCACTAAAGGGCAACTATTTGATTCTCAACCATTAAGAGGTATTCAGCTTTTTAGTGATGATAAGATGTTACCTGATTCTCAACGTGGCTTTGCGCCGACTATCCGTGGTGTAGCAAAAACAAACGCCCGCGTTATTATTCGCCAAGATGGTCATATCATCCACGAAACCGTTGTACCACCGGGTGCATTTGAGATTGATGACCTCTACCCTTCAGGCTATGGCGGTAACTTAGATGTCACCATACAAGAAGCGGATGGCTCAGAACAGCATTTCAGAGTCTATTATGCTTCAGTGGTACAATTACTGCGCCCAGGTCAACACAACTATACCGTTGCTGCGGGGCATTTAAATTCAACTTCAGTAGAATATGATCCTACATTATACCAAGCCACTTATCGCCGAGGCTTAACCAACCTTGTCACCGGATATGCAGGAGTACAAGGTACAGGGGCTGACTATTATGCTATCCAAGTGGGTATGGCATTAAGTACACCATTAGGCGCTTTTTCTGCAGACGTGACCCAAGCTCGTCTGCATTTAAATAGCACTGATTCTGCTGTCAATAGCGGCCAAAGTTATCAAGTCAGTTACAGCAAGTATATTCAAGATACCAACAGTAACCTGACTATTGCCGCCTATAAGTTTAACTCTGAACACTTCTATGACTATATGTCAGCGGTTCAGGCTATCAATGAAGAGCGTCATGGGAGAAGTATCAATAATATCTGGCGCCCAAAAAGCCGTTTTAACGTCACTATAGATCAGGGGTTACCTGAAGGCTGGGGTAATTTCTACGTCAGTGGTTTTACGCAAAACTATTGGAATAACGATACGACCGATTTGCAATATCAAATGGGTTATAACAACCGTTGGAAGCGCCTCTCTTATGGTATCAACGTAGGTCAAGCACGTAATGCTGATGGCAAAAAAGAGACATCCGTTGAAATGAATTTTACATTACCACTTTACGATTTAAGTGTTGACCATATGCCAACCTTAACCGCAGCGTTAACTCGTGATGGACGAGGTAATGTTGGTGAGCGTATTGGTATTTCTGGCTCTGCGGGTGAAGATAATCGTTACAGCTATGGTGTTACAGCAATGAATACCAACCATGGTGTTGGTTCAAGTATGACCCTTAATGGTAATGCGAGAACAAATTATACTAACTTAGCCGCAAACTATGGCGTAGGTGAACATTATCAAAATGCCTCAATCGGTATGAGTGGTTCGTTAATTGGTTGGTCTGGTGGTGTCGTTGCATCGCCTTATCAAGGTGATACTTTCGCCATTGTTGAAGCAAATGGTGCTAAAGGGGCAAGAGTCAGTGGCTACCCAGGTATTGAAATTGATGGCTTTGGTCATGCTGCTGTCCCTTATTTAACACCATACCAAATGAATGATATTTCGATTAACCCGAAAGGGATGTCAACTAACGTTGAATTACAAAATACACAAGCCCGCATTGCACCATTTGAAGGTGCGATCACGAAGGTGGAATTTAAAACCAATACAGGTATCCCTCTGTTAATTACAATCCAACGTAATAACGGCGCCATTCCATTTGGTAGCGTCGCCTACGATGAACAGAACAATGAAGTGGGTAGTATAGGTCAGGGAGGACTTCTCTACGCCCGAGTTGAAAACGCGTCAGGTCGCTTAATTGTGAAATGGGGACCGGGTGAAATACAGCAATGTATCATTAATTATAATGCGCCAGCACAAGATAAAGATAATCCAAGTAGTTTTGTTCAACTTACCAGTGTCTGTGGAGAATAAAGTATGAAGTCTATTATTAAAAACTCATTAGCCTTAATGCTTCTACTTTTTCCTGTTGCGGAGGTAATGGCACAACAGACTGTCAAGTGTCAAGTTATTGCAGCCCCATTGGATCATACTATACCCATTGGTAGCGCAATTCATGTTGGTGCTGATATGCCAGTAGGTTCGGTTGTTTATCATGGTCGAATTAATTTTAATAACATTACACACAACTATTCTTGTAGGTTTAATGTGCCTTCAACAGGATTAGGATACTATTACTTTTTAGAGCGCCAAGAGATAAAATTATTAAGTACAGCAGGAACACCCGCTGTTGGCGCAGGTATTCCTCCTAATGTCTATAAAACCAATAACCCAGGTCTTGGTATTGTATTTTATACAAATAACGATCGAAATAAATCGCTACGTCCTAATATTCCTCAACTCTCTTGGGAAGGGCAACGTGAACTTATTGAAGGCCAACGTGAATCTATTACTTATTGGGCACGCCCAGTACTCAATTATTCTTTAATTAAATTAGGCCCTATTCAGCCGGGTACATTTGATTTAAGCAATATTGCAAGAATGCAACTTGATGTTAATTATCCCGAAAAAGATAAGGTTCTAGCAGAAGAATTTCCTTTTATATCCGCATATATGAATATTACAGGTTCTGTTAGTGTCACCGCTACAAGTTGTAAAACACAAGACTACACTGTGGAATTAGGCAAACATGAAACATCGGCCTTACCTGCAAAAGGCAGTTCAACCAAATGGATAAATTCTGATATTAATTTATACAATTGCCCTGCCTTTAGAGGTTATTACTCTGGTGGCAAAGGAGAGGTACTTACCACTGAAGTGGGCCAAACATTCCCAGATCGCGATCCAAACGAACTAAGAGTGACCATTAAGCCCGTCAATCCCCCCATTATTGAGTACCCTGGCACTTTTGAAGTAAACGATGTACCGGGGGCGGCTAAAGGTGTCGGGATACAACTTGCATTTGGAGCAACAGGCGAAGATTTTGTTAAATTTAATATGCCAACTGCCTTCGCACAACCCATCACAGAAAAAGCAGGTACTGTAAGTATTCCATTACGTGCACGTTATATTCGTGTGGATGACCGCTTATCTTCGGGTGTTGCCAACGGTGCTGCAACCTTTATGATTGAATATTATTAATCCCTTGTTCTGTTTGCCTGAATAGAATAAAAACCCACTCTGATACGTTAATTCAGAGTGAGTTTTTTATCGTTATAATGCTTGTTCTTCAATTTGAAAAACGGCCACATTATCCATTAACATCTGCGCTTTTTCATCTAACACCATCGTTGAAGATGCACCTTGATCCACTAAAGAAGCATTTTGCTGTACAACGGTATCCATCTGATTAATTGCCACCGCAATTTGTTCAATACCAATGCGTTGCTCTTCTGAAGCAAGACTTATACCCTGCATTATCTTGTTAACTTTTGTAATAGAAGAGACTATTTCTTGCATATGCTCACCGGTTTTATTCACCCATTTCGTACCATTCGCCATATCTTCAATCGATTCTTTCAGTATCTGGCTTATTTCTTTTGCTGCATCTGCACTTTTTGCAGCAAGATTTCGTACCTCAACGGCAACCACTTTAAAACCGCGTCCTTGTTCTCCTGCACGAGCAGCTTCAACTGCCGCATTTAGTGCCAAGATATTGGTTTGACTGGCAATATTATTAATTACCTCGTTAATTTCACCCACTTTAACGGCACCCTGTTCAATTTTCTTCATTGACAAAATTGCCTCCTGCATCACCGTGGCGCCATCTGTCACAACATCATTAGATTGATTAATGATGTTATTTGCTTCCATGGTATTTTCAGTATTATTTGCGACAGCGGTTTTTATTTCTTCCATACTCGCTGCAGTTTGTTGTAAAGCACTTGATTGCTCTTCAGTTCGAGAAGACAGTTCTTGATGAGCTGATGCAATTTCAGCAGCACCTCGTTTTATTTCTAATGTCTCTTTTTTTACGGTAAGAATGGTGGATGTTAGCGATTTTTGCATATCACCGACACAGGAAAACAGTGTACCAAATTCATCATTTCTTATTTTAGGCAGTGAGAAAACTAATTCGCCTTTGCCTATTTTTTTTAAAATATCAGACAATGTATTAAGGTTAATAAGAAATGATTTATTAACCCAGCGAATAGTGAAATACAAAATAATAGATAAAAGCAATAATGAAATTAACGTTGATAAAATAGAGAGTTGAACCATGGTATTTTGATTATTTCGAAGCGAAGCACTATTTTTCGCTTTAATCGCAACATAGTTATCAAATAAGCCACTGAGTTTTTCAAAATCATGATCAAAATGTTCATCTTTAACATTGGCGTTGTGAGCTGAATTTGACGCAATCACTAATCTATCAATTAAGTTATAAAATAACGCAGCTATATCTTCTACACTTTTTTGTGCGTCTGCTGAGACTTTTTTTTCGTCCACCCATCCTTTCATTGTGTTTTTAGCACTAATAGCAAGTTGTTTATTTTTCTCAATAATATCAGCATCATTAGCACTTCGTTTGTCTTTATCCTGCATCAAAAAATTCACATTTGAGCGCATGATCACTAATTGATAACGTGCCATCAGCACATCTGTATAGCGTGTTAGCAACACTTCCACTTGAGTGAAATTATTTTTCACTTTATCAATAAAAAATATAGATAATGCCGAAGATAAAATAAAAACTAATAATAATAAAGACGAACCTATCTTAGCAGATCGTTTAATGCTCATAATAAAAATACCTATACACATATATCGATACGATTTATTTCCTTATCGACATAGCTGTTCTTTTATTTAATAAAAATAGGTGGTTATAAGTTAATGATTTTTATTTTAAAAATATTAGTCTATCAATAAACATCATCTATATTTTAAATATTTTTTAATTTATTATTATTTTATAAAATAATCCAACTAATATTATTAATAATAAAAAGTCTCTTTTTTATCAAAAAAATAAGTATTTTTATTTGATGGATAAATATTATTTTATATTCATAATATAAGTAATCTTTATTTATTTACATTAGAAAGTATAAAAATCACTTTATTTTCAATAAGTAATAGACACACTATCTCATTTTGAGAACAATGATATAATATGTGCAATGACCTTAAAAACTCTGATGATTTACGGAGCTTACTTTTTTATGCAACCCCAGTTTGAAAACTCAAAAAACACCGTAAAAACGTTATCAGTGTTTGATTTTGATGGCACGCTAACTTACCACGATAGTTTTATTCCTTTTTTAAAGTTTGCTTTCGGTAAACGTAAATTTTCACGCCGTTTAATTAAGATGGTATTACCAACATTACGTTGTTTTAGACGCAAATTAACCCGTGATGAATTAAAAGAAGTGCTTATCAAAACTTTTTTAACAAACATTGACGAACAATGGTTAAAAGAAAAAGCGGAAGCATTTTGTCAGCTTTACTGGGCTAAATTAATGCGCCCTACTGGCTTATTAGCAGTAGCAGAAGAAGTGAAAAGTAATGCCCAAGTTACTATTTGCTCTGCATCACCAGCAATGGTTCTACAGCCTTTTGCTGATAGGTTGGGAATTAAACTGATAGGTACGACACTTGAAGTAGTTGATGGTAAATTGACAGGTAAAATTATCGGCAATAACTGTCGCTGTGGCGAGAAAATTAAACGTTTAGAAGATGTCTACGGGGATCTAACGCAATATCATATGAGAGCATGGGGTGATTCTCGTGGTGATCATGAATTGCTATTGGCCTCTCAAACTCCTCATTGGCGTCACTTTCATACTGGCCGTCGTAAATCTAAAAACTCGCCCATTAAAGTGACCGTAAAAAAAGAGTCTTAGTCGCTAACGGTTTCCCTATCAACACAGAGACAAATAGCCCCCGCTAATGCGAGGGCTAAATAAAGCCTTAGATATTTACACCGTGTTGTGATGCTAACGCACCTAAACCACCCGCAAAACCTTGACCAACAGCTTTGAATTTCCACTCTGCGCCATGGCGATATAATTCACCAAAGATCATTGCAGTTTCTGTAGAGGCATCCTCAGAAAGATCAAAACGTGCAATTTCAGCCCCATTGTCGTTGTTAAAAACGCGCATAAAACTGTTGCTTACCATACCAAAGTTTTGTTTACGATTTTCAGCATCATAAATAGTGACTGCAAATACCAGTTTTTTCACTTCAGCAGGGACTTTTGATAAGGTGATTTTGACTTGTTCATCATCACCGTCGCCTTCCCCAGTACGGTTATCTCCTTGGTGTTCAACGCTTCCGCACTGACTCACTTTGTTATTAAAGAAGATAAAACTTGCGTCTGAAAGTACTTTTCCATCTTCACCAACCATGAATACTGACGCATCTAAATCAAATTCTGCGCCATCAGTCACGCGGGCATCCCATCCTAAACCAACCATAGCAACCGACATTGTTGGTGCTTCTTTAGTTAGAGAAACATTACCACCTTTAACGAGGGAAACTGCCATATCAAAGCTCCTACTTTATTGAATAAACTGGCAATCACTTTTTATGAATGCCAGTGGTTAGTATTTTACAACAATCTATCAAGAGGCATTTATACCGTACTGAGCACAAACAGAACCTAAGCCACCTGCATAACCTTGACCAACAGCACGGAATTTCCACTCTGCGTTATGACGATATAACTCGCCAAATAACATTGCCGTTTCAGTTGATGCATCTTCCGTTAAATCATAACGAGCAACTTCAATTTGGTTGTCATCATTAACTAGGCGAATAAATGCACCCGATACCTGACCAAAGCTTTGACGACGTGCTTGCGCATCATGGATAGTGACAACAAAGATAACCTTATCGACGTCATTTGGGATCATGTCTAATTTGATTTTCAGTGCTTCATCATCACCATCGCCTTCACCCGTACGATTATCACCGGTATGAACAACAGAGCCATCAGCGGATCTTAAGTTGTTATAAAAAATGAAATCGGCATCGCTACGTACTTTTCCATTAGCTGCTAACAAAAATACAGATGCATCTAAGTCAAAATCTTGACCATCTGTAGAACGGGCATCCCAACCAAGTCCGACAAGGACGTTTTTCATCGTTGGGGCTGCTTTGCTCAGAGAGACATTACCACCTTTAGAAAGAGAAACGCTCATTTTTTAACCTCTTTAATTTAGTTTTTTGATATTCTGATTTCTCAAGAATATTAATTATTCTGACTTACCTTCATTATCTTTTTTCTCAGGAAACACAAAGCTTGCAATAATTCCCAGAGCAAGAACCCCCAGCACAACAAATAGGCTAGTTGTCGCGGAAATACTGTATCCATGCTGCCAAATGTGGTCTGTTGCATTGAGACCCAGTTTTACGGCAATAAAGAACAGTAACACAATAACCGCTTTTTCAAGGTAAACGAGATACTGTTTTAACGCTTCTAATACGAAGTAAAGCGTACGTAGGCCTAAGATTGCGAACATCATTGCACTATAGACAATCAGGGGTTCACGGCTTACAGCGATAATAGCGGGAACAGAGTCGAAAGCAAACATCACATCAGAAAGCTCTACAACAGCAACACACAACATAAGTGGGGTTGCATATAACGCAGCTTTTGTACCACGACCGATAGTGACATCTTTGTTTTCAGGTTTCGCTAATTCAACATCCACTTCTTTTTGTGTTAATAAGAAAGCGTGTCCTGTGATTTTTGGCCATATAGGGAAAAATCGTTTAACTAAGCGATAAGCAAGATGTTGTGAATAGTCTTCGATTTCTTCACTATCATCACCGCTTTTCAGCATCATAACTGCCGTCCAAGCAACGATTAAGGCAAATACTATCTCAACATATGGTCCTAAACTTAGCAGTCCTGTACCGATGGCAACAAAGATCCCACGGAAAACGATAGCACCGATAATACCCCAATAAAGAACGCGGTGGCGGAAGCGGTCTGGCACGGAAAACCAAGAGAAAATCGCCATCATGACAAACAAGTTATCAACGGAAAGTACTTTCTCTAGCGCATAACCCGTTACGAATAAGCTCGCAACTTCAGCACCATGGTGAATATAAAGGAATCCTGCGAATGCCATAGCAATAGCAATCCAGAATATAGACCAAAATATGGCATTCTTTAACGTTATCGGCTTATCAGCGCGATGCATGAATAAGTCGATAAAAATAGCGCCAATCGCAAGTACTACAAAGACAATGACAGTTTCTGTCGGAAAACCAATATGTGTGGATACCATAATAATTCCTGAACGGTTCCCTATCTTAAATTAATTACAAACCAAATTCTGCGGGCTCAAAGCCTAATGCAATGGCAATAGCACGCACAGCCTCTTTTTCATCATTGTCAAAATCACCATCACTTTTCGCAACAGCGATACCAACACGAATAGCTAATTGCGCAGCTTCTGGCTGATCTTTCATTGCCAGAATATACTTCATCGTTTCACCTTTACCGATTTCAGCGTCAAAGTCGAAACTTGTAATTAGCTTATTAAAGAATTCAATCACCTCTGAGGTATCAAATACTTTAAGTTCATCTGATGCCTTTAAAAAACCCAGCATCTTCTGTTTTTCTTCAGAACTCACTCCGTCACTGGCGATGGCAATACGCGCACAGACAGCCACAGTTCCTTGCATAAATTTTTTGTTTTTAAAGCGACCAACTTGCTTTGCTAACTCAGAACGGCCCGTATTAAAACCTTCTTTTAATTTATTGAAAAAACTCATGTTACTTTTCCTTATATCAATTTGATCACTTAGAACCCGCTGTCCAGCGAAATCCCCACCCGTAGGCATTATCCATATCACGGTGGCCTTTAAAAAACTCATTGAGACGTTCCACTTTTATTGAACCGTTCTCATTCACTAGCCGTGCAATCGCACACATACCACGACCATTGTTACCTTCAGTTAAACGAGTTTCAATAGGGGGTTGATCAGGAACATGAATGGTGACAACACCATCTGTTTTACTCCAATTAGGTACGCCCTCATAAATAAACGCGAAAATCAGCACTTGTTTTAGTGATTTCCACTCGCGTCCATTCACAAAGATCCACTCACCACCAGCAACATCGCCTGTTCTATCGTCACCTTGTAATTCAACATAAGGCGCGTGGTTAAAATCACCAAAGCCATTTCCTAATGCTTGAATAACAGACTTATAACCATCTTGTAGTTCAACAAAAGCACCAATATCTAAATCAATGCCTTTCTTACCACCAAATAATCCACCTAATAATCCTGAATTACTATTATTGCTTTCACGATGCCAATTAAGATTAATTCGAATTTTACCGAAATCATCTTTCTTCGTTAGGCTAATAGCTGGCTTCTCTTTCGTTAAAGAAACCTTACTTAAATTCACTGTATTAGGTGCTGGGGTTGGCGCGGGTTTAGGCATTGTAGGTGGCACAGGAGTGGGTTCAGGATCTGCAATATCAACACCAAAATGTTCAGCTAACGGTTTTAACCCCCCATTGAACCCTTGGGCGATAAAACGAAATTTCCAACTACCATTACGCCGATATAATTCGCCTAAAATTAATGCCGCTTCTGAGCGGCCATTAATTTCAACATTTCCATTTGCTACCACTTCGTTATTCGCATCAACCTGAATGGATAATCGTTGCAAATTAGCGATAGTTTGCTGACCATCACAGGTTGCTGTAAACGCAATTTTTTCAACATCAGGACGTAAACGTGTTAAATCTACGGTAAAAGAAGTGCTATTTCCTGCTGTTGCATAAATAACCGTGCGATCATCACTCGCTGCTTGTCCATAAAACACCATATCGGCGTCGCCATTAACTTTGCCTGATGCATAAAGTCTAAAAGCGGAGGCATCAACCGGTGCCCCTGATTGAACCCTAACAATAAGCGTTTGATTAGGAACAGGAACATTACCACCTGGTGTCATATTCATTAGCGTACCACCGTAGCCACGATATCGGGCATCATGTCGTTAATCACGCGACCTTTACAAGGGGCACCAAATGCAGTGAAATCCCACTGACCATGATTACGTTGTAAAGAAGCAATCACAATACCAGTATGAGAACCCTGTTCTGCTAAGGTATAACGCACTAATTCTTTATTTGTTGTTTTATCAACAACACGACAGAATGCATTTTCAACTTCATTAAATGTTTGTCCACGGAAACTGTTTACAGTGAAAACCAAGTATTCAACATTTGTTGGTAAACGGCCTAAATCAACGAAAATGGTTTCATCATCGCCATCACCGTCTCCTGTTAAGTTATCACCAGAATGAACTACTGACTGACAACTTGATTTTAATTTACGAAACCAAATGGTATCGATTTGATTGCCATTTGCGTCAAGTAAAACGCAACTTGCATCTAAATCAATAGAACCACCACCACCAAAAAGACCACCTAATAATCCTTTTTTCTTAATTGGATCCCAGCCCAAACCAAACATTAAATGGCTCAGTGTAGGTGATTGTTTACTGAGAGAAACTGTTTGATTCTTGCTTAATGAAACCATAATTAAATTCCTTCAGAGGTAGAGTGAAACAATAATGCCATTTGTGATTAAATCCATATTGTGAAAATCATCATATCATGATGAAGTACATGAGCAAGACTATTTTCACCATCCAAATTTAAAGTTTTGTCAACATATTGATATTAAAAATATTTTTATAAAAAATAAATTATAAAATACAAAAAAAACATAATAATAACGTTATTGGTTAGTCTAATTTAAGCTAAAATCAAATAAATCATATTATGATTGACACAGTTCTTCGAAATCTTCATGATTATAGGACTTGAACCCTACACTTTTATTTCACGGTATACAGCGTAATGAACAATACGATTTGGTTTATGGAAGGTTTATCATCACAACGCGATATAATTCAAAGTGTTAAAGACTTTGCAAAACAGCAACAACAAGATATTGTCGTGCTTGCTTCTCATCGCCATACTCGAAATGAGATTTTATCGCTTGCTGATGGTGCTTTTTATGAGCCTCAAGATGAGTCATTACGTTTAAACTTTATTGCCGATATCGTCAAAAAGTATCAAGTTCGCGTTATTCATACAGGCCGTAATAGCGCATGGTTTGAATCTCATCGTCATGAAATTGAATCATTAGGGGTAAAATTAACCACAGGTGCAACTGAACTGAAACAGCTTCAGTTAGCGGATGATAAAGTCGCATTTGCACAAGCTATGGAACAATGCGGTCTTCCTGTTGTGCCTTCTATTTACATTGATTCAATCATTGAATTAGAAAAACAAATTAAAAATCCACCTTTTGGTGAGATCCCTTTATGCATTAAGCCAGTAAAAGGCATTTATGGAATGGGTTTTTGGCGCTTTGATAATCAAGTTTCGCCTATGGCACTGTTTAATCACCCAGAAAATCGCCAAGTTAATCCACAACAATATGTTGATGCATTAAAAACGGTTGAACACTTTGAGCCATTAGTGCTCATGCCTTATTTGCCTGGCCCAGAATACTCTGTTGATATGGTTGTTGAACAAGGCAATGTCATTGCTGGCGTCGCTCGTCGCAAAGAGGGAGCAATCCAGCATCTAGAAACTTCAGGTGAAGCCTATCAATTAGGCAAAGCCTGCGCCACAGCCATGAAAGCAGATGGTCTTGTTAATGTGCAAACTCGAAATAACCATCAAGGCCGTCCATTATTACTTGAAATTAATATGCGCCCTTCGGGTGGCATTGGTTATACCAAACATTGCGGTATCCACCTTGCTGGTATTTTTGCTTTACGCCAATTGGGATTGATGAGTATTGAAGAAGCTCAAGCTCAAAATAGCCATTTTGCACCAACAAAAATACGCTCAATCACCGATTCTATTGTTTTCAATTCAGCGTTAACAAACTTAATCAGTACGGATAATAATTAATAATGAAAAATAGCATGAGTGACTCTTTAGTTTATCGTCGCCAACTTAGTTGTGGCACATTGAGCGTGACACCAAATTGCCCTATTGAGTTACTTGATGAATTATTTGATATTGCAGAAAGACGCAATCCTAAGCGTGCATTTTTATTTGTCAGTAAGGTATTAGGTCGTCATATTCCAGTTTCACCGAAAAAAATGCGTGAAACCTACCAAAAACTTGCCAAGCAATTTCCACCTTCACTCGAAGGCCCTATTTTGTTTATTGGTATGGCAGAAACCGCCGTAGGTTTAGGAGCTGGTATTTTTGATGAGGTGAGAAGCCGCTATCAACAAGCGATTTATTTAACATCAACACGTCATCCTGTTGATCAAGGTGAATTGCTATGTGAGTTTAAAGAAAATCACAGCCATGCGACCGATCACTTACTCTATTTGCCTAAAACAGCAGAGCAACGCCAGTGGGTACAACAAGCAAGAACTGTTGTATTAATTGATGATGAAGCCACTACGGGTAATACCTTTATTAACCTGCTTTCAGCACTACGTGAAGAAGGTGGATTAACGCATGTTCAGCAGGTTATCGCTGTAACCTTAACTGATTGGAGTGGTGATTCTATTGCTGAGCGCTCCCCATTACCGATTAAGACTCTCTCTTTAGTTCAAGGTGAATGGCTATGGGACGCCGATCCAAACGCGCCTTTACCTGTTATGCCTAATGTTAATATTACTGCATCAGGGCAAGTTGCGATCACTGGTAAACAGAGCTGGGGTCGATTAGGGATGACAACGCCGGCAAGTGATCTAGGCTTATCCATCAATGCTTCTTTGGGTGAAAAGATCCTTGTTTTAGGATCGGGAGAATTTGTCTGGGAACCGTTCTTACTTGCTGAACGTCTTGAAAAACAAGGTGCTATCGTAAAATATAGCTCGACAACCCGTTCACCTATTTCAACCAATTTTGCCATTCAATCAGCGATTACATTTACTGATAATTATGGTTTAGGTATTCCTAACTTCGTCTATAACGTGGCTCATCAACAATTTGATCGCATTTTGCTTTGTTGTGAAACACCAGCCGAAAGTATTGACCACCAACTGATTGAAGCCCTCAATAAAGTTGCCCCTATTATTGAGGTAATCAGTTATGACTAAGCCTGTTATTTTAACTGATCTCGACGACACCTTATTTCAAACACGTCGTAAAATGGTCGATGAGTTAGCGCTTGAACCCTATAAAACCGGGGCATTGGATAGAAGTTTAGAGCCTCGTAGCTTTATGACGCAAGAACAAGCCATGCTGGTAGATTGGATGCTAGAACATGCTGACTTAATTCCTGTTACTGCGCGTGGTACAGAGGAAATAAGCCGAGTCACAATCCCTTTTCACTCATGGGCAATTACCACACATGGTGCTGTGGTATTAACCCCTGAGGGTATAGCTGATGCCCAGTGGCAAAACCATATCACCCGAAGCTTAACGCCATATACACAACGTTTACTTACACTACAACAATCAATTACGCAATTAATGGCGGAACGACATATTGATGGCTGGGCACGAATTAACTATGAATATGGTGATTTGCCTATTTATTTAGTGATGAAGCATAACGATAGTACTCGACTAGAAGAGCTATACACCATTGGTGATGAGATAGAAAAAACATTCTCAACCGAAGGTTTTTATATTCATCGCAACAGTAACAATATTGCTTGGTTACCTGAGCCTATTGAGAAAGGCAAAGCTGTCACCTATTTGCTTAATAAATTAAAAGCAGAACGTGGCGTTTTTCCTGTTATTGGTTTAGGCGATAGCCTAAGTGATCATCGCTTTATGAAATTATGCAATTGGTATGGGCTTCCTCGCCAAAGCCAATTCGCTGATGCGATCAACACAAAAATTTTTGGAGAATAAACATGATGGATCATAAACCGTTTTCAGGATCTTATGTATCAGGTGATGTCGATTTTCTACTTCAACCCGTCAATATTGAAATGACGCCTGTTGAGTTAAAAGAAGAGCTAATACAATCAGGTAAACGCCACTATTCTGACATGCTAAGCCAAGAGCCAGAACCTACAACATGGCATCTTGATCTCTTTGAAAAAGCACTAGAAACCGGTGCGACACGCTTAGCAACTGAAGTCATTATGCTGGCAAAATCCCTTATTGAACGCTTTGGTGATACCCCGATTATTCTGACAAGCCTTGTCCGTGCGGGTGTTCCTCTAGGTGTGATGTTGCAACAAACATTGCGCAAAATGGGGAAAACCTCTTATCACTATGGAATAAGCATTATTCGAGATAGAGGTATTGATAGCGAAGCACTTTCATGGATTGAACAACATCACGGCACAGAAGGAATTGTTTTTGTTGATGGTTGGACGGGAAAAGGTGCTATTACAGGTGAGTTAATTCGCTCATTAACTGGACGCGAAGGCTACCCCCCACAGCCACGCCTTGTCGTCCTTGCAGATCCTTGTGGTTGCGCATGGTTAAGTGCCAGTGATGAAGATTGGCTTATCCCCTTTGGGATCATGGGTGCTCCCGTTTCTGGATTAATTTCACGTTCAATTTGGACAGAAAAAGGTTTTCATGGTTTTGTCGATTGCCAACATTTAAAACAATATGAATGCAGTCGATATCTTGTTGATATTGTTGGAAAAAATATTGATTACTTGATTAAAAACGATATCCCACATGCCACATTTAAAGAACAACAATCAGATTTAAAAAAGCTGAGCGAAAACGTCGTTAGTTCACTTGCAAAAAAATATGATATTTCAAATATCAATCGTATAAAACCCGGTATTGCCGAAGCCACACGCGCTGTTTTACGCCGTGTACCTGACCATGTTCTTGTGAGAGAGATAACTGATCCTGATGTGGCATTACTGGTTTATCTTGCGCAAGAAAAAAATATTGCTGTTATTGAAGCAGGGCAAGCGCTTGGTCAATATCGTGCAGTGACTATCATTAAAAAGGTGAAATAATGATTGAACGATTATCCCCATGGAATTTAGGGGCAACCCTTTATATGCCAGCAACTCGAACAGATATTGCGACAACGGTTATCGATCAGAAAATTGAAGGCTTACGCTCTTTAATTATCTGTTTAGAAGATGCGGTTAGCGATGCTGATATTCCTGTTGCATTAGAAAATTTGGCTACGTTATTAACTAAGTTGGCAGAGCATAAAAAGAACCATGATTGTAGCCATTGGCCTTTGCTATTTATTCGCCCTCGCCACACGGAAATGGGTCGATGGATCACAGAAACACTTGATGTCAGTGCTATTGACGGTCTTGTGCTGCCTAAATTTACTCAAGCTTGTTTACCTATTTGGTGGAATATTATTGAGAATACGCATTTATGTATGATGCCAACTCTTGAAACCGAAGAGGTGTTTGATGTTATTCAAATGACAGAGCTTGCAAACCACCTACTGACTCACCCTTGTCATAACAGAATTATCGCATTACGTATTGGTGGTAATGACTTAATGAATGTGATTTCGCTAAGACGTAATCGCCAGTTAACACTTTATGATGGCCCAATGGGTTATGTCATAAAAATGCTAGTTGCTGTATTTGGTGCTCGTCAGTTTGCACTTACAGCCCCCGTTTGTGAGCATATTGATGATCACCATATTATGGATAAAGAGCTTGCTCTTGATATTGCCAATGGTCTTGTGGGTAAAACGGCGATACATCCAAAGCAAATTCACAAGATTGAACAAGCTCTCATGGTATCTCAATCAGATCACTCAGATGCTTTACGCATCTTAAATTCAACGCAAGCTGTCTTTAAATCACAAGGTGCGATGTGTGAACCTGCAACACATCGTCGCTGGGCATTGAGTATTTTAACCAGAGCTAAAATTTATGGCATTATTCCTAACCAACAAAATAATGCTCAACGTTTTAATGCAACATAAAATACTCTATAGCAGGTGATGAACTCAATAAGATAAAATAATTATCTTATCTTGATTTTGATTTATAAGTTTCTAGTTAAAACATGTTATCTTTAGCTAGAACTTATAAAAACAAAACCGACTTTTTATTTAAAAAGTCATTTTTTTCATTTGAAATATTATTTTATACTACATTTAATAGGACGCTTATTTTATTTATAATTTTAATGTTTCTGATACTTGTAAATAATGTATAAGAACAAGAATAATAAAATTTAAAGCTGAATATTTTAACACACGAATGACAGAATAAGTGGTAACTAAGCATGCAATTAAGCACTCGTCAGGTCAGAGTCTTTACACTGGCAATCCTTTTAAGCTCGGGAAAAAAGGTTCCAACCATTAAGATTATTTCTGCTCTTGAATGCTCGGAGCCAACGTTAACTCGCGTCTTAAAAGAGATAAGAGATTCTTATGACGCTGAAATAAAGTACAGTAAAGCGTCTCGAGCTTATCAAATGACCGAGCGTGGTCAACTTGATAATAAAGCATTACGCCGTATGCGTGAGGCACTATCAGCCAGTGAAGATCTTCGCCATAATGGAATGACAAGCCGAGTTTATCTCGATAAAGATAAGAAAAAATCGGTTTCACTTTCATTAAAAATGTCAGCATTACGCAAAATTGATAGATTATCTTATTTAAATAATTCCACACGCAGCGAAGCGGTTGAATTATTGGTTGACCATTATATTGAAAATTTAATTCAATCAACACTTGCTGAATTAGCTGAAAAAGAAAAAGATGGTTTAAAAAAATCATAATATATATTAATAAATAACTTGATACATTAGTATCAAGTTATTTATATAATCAACAAAGAATTAAATACATAAAATCACTTATTCAATAATAATATATTTAATAAATTGTAGCTTTACTTTTAATTATTTTAAAAACCAAATTAACACAAACATAATTAATTGAATTTACTTATTTTTTTATTTAATTACTTGATGTTATATAAATAAAGAGTATTTATACCTACTCTTTATTAGCTCTTCTTTTTACATCACTCCAATTAAGAGTAATCAATAAAAACATCTTTGATAATAAATGCCCGTCAACCACTCAAAATAAGGGTGAATATGGGTTAATTTCTCTTTTATTTTACTTTTTATGCGATCTTCTTTCAGATTAATAATATTGGACAATCATCACTGCGTTTTTTTCCTAATTTAATTAAACTAAGCATAATCTCAATTCAACACGTTCATCAGTCGGTTAGTATATTAACCGCTTATTCCTACCTCACTAACAGGATAAATGCATGAGAAGATTGCCAGTTTACCTTTTACTTGATACATCGGGTTCTATGTATGGCGAACCTATTGCAGCAGTAAAGAATGGCGTTGAAATGCTCTTATCAACATTACGCCAAGATCCTTACGCATTAGAAACCGCCTATATTTCTATCATCACCTTTAATTCAACCGCACAACAAATTGTTCCACTCACTGATTTAATTAACTTTAGCGTGCCTGATTTAGTCGCAAGTGGAACTACGGCATTAGGTGAGGCACTCACATTAGTTTCTGATCGAATTGAAAATGAAGTGCAAAAAACAACTGCTGAAACTAAAGGTGATTGGCGCCCGCTTGTTTTTGTAATGACTGATGGCGCACCAACTGACGATTGGAAAAAAGGCGTTGAGAAATTTAAAGCTGCCCGTACTGGTGTTGTGATTGCCTGCGCAGCAGGACAATCTGCACAAACGGATGTACTAAAAAATATTACTGAGATTGTATTACGGCTAGATACGGCGGATTCTAACACGATAAAGTCATTCTTTAAGTGGGTTTCAGCCAGTATTTCTGTCGGTAGTCAAAAAGTCGATTTAACCAAGAAAGATATTAGTGATCTTGATGACTTACCACCACCTCCTCCTGAGGTTAACGTTGTACTTTAAATAAAAAAGGAATGAATATGTCAGTGAGTTTAAAAAAAGGACAAGGCGTTAGTTTAAAGAAAAATGAATATGACCTTTCCTCTGTCACTATCGGTTTAGGTTGGGATATTAACGAAGAGAAACGTGGATTTTTGGGCGGACTTTTTGGTAAGAAAAGTGAAGAATACGATTTAGATGTTATCGCCTTTTTATGTGGTGAAAACGGCAAGGTCAATGATCTGGGTAAAATTGAAGGCGGACAACCTTCTCTTGTTAATGGTGATATTATTTTCTTTAATAGCCTTAAACATAAATCTGGACAGATTTGGTTAACAGGTGATAACCGTACAGGCGCTGGTGATGGAGATGATGAACAGATCATCGCAAAATTAAATACCCTAGATCCTAAATTTACCAAAATCGTCTTTATTGTTCAGATTTACAATGGGCGTGAGCTACAACAACACTTTGGTAAAGTACAGAATGCCTTTATCCGCGCCGTTGATGCCAAAAATGTAGAAATGGCTCGTTTTGATTTATCAGGAGGCGAAGCCTTCAATAATCAACGCTCGATGTTATTTGCTGAATTAGTCAGAGAAGAAAATGGCTGGAAACTTAACGCTATTGGTGAGCCTTCAAGTTCAGATAGTTTTGTTTCTTACTTAAAGGACTTTACCTAATGAGAAGACTTCCTGTTTACCTACTTATTGATACATCAGGATCAATGAGAGGTGAATCTATTCATGCCGTTAACGTAGGAATACAAACAATGCTAAATGCATTGAGACAAGATCCCTACGCATTAGAAAGCGTACATATCTCTATTATCACTTATGATAATGAAGCACGTGAGTTTATTCCCTTAACGGCATTAGAAGATTTCCAGTTCACTGATATTACCGTTCCTAGCTCTGGTGGCACATTTACTGGTGCGGCTCTTGAATGTTTAATCAAGTGTGTTGATCGTGATATTAAACGCTCTGATGGTGATCAAAAAGGTGACTGGCGTCCGCTGGTCTTCTTAATGACAGATGGTACCCCTTCTGATACTTACGCTTATGGTGAAGCCATTAAAGAAGTGAAAAAACGCTCATTTGGTTCGATCATCGCCTGTGCAGTTGGTCCAAAAGCCAAACATGATCACCTTAAAGAGCTCACATCTCAAGTGGTAGCATTAGAAACATTAGACTCCAACGCCTTCTCAGGCTTTTTCAAATGGGTCTCTGCGAGTGTAGCATCCGGTAGTTCCAGTGCAGGCATTAATACTGATAAAGATACACTACCGCCACCGCCGCCTGAAATTCAGTTGGTACTGTGATCCACAAAAGCAAAGCGCTAAAACAGGCTTTGCTTTTATTTTATTTAGGCTTTGGTTTATCCATCACAAATATATAACAGCCACTATAAAGTGATAAGGTATAACAATGAGAAGGCTACCTATTTTCTTTGTTTTAGATTGCTCAGAATCGATGATAGGTGAAAACCTAAAAAAGATGAATGACGGTCTTACGACTATTATTAGCGATCTCAGACGAGATCCTCACGCTCTTGAAACTGCTTGGGTTTCTGTCATTGCCTTTGCTGGCGTTGCGAAAACCATTGTTCCACTCACTGAAGTTGTCTCTTTTTATCCCCCTCAGCTTCCTCTTGGTGGTGGCACATCACTAGGCAGTGCGTTACGAGAACTTACTCACCAAATTGATACTCAAGTTAGAAAAACCACGCTTGAGCAAAAAGGTGATTGGAAACCTGTTGTTTACCTCCTTACTGACGGCAGACCAACTGATGATTACGCACAAGAAATTAAACGCTGGAAAGCCCACTACGCTAATAAAGTTAACTTAATTGCGATTGGATTAGGCTTAAGTGCTGACTTACACGCGCTATCACAATTAACTGAAAATGTGCTGTTATTTACTGAAGCACAAGAAGGCGATTTCACCCGTTTTATAAAATGGATAACGATGTCGGTGGTTTCTCACAGTCGCAGTGTTGGCGAAGAAACACCTCCCCTTTTAAGCAAAACCGAACAAATTGTTCGCCTTGCCAAAGATGATGTAGCTCGTGCCTATGATGAATCTTGTGTCACATTTGTCGGCCGTTGTAGCCACACTCGATCGCCTTATTTAATGAAATATGAACGCCCACCAATGAAAGCCTCTGGGCTCGATTTTAATCTAAACCTTAATGGGTTTAATTTAACGGGCTGTTACACCTTAAACGAAGATTACTTTGCATGGAGCGATCTCAGCGCTACGGCATATCAAGTGAATACCAGTGAACTTCATGGCACTCCTGGTTGCCCCTATTGTGGCAATGCCACCGCCTTTGCTGTTTGTCAATGTGGAAAATTACTCTGTGTAAATGGTCCTGAAACAGTTATTTGCCCATGGTGTGATAACAGCATCACCTTTGGAAATAACAGCAATCAATCTGACTTTGATGTCACTCGAGGTAAAGGCTAATGGATAAAAAAGCCCTACTCACAAAACTGATTATTGATGATACGCTAACTTCACAACGCATTCCTGTACATGAAGAGCTGATTATTGCGTTATACGAAGACACAGAAATCGCTCAACATATTGATTTTATTATTGATAAAATAAAAGCAACAACGGCAAAAAAAATAACACCACAAGATAAAGTACAATCTATTCTTCTGTTATTGCCACCAGCCCGCAATTTAACCTCTGACGAAGCATCATTACCAAAAGAAAGCCCATTAAAACCGGGGCAAATCCCAACACACTCATCACCAATGCCAATAGAAAAACCGATTATTCACCGCCCTACAGCCAAAATTACCCTTTCTAATGCCAAAGTAGGTAGCGAATTTAATTCTTCGATTAATATTGAATTAGATACGCTTGATACTGCACAAATTGAGTCCGTGAATATTCAGGAAGATCTCGGCATAACCTTTGATGCCGAAAGTTGTTGCTTAGTTGGCACACCAACAAAAAGTGGTAATTTCACACTAACCATAAACTGGTCTGTAAATTCAGCGCATTACCACAATGATGTATTATTAATCATTAATCCTGATCCTCGTAGCTTATGGCAAATTAACGAACCTCCTGCAGATAGCCTTTATCCTAAAGCACATATTGATAGCAAACTTATTCTTAAAGACGACATTCGTATTGCAGGAGCAAGTCGTCGCGGTCGCTCTCATGAACATGCAGGTACATTTCGTGATGACGATTTTTACATTCATCACAATAGCCAAAGCCAATGGAATATTTTAATTGTCGCTGACGGTGCAGGTAGTGCTCGCTACTCTCGTGAAGGTTCACGTATTGTCACTAAAGTTGTCAGTGAATACCTTGAAGAACAATTGAACATTGAAAAAAATCCAGCATTAGCACCTTATCTCAACACCATTCACCAATGGGATGATGAGAGTGAGAAAAGGCAAGTAGGCAACTTTTTTTCTAAGCTATTTCACAATGCGTCACAGCTTGCAATTAATCACCTAAAAAATGAAGCTATTCGCATTAATGAACCCGTAAAATCATTTTCAACTACACTGTTGGCAACAGTGACTCTACGTATCAATGATGAGCTATTTGCAGCTGCCTTTTGGATGGGTGATGGTGCAATTGCAGCTTATGGACCAGCTGGAAAAGTCCGTGTTTTAGGTATTCCTGATAGCGGTGAATATGCAGGACAAACTCGTTTTCTTGATGATAATGCGCTTAATGATATTGAATTTAATCGACGTATTATTATTGGTAAATGGAGTGAGATTTCACACCTGATATTAATGACAGACGGTGTGTCTGATCCTAAGTTTGAAACAGATAACGGCTTACAAGATCCCAATAAATGGGCAGCGCTTATTGATGAAATATCGCCTTGTTTAGCCTCACCGGAAACCGCTGATCAAACACTGGCCGAATGGCTAAATTTCTTTTCAGCAGGCAATCACGATGACCGCACTCTAATTGTGGCTTGGTGATCATCAAAGAGAAAATAGGTGAGTTTCATGGCAGATATCATTACCTGTACAACGCAAAGTGGAAAAACAGTTCAGTACGTCAATGAAATTATTGGCTCTGGCTCAATGAAAGATGTCTATTTTTCCCCTGACAAAACCTATGTTGTTGCCTTTTATAAGACAAAACAAAACGCACAAGCCAAAGATAGGATAGATATGATAACAGGCTCTTATCGTCATAATATCTTTGAGCAAAGTGGTGGTGAATACTGGAAAAACCTTTTTTGCTGGCCAACTGATGTTGTTGAACATCAAGGCAAAATCGGTATTGTAGTGCCGACGTATCAATCCCACTTCTTCTTTAAATATGGCTCTAAAAACAATGATTTTCTTGCCATAAAAGGTCGTGAAAAAGAAGGTAAATGGTTTGCAAGCGCCAACAACCAAAATAAATTTCTCGATCCTAGGGAAAGAGGCAATTTATTAAATTATCTAAAAGTCTGTTTATTGCTCTCTCGTGCAGTACGCAGAATGCATGCGGCAGGCTTATGTCATAGCGATTTAAGCTATAAAAACGTCCTTATCGATCCTGAGCAAGGTCATGCATGTGTGATTGACATTGACGGTTTAGTAGTGCCTGGAAAATATCCACCTGATGTTGTCGGAACACCTGATTTTATTGCACCAGAAGTGGTAAAAACCAGCCATTTACCGAAAGAAGATCCTAACCGTATCTTGCCAAGTATCACGACTGATAGACACGCCCTTGCGGTATTAATCTATATGTATCTATTTTATCGCCATCCATTACGTGGCGGTAAAATTCACGATCTTGACGATGAAATGCGTGATGAAACTCTCTCTATGGGTGAAAAAGCGCTGTTTATTGAACACCCAACAGATCGTAGCAATGTGGTAAAACTTAATCAGATAAAACCGTCATCTCTACCTTGGGCTGATCCTGAAAAAATCCCATACACTATTATGGGGCCTTACCTGACGCCTCTTTTTGAAAGAGCCTTTATTTCAGGATTACACGAACCTTCACAACGACCTACCGCAGATGAATGGGAAACTGCTTTAGTCAAAACGGTAGATTTGGTTCAGCCTTGTCAGAATAAAGATTGTGAACAGCAATGGTATGTTTTTTCTGGAAAAACCCAGCCAGTTTGTCCTTATTGTCATACGCCATATAAAGGGCAATTACCGATTTTAAATCTCTATTCTTCACGTAAAGCTGGTAGTTTTAGACCTGATGATCACCGTTTAATGGTTTGGAGTAATCAATCACTATTTCCTTGGCATGTGAATCGCCTTATTGCCCCCAATGAACGCACCACGGATGAACAAAAAAAACGCGTAGGTTATTTTGTTTATCACAATTCAACATGGTGGCTTGTTAATGAGCGTATTGATGGATTAATGGTATTGCCGGAGAAAAAACAGATAGCGATTGGTGATAAAATTGCCCTAACTGATGGATTGCAATTTGTATTATCAACAGAAGAAGGCGGGCGACTTGTTGTGGTGCAATTAGTCTCAAATTAATAAAGTAAGAGAATAATCCATTTAATTAATAAAGGGTTATTCTCTTTTATTGATTTAATTCCCAACTTATTTATATATATTATTCTACAGACTCCAGTTTAATCTAATAATCATTTTTATTTCTAAGCCTTCATTTAGTTAAGAAAAACTGTGCAATTTATCAAATTCTCACCTTTTATTTGATATCAACACAAAATCACATTTTCAGCATAAAACCCCTCAATGCTTCTCTAACGTTCAATATTGGATATCAAGATCTCAGTTTATTAAGCCCCGTTATTTACAATACCCCACAGTGATAATTGGAGGCATGAATGAAAACTAAAAATAAAATCAATGTTCTAGAACTTATTTCGCCAGAGATGAAGCAAGTTATGCAATTTTATGCAGATAATCCACAACCTGCGCCAGACAATGAGGGCTATCCATCGATGCGCCTTGCTTATAATAAAGATAGGCGTTATTGGAATGCTGACGCACCAAAAATGTTTGACGTAAAAGATATTTCGGTTAGTACTTCTTATGGGAATGTATTAACGCGTCTTTATAATCCCAAAGAAAAAACACCCGCAACTCTCTATTATCTGCATGGTGGCGGGTTTATTTTAGGAAATTTAGATACCCACGATCGCATTATGCGACTGCTTGCCTGCTATACCGGTTGTACCGTTATTGGCATAGATTATTCACTGTCACCGGAAGCTCGCTATCCCCAAGCCATTGATGAATCCGCACAGGTTTGTCGGTATTATCATCAAAATGCAAAACACTACGATATTAATACTCAACATATTGGTTTTGCTGGTGACTCAGCTGGTGCCATGTTATCGCTTGCCACTGTATTATGGTTACGTGACAAACACATTCACTGTGGCAAAGTGAGTGCGGCTTTACTTTGGTATGGGTTATATGGCTTACGTGATTCCACCAGTCGCCGCCTTTATGGTGGTGAATGGGATGGATTGCGCCAGCAAGATTTAGAAGAATATGACAATGCGTATTTAACCGCCCTTGGCAGTCGTGACGCACCTTATTATTGCTTATTTAATAACGACTTAACGCAAGATATTCCACCTTGCTTTATCGCCAGCGCACAATACGACCCACTTATAGATGATAGCGTGGCACTATTTAAAACCTTAGAAGCGCATCAATTACCTTGTGAATATAAAATGTATTCCGGCACATTACATGCCTTTTTACATTATTCACGTATGATGAAAGTGGCAGATGACGCCATTCGAGATGGCGCTCACTATTTTGTAAAACAACTCGCTTTGTAAAACAATTGGCTTTATAAACAAGTAGCTTTTTAAAACTCAAGATTACGAAGAAACCGATAATCCGCAGACGCCTCTTTAAGTCGATACAGACTAGCGGGGCGCCCTCTTTCAGCCCGTTTTTCTCCTGTATCAATCAATAAATCCGCTTGTTCAATGCGTCGCCTAAATGATTTTTTCTGGATCTCTTTACCAATTAAAATTTCATGAACATGCTGTAACTCCGGCAAGGTAAACACTTCGGGTAATGCAAATCCGGGTACAATTGAATAAAGTGATTTTTGCTTTAAACGCTCTCTTGCTTGTGTAATTAATTCTTGATGATCAAAAGCTAAGCTTTGTTGTGTAACCTCATCAATCGGTAACCACATTACCGAATCCACGGTATCAATATGAGCCTCGCACGCTTGATGTGCCATTAACGCGGTATAACAAACCGTCACTGACCAACCTCTTGCATCACGCTGATCATTTCCCACTGAACAGAGTTGCTCAATATAAGGGGGGATCACACCTGTTTTCTCTTTTAATTTTCTTAGCACCGTATCTTCAAGGCATTTATCTTGGACTTCATCGACAAATCCACCGGGTAAACCCCATTTTCCTTTTTCAGGATGTTCCCCTCTTTTCACTAACAACACTTTTAACTGCTCTTCATGATAAGTAAATAGTACAGCATCAACAGTGATCAGTGGTGATAGGAAATCACGGCGGTTATAACTGGCTAAAAAATCTTGTTCATTCATGGCGTAAACTTTATTAGGAAATGATAAGGCTATTTTAAGGTTAAACAGCAGAAAATCAAATTTTGTCATAAAGACACTAAATTAGTTGACAACAATAGTGTCCATAAGACACAATGCAATTATTGTCATAAAGACACTTAATAAGGAAATACTATGTTTAACTTAAATTATTTTAAAGCTGACTCATCAACCTTCATCATTAAATCCGTTAATGGCAAAATCCGCCAACAAGGTAAAGGCTTGAGTTTTTGGTATAACTCAGCCACAACCTCCATTGCGGCCTTACCTTTAAATGCACAAGAAGCGCCATTTATTTTTAACTTTCAAACCGCAGACTTTCAGGGTTTACGCATCCAAGGACAAATTTCATTTCAGGTCAAAGCCCCTGAAAAAGCGGCAGAAGTGCTCAACTTTAACTTGAGTAAAAACGGCAAGTCTTATGCCTCTGAAGATCCACTCAAACTCAGTGATCGCGTTGTACGTATTGCACAAACCTTAATTCAAGCAAAGATCCAAAGTACCCCACTTAGAGAAGCGTTATTACTTAGCCAATCATTAGTGACTTTAGTGATGGAACAATTGATTGAACACTCATCATTAGAAGCATTAGGCATTGCCATTTTAGATGTTTCTATTGCGGCAATCACTCCCTCACCAGAAACCTTAAAAGCGCTAGAAGCCGAGGCAAGAGAATCCTTACTGAAAGAAGCCGATGATGCAATTTATGCGCGTCGTAAATTCTCAGTTGAACAAGAGCGCACCATTAAAGAAGCAGAATTAGAAACTGACTTATCCGTTCAACGTAAACGACAAGAAATTGAAGAGGCGCGTTTAGAAAACGAACGAACATTATTACGAGAACAAGCAGAAATTGAAAAAGAGCGCCTTGAAGCCAAAGTTAATGCTGAAGCAAAACGCAAAGAACTCGTCGCATTAAGTGCTGAAAACCAACGAACACAATCAGAAGCTGACGCCTATGCCATCGAAGCCACCATGCGTGCTTACCGTGAATTGCCAGTTGAAAACTTAAAAGCCATGGCGCTAGCAAAAATGGACTCGCAACAGTTAATGGCAATGGCATTTGAAACCTTAGCGCTTAATTCAGGGAAAATAGGCGAACTGAATATTACTCCTGACTTATTTAGCCAATTTATGAAAAAAGGCGGTAAATAATGCAACGTAACAACGATTTTCGCTTCGTGTTAGTGATGAGAAAAAGCCGTTTACAGGAATTGATCGAGCGCTTTAATACTTGGTCACAAGCCAAGTTTTATTTAGAACATAACAATGTTGAGGTAAAGGATTACCTCAACGAACACAATCTATATCAAAAACAATTAACAGAAGCGGAGTTAATTTTAAAATCACTAGGACGCTTTCAGCTATTAGAACGAAATTTATTACCTAGCTATCAATTTTCACCCCACGATATTGTGGTGGTAATTGGCCAAGACGGGCTTGTAGCTAATACACTGAAATATCTCAACGGGCAGCCTATCATCGCAATAAACCCAGATCCATCAAGATGGGATGGTAAATTATTACCCTTTGAAATAGGGCAATTAAAAGAGACCGTGATTAATACCATTAATCAAAAAATGCCCTTTAAAACAGTCACTTTCGCACAAGCGACAACTAATGATGGTCAATCACTATTAGCCGTTAATGACTTATTTATTGGCCCTAAAAGTCACACCTCTGCACGGTATATTTTGCAATGGAGTGGCGCTCAAGAAGCACAATCCTCATCAGGCATCATTGTATCTACAGGATTGGGATCAACGGGGTGGTTTCAATCCATACTTGCAGGTGCAATGGCAATAACTGGAGAAGCTTCGCACCCTCTGTTACAAGGTTTTGACTGGGGTGTTCGAAAGCTACAATTTAGTGTCAGAGAGCCATTTCCTAGCAGAACAACAGGTGTCGCATTAACTTTTGGCACTATTGAGCCTGACTCACCGTTACAATTAGAATCTTTAATGCCAGAAAATGGGGTTATTTTTTCTGATGGCATCGAAGATGACTATTTACAGTTTAATGCAGGCTGCATAGCGCATATTGGTATCGCTGATATACAAGGACAATTAATTAGCCAAAAAGGACGTCAGCGGATTTAGATTTATTGAGTGTTGTGTAACACTGTTTCAAGTCCTGAAATCATTACATCAAGGACAAATAAAAACGCAGCATCACCATTATCACTATCCATAATTGCAACGGCTTGAGTTAATAATGGCGGATAGTGAATAGCATTGAGCTCTGTTTTTTCACGCTCTTTTTGGCTTTCTTGATGCTCTTGAGTTTCAAGAACTGAACCTAATGTAAAATGTGCAATAGAACTCAACGCATACACGGCTTGAGATAAACTAAATCCGGCATCACATAAAAACTGTAATTGCTGTTCTGATGTTTCAAATTGGCTTTCAGACGGGCGAGTTCCTGCATGAATTTTGCCACCATCTCGATACATTAATAAGGCTTGGCGAAAGCTTTTTGCGTTATTTCGCAAAAAATCCTGCCATGTTTCATTAGGTAATGGCAAAACATGATGATGATGTTTTTGCAAAATAGTTTCTGCTAATGCATCTAACAACGCACGTTTATTCTTCACATGCCAATACAATGTGGGTTGTTCTACCCCTATTTTTTGCGCTAACTTGCGCGTTGTTAGGCCCTCAATTCCCACTTCATTAAGCAAAATCAACGCATTATCAATAACTTGTTCTTTATCTAGCTTTGCCATTATCTACCTCAAAATAAAATAGCCTTGACAATCTATCACTGATAGAGATATTTTACACCCACTCTATCACTGATAGAGATATTTTACACCCACTCTATCACTGATAGATTTTTTAGGATCTCAATGAATAAATCAATTATTATTATACTGCTGATCACCGTATTAGATGCCATTGGCATTGGGCTTATCATGCCAGTACTCCCTACGCTATTAAATGAATTTGTCAGTGAAAATTCGCTCGCGACCCATTACGGTGTGCTATTAGCGCTCTATGCTACCATGCAGGTTATTTTTGCACCTATTTTAGGACGACTATCTGATAAATACGGCAGAAAACCTATCTTGCTATTCTCCCTTTTAGGTGCAGCGTTCGATTACCTCTTAATGGCATTCTCAACGACTCTTTGGATGCTCTACATTGGGCGTATTATTGCAGGCATCACTGGTGCAACCGGTGCTGTATGTGCATCAGCCATGAGTGATGTGACTCCTACCAAAAATCGAACTCGCTATTTTGGTTTTTTAGGTGGTGCTTTCGGTGTTGGTCTTATTATTGGTCCAATGTTAGGAGGATTATTAGGTGAAATAACTACCCATACTCCATTTATATTTGCGGCTATTTCACACTCGATCTTATTGATACTCGCATTACTGTTTTTTTATGAAACACAAAAAAGAGAAACGCGAGTTACAAATACATGCACTCAAATATCATCAAACTCAATCACGGGATTTATTAAAAAAAGCCTCTATTTTTGGCTGGTAGCCTATTTTATCATCCAACTTATCGGTCAAATTCCTGCCACAATTTGGGTGTTATTTACACAACACCGTTTTGATTGGAATACGACATCGGTCGGTATGTCTTTGGCTGTTCTGGGTATATTACATATTTTCTTTCAAGCCGTTGTTGCTGGAAAATTAGCGCAGAAATGGGGCGAAAAAGCCACTATAATGATCAGTATGTCTATTGATATGATGGGCTGTTTATTATTAGCGTGGATTGGTCAAGTTTGGGTAATATTACCTGCATTAATCTGCTTGGCGGCAGGAGGAATGGGACAACCTGCTTTACAAGGCTATTTATCAAAATCTGTCGATAATAATGCACAAGGGAAACTGCAAGGCACGCTTGTCAGTTTAACCAATATCACAGGGATTATTGGCCCACTCTTATTTGCCTTTATTTATAGCTATAGCATCGCTTATTGGGATGGTTTGTTATGGTTGATGGGAGCAATATTTTATACTTTGTTGCTTATCACTGCTTATTTTCACCAAAGAAAAGCAGCACCTAAAACCGTTATCTCAGCACCTTAATACTAAAATAACAAACATCATTAATTTAGCTATTAACTTTATTAAAAAATTCTATTTTTAGTTAATAATCTATCTTCATTATAAATACTATAATTTGTATAGGATTGCATAATAGAGTATTTTGATTACATAATTATCTTATGATGATTATTTTTAACTACACCCCAAGTAATGACACAAATAATTTATTATTTTTTTACTTTTCATTTACATTATTTTATCGTTAAATCAATAAAAACAAAATAATATTTTTATTGATTTAGTTTTATTCAAATAAGAATTATTTGTAAAAACCATTATATATTGTTTTAGATCAATATAGACCAGTCTTTTTTAGATGGGCAATAAAAAAAGTTCTAATTTTTTTATTCCTATTCTGTAATTTTTCGTATAAACCACCAAAACAAATCCAGAAAAGACACATTTCATTTAATTATTTCTTAATAAATAAACATATTAGTATAAAAAAGTGTATAAATGTAAAAAAATGTTTTTTTATATAACACTAACTAGTTATTAACATATAAAATTTCTTATTTGATCATCGAAGAAAACTCTCATTTAGAGTAAAAATACGCAAACTTAGTTAAAATACACTTATGAATTGTTTTTTCAGCATAAAACCCTATGAGATTAATCCTATCCAATTTAATATTTTTATTCGTAAAATTGTCCTTAAATCAAGTTTGTAAATAAACAAGTAATCAAAGAAAGAATGAATATTCTGGCTTTTGATTCATAATTTCTTTTGCATATTAATTAATAGATATAAAGAAAATAGATATTCACAAACTTCAAAATATGGTCCATTAGAAAAATATGTTTTATTTAAAATGAGTATATTTAAAGTTTATTTTAAATAAGCATTTAACTAATAGACAATCAAATACCTAAATAACTGAATGCTGTTATTTAAAAATATTATGCTGTGAAAATAATCAATAAAGGATACTTCAATATGAAAAAACTGACATTAGCAGTTCTTGCAGTTGCTATTATGGGTGCAACGACTCTTGCTCAAGCTGATACTCGTAAAGCAAGTGCTGTTGCTTCATGGGATGCTAAAGCATACAAAGATACTAAAAGTATGTTAGTGGTTACACCATTAAAATCATTAACATTCAATTACGCTGAAGGTGTTAAAGCGTTTAATACTCAAGACGGTGCTTTTGACATCACTATCCAAGGTCAACAAGGTGCAACTGATTTCAAACTGACATCAAAAATCATCTCTGACAAATTAACGCGTGCATCTGACGATAGCGAATTAACTGTTGGTGTTAAATGGAATGGCACTGCATTAACTGACACTACAGAAACCACAATGGTTGATGTTAAAGCGGGTACAACGGCAGGTCTTGATTTCTTAGCACAAGATGGTGCTTACAACGGTAAAGATCGTGTAAGTGGCCAAAGCCAATTTGCCTTCAATATCGCTTCCGCAAAAGTTGCTGGTGCTGAAACTAAATTCTCTGAATTAGCAGATGGTTACTGGGATGGCGACGTTAAAGTTCAGTTTACTGCAACTTGGGAAGGCGACTTCACTGCTACACCATAGTCTATGATCCAAAAAATTGTCTTTTAATAATAAAGGATGAGCGAATTTTTCGCTCTTCCTTCTAGGATCCATGATGAAAAAAATAATATTAGCCTGTTTGAGTCCTTTGATTTTTTATAGCCAATTCGCAGCAGCCATTCATGTCGGTGCTATTACCGAAACTATGCTATCTGACCAAACTATTCTTGCCAAAGAAATTGAAAATAATGTCGATCAGGCTCGTTTAGTCGGATTATCTATTGAGCGCATTTCATCACCTTTGGAAGATGGAAAAGTGCTCCCTTTAGTCAATAACGAGATTTTGATCTCACCAGCAAACTTAATTTTACCCGGCAAAACTAAAGAAAGTTTTAAAATTTTCTATAAAGGCCCTAGTGATAACCAAGAACGTTACTATCGCTTAGTCTGGCGTGACGATCCGGTAACTGAAACAGGATCAACGCAAAATGCAAAAGCTGCAACGGCAACGACATCTGCCATGATAAGCACCATTTTAGTGGTTGCTCCTCGCCAAGAAAAATTTGATTACCAATTTGATAAAGAAGCGCGCGTCGTGTTTAACACCGGGAATAGTTCATTCCGCACTGTGGCCACCGGTGATTGCATGCCAGATGCTGTGACAAAAAATGAAAATAACCGCTGTAGTGAACGCTACTACGTTATGCCAGGTCTTGGCGTCAAGTTAAAACAAGTCGATGTTCAAAGTAAAAAAGCAACTGTCGGCATTTGGCATAACGACGATTTTATTATTGTAAATTAATTTTTAATTTCATAAGGATCTATTGTGCGTAAATCTGTGGTGGCACTAGGCATTGCTATGTTCCTATTGTCCGAGAATACATATAGCCAACCCGCCAATTTAAAGATAGGTAACTATATTATTCCTAGTGTCTTTGCCACAGCATTAGAAGAAGGTATGACGATCCCAGTCTATTTACGTTACAATCTTTCCGAACAATCCGTTTTAGAAGAGCAAAGCCGTAATAAAATTGCAGATGCACTGGTAGTGCTTAAAGATAATAAAATTACCATTAACTCCGTGACTCCCACACTTGATGAAGGTGAAACACAAACGGCTTCTATCAATGAACAGCTTGTTCAATCATTAAACGAACTTAAAGATAAGCCTTTTGATCAAAATAACAAGATAACGCTTTCTCCGGATGCGACACTTAATTTTGATTTAAGTACCTTTATCATGTCGTTAGATGTTAATGAGGCGGGTCTTGCCACACAAGTCAAAGCACGTTCGGAAATGTTAGGAAAATCAACTGTTGATAATCTTTCCTCCGTCACCACCTATGATTTAGGTGTCTATAACAATCAA
>NZ_JBEEUL010000008.1:0-188749 GCF_040139345.1 Proteus sp. fly-1067 | reverse complement strand
CTGCGTGGCTAGTTGTTTGCTCATCGCCGGTCAGTGGATGCGCATTATAGGGAGATCTCGGATTAGCGCAAGTGTTTATTTCAATTTTTTTTCTGTTCGCTTTTTTTTTCAACAAAACAAAGAAAAACGCTCTATTTTTATGCTGATAGCATAAAATCCAAACAGCTTTCTCAAGCTGACTCACGTAAGATAGAAGATAAATTATGGTATAGGTAACCTTTATTATGCAATTTAGCGAACAACGTTCAGCCTCTCAAAAAAACCTTTCTTATATTGTTGCTGAAAAATTGGGTAAACAAATTCTTTCTGGCCATTACGAACCTGAATCTTTGTTACCAGGAGAAATAGAATTAGCAGAATTACTCTCTGTCAGTAGAACCGTTATTCGAGAAGCAATAAAAATGCTTGCAGCAAAAGGGATGCTTTTACCTCGCCCAAGAATAGGCACTCGAGTAACGCCAATGCAGAATTGGAACTTATTAGATAATGATCTTCTTAATTGGTGGATAGACAGTGGTGAATTTAATAAAGTCAGTCACTACTTCCACCATGTTCGTTTAGCCATAGAGCCACAAGCCTGTTATCTAGCCGCCTTTAATGCAACCGAAAGTCAAAAACAGTCTCTTTCTTTATTTGGTAAAGAAATGCAGTTACTTGATGAGAATTTTGACAGACAACATTGGTTAGATATTGATACACAATTTCACTACCTTATTTACCAAGCAAGTGGTAATCCATTTTTTGCTTCTTTTGGTTCGTTGTTCCTTTCTGCTTATAAAAAGTATTTCGACCTTATTGTGGGGAATGAAACTGTTCAGCCAGAAACACATAACCAAATTGTTCAAGCTATTATTGATGGTGATGGAAATATAGCACGCGACCTCTGTTTAATCTTATTAACGAGTGATTGAATAGTTTTAATACAAAAATTGAAGGTTTTCTGTTTATAATGAAGCGATAATCAAAATATAGAACAAAGACGGTATATGCTTCATGTTGAAATCCGCCAAAAATATGTCTGGGTTGCCTTGGATAGCTGCAATGGCTTTTTTTATGCAGGCTCTCGATGCAACCATTCTTAATACGGCATTACCTGATATAGCCAAGAGTCTTAATCACTCACCTCTCGCCATGCAATCGGCTGTTATTAGCTACACATTAACTGTGGCATTATTAATTCCCGTTAGTGGGTGGCTAGCTGACAGATTTGGAACTCGCCAAATTTTTATTATTGCGGTTTCTTTATTTTCTGCTGGCTCTTTATTATGTGCACTTTCTCCGAACCTCTCTTTTCTTGTTATTTCACGAATTATACAAGGAATCGGTGGAGCAATGATGATGCCAGTTGCACGCCTTGCTTTATTAAGAGCCTATCCACGTAGTGAATTATTGCCCATTCTAAATTTTGTTACTATGCCTGGATTGGTAGGCCCCATAGTAGGGCCTCTTTTAGGGGGGATTTTAGTTACTTATGCCTCTTGGCATTGGATATTTATAATAAATATCCCTATTGGCCTATTAGGTATTTTCTATGCGATAAAGCATATGCCTAATTTTATTATGCCAAAACGTAAATTCGATTTACTGGGTTTTATTTTCTTTGGCTTTGGTTTAGTGATGCTTTCAGTTAGTCTTGATCTTTTTGGTGATAAAAATATCTCTCGCTATATTCCTATAGCCGTTATTTTAGGTGGTTTTTCTCTACTTGGTTTATATATTAATCATGCAAGACGCCACCAGCAGCCTCTGATCCCATTAAATATTTTTAAAACACGGACCTTCTCTGTAGGAATTGCAGGTAACATTGCAACAAGGCTAGGAACTGGCTGTATTCCTTTTTTAATGCCACTTATGTTACAAGTTGGCTTTGGCTACCCTGCAATTGTTTCCGGTATGATGCTAGCACCAATGGCTCTGGGCTCTATTTTAGCAAAATCATTTGTCACAAAGATCTTAGTAAAATTTAGCTATCGCCGAACGCTCTTTGCTATCACTATTATTATTGGTTTGATGATTACTCAATTTTCACTTCAATCTCCAGACATGTCTATTTACTATCTTGTTATCCCACTCTTTTTATTAGGTGTGGTAATGTCGATACAATTTACATCGATGAATACAATTTCATTGGCTGACTTAACAGATAATAATGCAAGTTCAGGAAATAGTGTTTTAGCTGTTACTCAACAGCTGGCTATTAGTTTTGGTATTGCTGTCAGTGCGTCTATCTTAGGATATTTTGATACTGAAAACGTTGGCACTACTATTGATAACTTCCACTATACTTTTATTACGGTAGGTATTATTACATTACTGTCCTCCTTCGTATTTTTACTCCTCGATAAACATGATGGCGATAACCTAACGAATAAAAAGAAAAATAACTAATTACTTTATTCAGATTAAAAGAGAAAAGAGAGCTTAAGCTCTCTTTTTATTTCTTCTTTATATAGAGAAGATCATGATAATGATGCAGACAAAAAAGCATCTACTTCATGACGCCAAGGTACAGAAGGCTGAGCGCCAGAACGAGTCACGGCAATTGCAGCAGCAGCATGAGCAAATGTTATGGCTGACATCATAGGCTGCCCTTCCAATAAGGCTGTTATTAAAGCACCATTAAAAGTATCACCAGCAGCAATAGTATCTACTGCTTTCACTTTAAAAGCAGGAACAATACATCCCTTATTATTTTGCTCGCTAACCCAAACACCACGACTACCTAATGTAATAAGAACTGTTTTAATGCCTTTATTATGCAAAACCTCAGCGGCTTGCTGTGCACTTTTATCATCAATGACTTTAATTCCAGTCAAATATTCAGTTTCTGTTTCATTTGGTGTAATAACATCAACCAGTGACAGTAATTCATCAGGTAGTGCTTGAGCAGGCGCTGGATTTAATATTACCTGCACATTTTCTTGTTTCGCCATTTCAGCCGCCTTCAATACCGAATCAAGCGGTGACTCTAATTGCATTAATAGTGCATCGGCTTCTTTTATAATACGGCTATGACGTTGCACATAATGCGGATCTAACCGACCATTAGCTCCAGCATGAATACCAATAACATTTTCACCATGCCGATTAACAAAAATCAGGGCAACGCCTGTTGCTTCATCATCAATTAACTCAATACTATGAGTTTTAATGTTATCAGTAATTAATTGAGCCTTAGCTTTTTGACCAATATCATCATTTCCCAAACAAGCTAAAAATGAAATATTCGCACCACAACGCCCAGCAGCTACTGCTTGATTAGCTCCTTTACCGCCGAATACCATTTGAAATTGATTACCTGAAATGGTTTCACCAGGAAGCGGAAAATGGGCAACATTAAGAATATGATCAGCATTAACACTACCTAAAATCACAAGTTTCTTCGCTTCCATGATTTTTCCTTACTCTCAATAATAAATTCTAAATACACTGAATAAATAACATGCAATATTTTAAACCGATCATCTCAGCAACATTAATGAAAAAACGTGATCACCATCGAAACGTTTCGCTAGAAAAACAAAAAAGAACCAAAAATAAGCAGTAGGAAGCTGAATCGATTTTTGTTATAAACAAATTGTGTGCTAATAGAATGTTTGACTATATGTCAGCAATCCTTTTCTGATATTTTCGGGGAATAATGAAAATAAGTACCCACTATTAGGAGTGTTTATGCAGCTAGCAGAACGGATTTCACAACTTAGCCAATACCTTGAGACTGGGCTTTATGAACGACAGTCTGCAATCCGTCTTTGTTTACTTGCGGCACTGAGTGGTGAAAGTGTTTTTTTACTTGGTCCTCCTGGAATTGCTAAAAGCTTAATAGCAAGAAGGATGAAAGAAGCATTTAAAGAGGCAAAAGCGTTTGAATATTTAATGACACGTTTTTCCACTCCTGAAGAAATTTTTGGTCCTTTATCTATTCAAGCCTTAAAAGATGAAGGTAAATACCAACGTTTAGTTGATGGCTATTTACCCGATGCCGAAGTGGTCTTTCTTGATGAAATATGGAAAGCAGGACCTGCTATTCTAAATACGTTATTAACAGCAATAAATGAACGTAAATTTAGAAATGGGGAAACTGAAGTCAGCATCCCAATGCGCTTATTAGTTTCAGCCTCGAATGAATTACCTGATTCAGATAGTAGCCTTGAAGCGCTTTATGACCGAATGCTTATCCGTATTTGGCTAACAAAAGTACAAGATAAGAAAAACTTTCGTGCTTTACTCATTAATAAAGAAGTTGGTTTTTTTCATATTCCGGCTCATCTTCAAATTACTACAGAAGAATTTTCACGCTGGCAATCAGAATTAGAAAAAATCACATTAGATGACCATTTATTCGATTTAATTTATCAACTTCGCGAGTCTTTAGATAAAAGTGATGCTGCTCCTTATGTTTCTGATAGACGTTGGAAAAAAGCAGTTCGTCTTTTACAAGCCAGCGCATTCTTCAATGGTCGCAGTGTTATTTCTCCATTAGATCTTATTTTATTAAAAGATTGTCTTTGGCACGATCAAGCATCATTTGCGTTATTAGATAAACTGTTACACAGTCTTTTAACAGAACAAGCTTACCACCAGCTAGAATTGATCAGAAAAACAGAGGAGTTGTGGGCTGAGTGGATGCAATCAACGAGAAGTAAACAAGATCAGCAAGCTTTTCGTTTTGAAAAACAAAGTGGAATGTTTGGCCGTAATGTTCATTTTAATCTGCCAGAAAAAATACGGGCAGATAAATACACACTGTTTTTACATATCCCACTGCATATACACAGTATTCAAGTTAACTTTATTACTATCGAGCAAAAATCATTAGAAAACTTCTTGGCAAAAGGGGATGAGTTATTAGCGCGTTTAAATGGTATTGGCTTCCCTCAATCAATTAATGCACAAATTCGTCAAGATGGTGTATTAGAAATTTTAGATGTAAGCCGACGCACAACCTCTCTTTACCAACAAAAAGAAACAGCACCTACACCCTTAATTGATAATAACAAAGAGTGGCAAGATAAATTAAAAGATCTGGCTCAAGAAATTTATGGTGAGCAGGAAAAATTTAATCATCATCAACCAAATTTATTTATTGATAATGATTGGCTTATTTCCATAGAACAAAGTTTTGTTCAGCTTAATGAAAAATTGTCGCAATTAAAAAGCCAAATAAAGTGATGAGATTATGCTGACACTTTCAACATTAGATATGCTTTTAGCTATAAATGAAGGGCAACTTATCGAAGAAGTTATTATTGCTATATTAGCCTCTCCTCAATTAGCTGTTTTTTTTGAAAAGCACCCAAGATTAAAGAAAGCATTACTTAAAGATATCCATCAATGGAAAAAAAGCCTACAACAAAGAGTTAAAGAGACATTAGTGCCCACTATGATTGCTGATGAATTTGCTCTTTACCAACAAACGCAGTCATTAGGTAATGCGATATTTAATCAGCAAGTTGAACACATCCTTGCTGAATTAAATAAATTAGATTCCTCTTTTATCGAAGAAGCTTCTCAGCTTATCAAAACAAACAAACCGTTTTCTCCTGCTCAGCAAGCTTTGTTTATCCAACACTGGCGAATAAGTTTAATTTTCCAAGTCACGGCATTACACAAAGCCTTATTTGATCAAGAACAAGAGCAACTTCTTGCTGAGCTTCAGGAACGTTTAGCGCTAAGTGGAAGCTTAAGTAATACATTTTCAGAAAATGAGCGTGCAGCAGGGCGTTTATGGGATATGAGTAAAGGTGTTTTAACAAAAACCCCTTTCGATGAGAAAATTATTCAGCGTTATAGCGATTTTCTCGATCAACAACCTGAATTACACAAACTCGCAAGTTTGCTAGGTCGTAGCAAAACAGCCAAATCTCTTCCTGAAGAGAGTGTTATTTTTGAACCTGTCACTATTGTTGAAAAAGCACCTGATACGACACCGGAGCAAGTCAACGGAATAGGACTCAGTGATGATATCTTACGCTTACTTCCCGCTGAGCTCGCCTTGTTAGGCATTAATGAAATTGAGTATGAGTTTTATAGAAAGCTGGTGGAAAAACAACTTAATACTTACCGATTACAAGGTGATAATTGGCAAGAGCGTACTGTCTTACGTCCAATAACTCATCATCACGATGAAGAAAGACCTAGAGGGCCTTTTATAGTGTGTATTGATACATCAGGTTCAATGGGAGGTTTTAATGAACAGTGCGCAAAAGCTTTTGGATTAGCATTAATGAAAATAGCACTTGCAGACAATCGCTCGTGTCATGTGATGTTATTTTCAACGGAAACGGTTCATTACCAGTTATCCTCATCTAACGGTCTACAAGAGCTTATCAAATTTTTAAATCAATCATTTAGAGGGGGTACGGATTTAAGTACATGTTTGGATGATGTTGCAGAAAAACTAAATAGCCCAGCATGGAAAGATGCTGATGCTGTTGTTATTTCTGACTTTGTCGCCCAAAGGTTACCCGAAAACCTAATCAACAAAATCAAAAAAAGCCAACAGCAACAGCACAATCGCTTCCATGCGGTTACTCTATCCAATTACGGTAAACCCAGTATCATGAAAATCTTTGACCATATATGGCGTTTTGATACTGGATTAAAAAGTCGCTTACTTCGACGCTGGCGCCAATAATTACAACATATCAGCGAAAGCTAAACGGGTGTCTTTTTCCCACACACCGCACTGTACTTGACCAATATGCTCTTTTTGCAGAAGTAGCATTACTAAACGTGATTGGCCAATACCCCCCCCAATAGTTTGTGGCATATCGCCATGCATTAATGCTTTGTGCCAATCAAGCTCTAGGCGCTTAGTATCATCGGTTAATGTTAACTGACGCATTAATGTTTCAGGATCGACACGGATACCCATTGATGACAACTCAAATGCATCTTGTAATACTGGGTTCCAGACTAAAATGTCACCGTTTAAACCTTCAAATCCATCTTCGTTTGGTGTCGTCCAGTCATCATAATCAGGTGCTCTGACATCATGAGATTCGCCACTTGAAAGTTTTCCACCAATACCAATTAAGAAAACGGCGCCATATTCTTTTGCTATCGCTTTTTCACGGCCTTTAGCATCAAGGTCAGGATAACGGCGCAATAACTCTTCAGTGTGGATAAATTGAATTTGATCTGGCAGGAACGGTACCAGACCAAATTCTTCGCTGACGGCTTTTTCAGTTTCTTTTATTGCCTGATAAATTTTACCCACTGTCTGCTTAAGGTAAGGAACAGTACGATCCTTAGCTTCCATCACTTTTTCCCAGTCCCACTGATCAACATAGACAGAGTGGATCTGAGTTAAGCGATCTTCGTCTGGTCGCAACGCTTTCATATGTGTATAAAGACCCTGACCAGAACTAAATCCAAAACGACCTAATGTTTTACGTTTCCATTTTGCTAATGAATGGACAACTTCAAAAGTAGAATCTGGTAAAGATTTGACTTTAACTTGTACCGCCTTCTCATGCCCAGATAAGTTATCTTGAGTTCCATCACCAAGGCGACTTAAGATCGGTCCTTGAACTTCAATCAGTCCTAATTCTTTTTCCAGCAGACGAGAAAAATATGATTTAACAAAGCTAATTTGCTGTTGAGTCTGGATGAATGATTTTTCCATTTTTATATCCCTAGTGGTGATGTCGTGTTTCGCTGATATAGATTAAGCAACAAAACAGGTACTAAATTCAATATACTTCATTAAAAATAGCCTTGCTTGTTTTAAATCGTTAAAAATAGCGCTATAAAAATGTATTATCGTTAAAAACAGGAGGAATTTATGGACAATATTTATCAGATCGATAATCTCGATCGTGACATACTTCACGCATTAATGGCCAATGCAAGAACACCTTACGCTGAATTAGCCAAAAAATTCGAAGTAAGCCCGGGCACAATCCATGTCCGAGTAGAGAAAATGAAGCAAGCGGGAATTATTACGGGAACACGTGTTGATATCAGTGCAAAGCAATTAGGTTTTGATGTCTGTTGCTTTATTGGCATCATTTTAAAGAGTGCAAAAGACTACCATACAGCATTAGATAAGTTAGATAAGTTAGATGAAGTCGTAGAGGTGTACTACACAACAGGACAATACAGCATTTTTATTAAGGTAATGTGTAAAAGTATAGAAGCACTACAAGACGTACTTATCAACAAAATTCAGACAATTGATGAAATTCAATCAACAGAAACATTGATCTCACTGCAAAACCCGATAATAAGGACGATCAAGCCATAAGGGTTAATTCTTATTTTTTTTTATAACCACATTATCCACAGGTAGATCCCAAGTGATTCACAGCGTACAATAGCGCGTCTTGAACATAAGGAGATCATTAATGAAAAAAGTCACTCTAATTAGTGGCAGTACCATGGGTAGTGCTGAATATGTAGCAGAACACCTTGCAGAGATCTTATCTGAAGAAGGTTTTGAGACAGATTTACACCATGGCCCTTCACTTAATGATCTTCCCAATGAAGGGATCTGGCTGGTGGTGACTTCCACGCATGGTGCAGGTGATATTCCTGACAACCTACAGCCTTTTGCTGATGAGATTTCGGCGAACTCTATTGATCTAAGCAATGTCTCTTTTGGTGCGATCGGCATAGGAAGTAGTGAATATGACACTTTCTGTGGTGCGATCAGGACATTGGATCAAAAATTAATAGAAAAAGGAGCTACTCGCCTTGGTGATCGCCTCGAAATTGATATTCAAAAATATGACATTCCGGAAGATCCAGCTGAAGAATGGATAGCTTCTTGGAAAAATTTACTTTAATTTGAACAAAAAAACAGCAAACGAATGTGGATAACTCTGCTTAAAAGCAGGGGTTAACCCGTAGTTATCCATTGTATAAGCCTCTATCAAGAAATGACCTGTGTATAACTCGTCATTTTGATCCCAGCTTATCAGCAGATAGATCACGGATCATTCACAGTATATGATCCTTTACACTTTTATGATCTTTAAATAGAAAATCCACTTATCCACAGAGGATCGCTTCCTTAATAAAAGATCTAATAAAGAGATCTTTAAATAAAAAGATCTTTAAATAATTACCTGCGGATCAGCTCGCTTGTATCTGTCAAAAAGTTGAGTAGAATTCGTTTTCCCAATGCAACACATTCAGCATTCGTAACATTTAAGGTTCACACATGTTTTATCCAGAACACTTTGACGTCATTGTCATCGGTGGTGGTCACGCCGGTACAGAAGCCGCTATGGCTGCAGCTCGTATGGGGCGTCAAACCCTATTACTGACCCACAATATTGATACTTTGGGCCAAATGTCTTGTAACCCAGCTATTGGTGGGATTGGTAAAGGGCATCTGGTAAAAGAGATCGATGCCATGGGTGGATTAATGGCAACTGCCATTGACCATGCCGGTATTCAATTTAGAACCCTTAACGCAAGTAAGGGACCTGCTGTAAGAGCAACAAGAGCACAAGCAGACCGTGTTCTTTACCGCCAAGCTGTTCGTACCACACTTGAAAATCAACCTAATTTGATGATCTTCCAACAACCAGTAGAAGATCTGATTGTTGAAAATGACCAAGTAACGGGTGCAGTTACTCGTATGGGATTAAAATTCCGTGCTAAATCAGTAGTTTTAACTGTAGGAACTTTCCTTGATGGAAAAATTCACATTGGCTTAGAAAACTACAGTGGTGGTCGTGCAGGAGATCCTCCTTCAGTTTCACTATCACACCGATTACGCGAATTACCTTTACGTGTTGGTCGCTTAAAAACAGGAACACCACCTCGTATAGATGCTAGAACTATTGATTTTAGCCAATTGGCTGTTCAGCTAGGCGATACACCTATGCCTGTTTTCTCGTTTTTAGGTAATGTGGATCAGCACCCAGAGCAAATGCCTTGCCATATCACATATACTAACGAAAAAACCCACGACGTTATCCGTAATAACCTCGATCGTAGCCCAATGTATGCAGGGGTCATCGAAGGAATAGGGCCTCGTTATTGCCCATCTATTGAAGATAAGGTGATGCGATTTGCTGATCGTAATTCACATCAGATCTTTTTAGAGCCAGAAGGCTTAACCAGTAACGAGATTTACCCAAATGGTATTTCAACAAGTTTACCTTTTGATGTTCAAATGCAAATTGTAAATTCCATGAAAGGTATGGAAAACGCGAAGATCATTAGACCAGGTTATGCCATTGAATATGACTTCTTCGATCCAAGAGATCTAAAACAGACTCTAGAAAGCAAATTTATCAACGGGTTATTTTTTGCAGGCCAAATTAACGGTACAACCGGTTATGAAGAAGCTGCTGCTCAAGGTATGCTTGCAGGGCTTAATGCGGCACGTTATGCCTATGATCAAGAAGGTTGGTTCCCACGTCGTGATCAAGCTTACATTGGTGTATTAGTTGATGATCTTTGTACTTTAGGTACAAAAGAGCCATACCGCATGTTTACGTCTCGTGCGGAATATCGTTTGATGTTACGTGAAGATAATGCAGATTTACGCCTGACAGAAATAGCTCGTGAATTAGGCATGGTTGATGATAATCGCTGGGCTCAATTTAGTGAAAAAGTAGAACTTGTTGAAAAAGAACGTCAACGTTTAAGAAATATTTGGGTTCATCCTCAAGCAGATAATCTTTCTGAAATCAATGAATTACTAAATACTCCATTATCTAAAGAAGCTAATGGTGAAGATCTATTACGTCGTCCTGAAATGACGTACGAGATACTGAAAAAAATAGCTCGTTTTGCGCCTGGTATTGACGATTCAAAACCACAAGCAGCAGAGCAAGTTGAGATCCAAGTTAAATACGAAGGTTACATTAATCGTCAACAAGAAGAGATCGAAAAGAAACAGCGTAATGAAAACGCGGCATTACCGATTGATCTCGACTACAAGCAAGTGAGTGGATTATCTAACGAAGTTATTGCCAAGCTTAACGATCATAAACCGACTTCTATCGGTCAAGCATCAAGGATCTCAGGTGTAACACCCGCGGCTATCTCCATTTTATTAGTATGGTTAAAAAAACAAGGCTTATTACGCAGGAGTGCATCATGAGCGACTTACTTAATCGGCTAAAAAAGCTGGCTAAGCAAGCCAATATTGAGCTAACAGATATTCAAGCTGAAAAGCTAACGGGTTACGTGATGATGCTTGATAAGTGGAATAAAGCGTATAACTTGACCTCAGTGAGAGATCCACAGCAAATGCTAATCCGCCATATATTGGATAGTATTGTGGTTAGCCAATACCTTGAAGGTGAAAGATTTATTGATGTAGGTACAGGGCCCGGATTACCGGGTATTCCTTTGGCTATAATGCGCCCCGATCATCACTTTGTCTTATTGGATAGCTTAGGCAAGCGAGTTCGCTTTATGAAGCAAGTTCAACATGAATTAGGGCTTAATAACATCGAGCCTGTTCAATATCGTGTTGAAGAGTACCAACCTGAGAAACCTTTTGATGGTGTTATCAGTCGTGCGTTTGCATCTATGAAAGACATGCTTTCTTGGTGTTCTCATTTGGTGGCTGAAGAACAAGGGGATTTTTACGCATTAAAAGGTCAAATTCATCAAGAAGAGTTGGATGAACTTGCTGATAATGGATTAAAAACACCTAAAAAAGTGATCAGCTTATCCATTCCTGAATTGAATGAACAAAGACATTTGGTGATTATTTAATCAAAAATTACCTGTCTTATTGACCTTTTTTTCATTTTTTGTGCTCTGGCGATAACATTTACAATGTTATCGCCATTTGTTTTATGGGGAATAATAGGAAACATTAAAATTCACTTTAATAAAACAATAAATTAACATTTTATTATCTTTTAAGTTAATTCGCTTTGTAGTCTGAGTTTTTCTTATTTTATTTCCAAAATAAATTAATAATTCTGTGCATTATAAAAAAATTGAATTTATTTAATTGAAAAAGGGTCAATTTTTTTCCAATTGACACTAAATTGTTCATAAAAGGGCAGTTAATTGTTAACTTAGTTATATATTTTATGAAATAAGCTTTATTTATACTTTTATATTTGTGATGTATGTCACGCTATTTATTTTATTCGGCTCTATTATTTTTATTCTTTTTGTCCTTAATCATTTTTCATAAATGGAACCTTGGTAAGAAATTTAAATTAATCTTCACTTTTTCGCTACTTATTGATTGAATTCATTGCCACGCCCCGTATAATTTGCTCGTTTTTGTCACTTGACACTTTATAGCAAAGACAGTTTGATACATCATTCAGTAATACCTTTTACGATAGCTAGTCTGGAGAATACAAACGTCATGTCTGTCTCCCTCTACAACGGGAAAGTTGCACTGAAACTGTTATTTTTGCAGTTTATGACTTTTGTTATTCTCAGTGCGGGTTTCTACTTAAAGAGTACAGACTGGAGTTTTTCGGCTTTTTTGGGCGGAATGGCATGTTGGTTACCCAATATTGCTTTTCTTTTGTTAATGCGCTTACAAAAAGTCAACGAAGAAGAAGCTCCAGTTCGCATAAACTGGCTTTTTGCTTTCAGTGAAGGGTTGAAGGTTATATTATCAATAGCCTTGCTGATTGTTGCTTTAGGAGTGTTTAAAGCGGCATTTGCACCACTGGTCATGACCTACTTAGCGGTGCTTGTTATGCAGGTCGTTGCACCAGCCGTCATTAACGGTTAGCGTTTTTAACAACAAAAGGGTAATTGGCATCATGTCTGCATCAGGAGAAGCATTAACCACTAGAGACTACATAGGTCACCACCTGAATAACCTTCAGTTGGACCTACGTACTTTCGAGTTGGTCAATCCCCATGCTGAAAATGCGCCATCATTCTGGGTGTTAAATATTGACTCACTTTTCTTTTCAGTATTAATGGGAGCATTATTCCTATGGCTGTTTAGAAAAGTAGCAGTAAGAGCAACCAGTGGCGTACCGGGAAAATTCCAGACTGCAGTAGAAATGATCATCGGTTTCGTTGATAGCAGCGTTCGTGATATGTATCACGGAAAGAGCAAGGTCATTGCACCTTTGGCATTGACTGTGTTCGTTTGGGTGCTGTTAATGAATGCCCTGGATTTATTACCAATCGACTTCATCCCTTATATCGGTGAACACATCTTAGGGTTACCAGCGTTACGCATCGTTCCGACTGCGGACGTGAGTATTACTCTTTCGATGGCAATTGGTGTATTTATCCTGATCCTTTTCTATAGCATTAAGATGAAAGGTATAAAAGGGTTTACTAAAGAGCTGACTTTACAGCCTTTTAATCACCCAATTTTTATTCCTGTCAACTTAATCTTGGAAGGGGTAAGCCTGCTATCAAAACCTGTTTCACTCGGTCTTCGACTGTTTGGTAACATGTATGCAGGTGAACTGATCTTTATTCTTATTGCTGGTCTGTTACCGTGGTGGTCACAGTGGTTATTAAGCCTTCCTTGGGCGATATTCCACATACTGATTATTACGTTACAAGCCTTTATTTTCATGGTTCTAACGATTGTTTATCTGTCGATGGCATCTGAAGAACATTAATTATTAACTCTTTGAAGAAATAACTGAAACAAACTGGAGACTGTCATGGAAAACCTGAGTATGGATCTGCTGTACATGGCTGCCGCTATTATGATGGGTTTAGCTGCAATCGGTGCTGCAATCGGTATCGGAATCCTCGGAGGCAAATTTTTAGAAGGTGCTGCTCGTCAGCCTGATCTGATCCCTCTTCTGCGTACACAGTTCTTTATCGTTATGGGTCTGGTTGATGCCATCCCAATGATTGCTGTGGGTCTGGGCCTTTACGTGATGTTTGCTGTTGCCTAATGATGGTAATGAGCAGTAAAAGCATCAAGTTAGTTTATAACCAAGAAAGAGGTATTGTGCTGTGAATTTAAATGCAACAATCCTCGGCCAGGCCGTCGCATTTGTCCTGTTTGTTTTGTTCTGCATGAAATTCGTATGGCCACCAATCATGGCGGCCATTGAAAAACGTCAAAAAGAAATTGCTGACGGTTTATCATCTGCAGAACGAGCTAAAAAGGACTTAGATTTAGCGAAAGCCGATGCAGGCGATCAGCTAGCGAAAGCAAAAGCAGAAGCACAAGCAATCATTGAATCAGCGAATAAACAACGCACTCAAATGATTGAAGAAGCTAAAGCAGAAGCAGAGCAAGAACGTAGTAAGATCGTTGCACAAGCTCAATCCGAACTGGATGCAGAGCGTAAACGTGCTCGTGAAGAACTCCGTAAACAAGTCGCAATGCTGGCTATCGCAGGTGCCGAGAAAATTATTGAACGTTCCGTGGATGAAGCTGCTAATAGCGACATCGTTGATAAACTGGTCGCTGAACTGTAAGGAGGGAGGGGCATGTCTGAAATAGCAACTGTAGCTCGCCCCTACGCCAAAGCAGCTTTTGACTTTGCTGTGGAAAACCAGGCTGTCGATAAATGGCAGGTTATGCTGGCGTTCACCGCTGAAGTAGCACGCAATGAGCAGGTAACCGAATTACTTTCTGGTTCTTTAGCATCAGAAAAACTGGCTAACATCTTCGCTGACCTTTGTGGCGATCAATTAGATGAACATGCTCAGAATTTAATTCGTGTTATGGCTGAGAATGGCCGTTTATCAACGTTGCCTGAAGTATTGAGCCAATTTATTCAATTGCGCGCAGTACTAGAGTCAACGGTTGACGTTGAAGTAACTTCTGCCATTGAGCTAACTAAACAGCAGCTAGCTAACATTTCTGCAGCGATGGAAAATCGTCTATCACGCAAAGTGAAGCTGAATTGCAAAATTGATAAGTCTGTTATCGCAGGCATGATTATACGCGCCGGTGACCTCGTCATCGATGGCAGTATTCGTGGCCGTTTAGAGCGATTAACTGACGTCTTGCAGTCTTAAGGGGACTGGAGCATATGCAACTGAATTCCACTGAAATCAGCGAACTGATCAAGCAGCGCATTGCTCAGTTCAATGTAGTGAGTGAAGCTCACAATGAAGGTACGATTGTTTCCGTCAGTGACGGTATCATTCGTATCCACGGTTTAGCCGAAGTTATGCAGGGTGAGATGATCGCACTGCCGGGTAACCGTTTCGCTATCGCACTGAACTTAGAGCGCGACTCTGTTGGTGCGGTTGTGATGGGTCCTTATGCTGACTTAGCAGAAGGCATGAAAGTTAAATGTACAGGTCGTATTCTGGAAGTACCTGTAGGGCGTGGTCTGCTTGGCCGTGTGGTAAACACACTGGGTGAGCCGATTGATGGTAAAGGCGCTGTAGAGCATGATGGATTCTCACCTGTTGAGATGATTGCTCCTGGTGTTATCGACCGTCAATCAGTTGATCAGCCTGTACAAACAGGTTACAAATCCGTCGATGCCATGATCCCAATCGGTCGTGGTCAGCGTGAGTTGATCATCGGTGACCGTCAAACAGGTAAAACTGCTCTGGCTGTCGATGCGATCATCAACCAACGTGACTCTGGCATTAAATGTATTTATGTCGCTATCGGTCAGAAAGCCTCTACTATTTCGAACGTTGTTCGTAAATTAGAAGAACATGGCGCGTTAGAAAACACCATTGTTGTTGTTGCTTCTGCATCAGAATCAGCAGCTCTACAATACCTAGCTCCTTATTCAGGTTGTGCAATGGGTGAATACTTCCGTGACCGTGGTGAAGATGCCCTGATTATTTATGATGACCTGTCTAAACAGGCTGTCGCATACCGTCAAATTTCACTGTTACTTCGTCGTCCACCAGGACGTGAAGCATATCCAGGTGACGTTTTCTATCTGCACTCCCGTTTACTTGAGCGTGCTGCTCGCGTTAATGCTGAGTACGTAGAAGCATTCACTAATGGTGAAGTTAAAGGTAAAACCGGCTCTCTGACTGCGTTACCAATTATCGAAACGCAAGCAGGGGACGTTTCTGCATTCGTTCCTACGAACGTAATCTCTATTACCGATGGTCAGATCTTCTTAGAATCTAACCTGTTTAACGCAGGTATCCGTCCAGCTGTTAACCCAGGGATCTCCGTATCTCGTGTAGGTGGTGCAGCTCAGACTAAGATTATGAAGAAACTTTCTGGTGGTATCCGTACTGCACTTGCGCAGTATCGTGAGCTGGCAGCATTCTCACAGTTCGCTTCTGATCTGGATGATGCTACCCGTAAACAATTGAACCACGGTCAGAAAGTGACTGAATTGCTGAAACAGAAACAGTACGAACCAATGTCTGTCGCACAACAGTCTTTAGCACTGTATGCAGCAGAACGTGGTTATCTGGAAGATGTTGAAATTTCAAAAGTTGTGCCATTTGAAGCGGCTTTATTAGCTTATGCCTCTCGTGAACATGCTGATTTATTGAAAGAAATCAACCAGACTGGTACTTATAACGAAGAAATCGAAGCGAAGCTGAAAGGCGTGCTAGAAAACTTCAAAGCGACTCAGTCCTGGTAATAACTATTCGGCCTAATAGTTAAACATTAGGCCGTCTGGTTCATGAGGAGAAGCAGAAATGGCCGGCGCAAAAGAGATACGTTCGAAGATCGCCAGTGTGCAAAACACACAGAAGATCACTAAAGCGATGGAGATGGTCGCCGCGTCGAAAATGCGTAAAACGCAGGAACGCATGGCAGCCAGCCGTCCTTATGCAGAAACCATGCGCAGTGTGATTGGTCACCTTGCGTTAGGGAATCTGGAATACAAACATCCATACCTCGAAGAGCGTGAAGTTAAACGTGTCGGGTACCTGGTTGTTTCGACCGACCGTGGTTTGTGTGGTGGTTTGAACATTAACTTGTTCAAAAAACTGCTGGCAGACATGAAAGAGTGGTCTGAAAAAGGTGTACAGGTAGATTTAGCTCTAGTGGGTTCTAAAGCCGCTTCATTCTTCGGCTCTGTGGGCGGAAATGTTGTTGGTCAAGTAACCGGCATGGGCGATGATCCAAAACTGTCAGACCTTATCGGTCCAGTGAATATCATGTTGCAGGCTTATGACGAAGGTCGTTTAGATAAACTGTATGTGGTGGCAAATAAGTTCATCAATACCATGGCTCAAGAGCCTAAAATTCTTCAGGTTTTACCATTACCACCAGGTGATGATGAAGAGCTGAAAGAAAAATCTTGGGATTATCTGTACGAACCTGATCCTAAGGCGTTACTGGATACTTTACTGCGTCGTTATATCGAATCGCAGGTTTACCAGAGCGTCGTAGAGAACTTAGCGAGTGAGCAGGCCGCCCGAATGGTCGCGATGAAAGCCGCTACAGATAACGGTGGTAACCTGATTAAAGAGCTGCAATTGGTGTACAACAAAGCACGTCAAGCAAGCATTACTCAGGAACTTACAGAAATTGTGTCTGGTGCAGCCGCGGTATAACAGCTAGGTTTACGAATTACGTAGAGGATTCAAGATGGCTACTGGAAAGATTGTCCAGGTAATCGGCGCCGTAGTGGACGCCGAATTCCCTCAGGATAGCGTCCCTAAAGTATACGACGCTCTTGAGGTTATGAATGGTAAAGAAAAACTGGTGCTGGAAGTTCAGCAACAGTTAGGCGGTGGTATCGTTCGTTGTATCGCAATGGGTACATCAGACGGTTTAAGCCGTGGCTTAAAAGTTGAAAACTTAGGCCACCCAATTGAAGTACCAGTAGGTAAAGCAACACTAGGACGTATCATGAACGTTCTGGGTACACCTATTGATATGAAAGGTGATATTGCAACAGAAGAACGTTGGTCTATCCACCGTGAAGCACCTACCTACGAAGAGTTATCAAACTCACAAGAACTGCTTGAAACCGGTATCAAAGTAATGGACTTAATCTGTCCGTTTGCTAAAGGTGGTAAAGTCGGTCTGTTCGGTGGTGCGGGTGTTGGTAAAACAGTTAACATGATGGAATTGATCCGTAATATCGCGATCGAGCACTCAGGTTACTCTGTATTTGCTGGTGTTGGTGAGCGTACTCGTGAGGGTAATGACTTCTATCATGAAATGACCGATTCTAACGTTCTTGACAAAGTATCGTTAGTGTATGGTCAGATGAATGAGCCACCTGGAAACCGTCTGCGTGTAGCATTGACTGGTCTGACTATGGCTGAAAAATTCCGTGATGAAGGCCGTGACGTACTGTTATTCGTCGATAACATCTATCGTTACACCTTAGCCGGTACAGAAGTATCTGCACTGTTAGGTCGTATGCCATCAGCGGTAGGTTACCAACCAACATTGGCTGAAGAGATGGGTGTTCTGCAAGAACGTATCACTTCAACCAAAACAGGTTCAATCACCTCTGTACAGGCTGTATACGTACCTGCGGATGACTTAACTGACCCATCACCAGCAACAACGTTTGCTCACTTAGATGCGACAGTTGTACTGAGCCGTCAAATTGCTTCATTAGGTATCTACCCTGCGGTTGACCCACTGGATTCTACCAGTCGTCAGTTAGACCCACTGGTAGTTGGCCAAGAGCACTATGATGTGGCTCGTGGTGTTCAGTCTATCCTGCAACGTTATCAGGAACTGAAAGACATCATCGCTATCTTAGGTATGGATGAACTGTCAGAAGAAGATAAACTGGTTGTTGCGCGTGCGCGTAAGATCCAGCGCTTCCTATCTCAGCCATTCTTCGTTGCTGAAGTATTTACCGGTTCACCAGGTAAGTTCGTTTCCCTGAAAGACACTATCCGTGGCTTTAAAGGCATTCTGAACGGTGATTATGACCACCTGCCAGAGCAGGCGTTCTACATGGTTGGTACTATCGAAGAAGCAGTAGAAAAAGCTAAGAAGCTTTAATACGGCTGACGGGAGGTTGATATGGCCGATACATCGTTCCACCTGAAAGTTGTCAGCGCTGAAAAGCAGTTATATGACGGCGAAGTTAAACGAATTCAGGTAACTGGTAGCGAAGGTGAGCTCGGTATTTATCCGCAGCATACCCCGTTATTAACTGCCATAAAACCGGGCATGGTACGTGTCGTAAAAACATCGGGCGAAGAAGAGGTTATCTACCTTTCAGGTGGTATTCTCGAAGTTCAGCCGACTGGCGTCATTGTACTGGCAGATACAGCTATCCGTGGTCGTGATTTGGATGAAGCGAAAGCGTTGGAATCTAAGCGTAAAGCTGAAGAACACATTCAATCCTCTCATGGTGACGTTGATTATGCTCAAGCATCAGCAGAATTAGCCAAAGCGATTGCGAAATTACGTGTAATCGAATTGACTCGACGTTGATGTAAATAGGCAGTCTATGAATAAAAAAGCCAGTTGGTTCTTAGCTAACTGGCTTTTTTGCGTCATGAAATATTTTGTGTGACGAAATATGTAGTATTATTTGGCATAAACAGGTTTACTTGCCATTCTTTACGGGAGTTATCGGGTTAATTATGTCTAATTCAGCTAAAAGCGTTGTTATTCTTGCTGCGGGAAAAGGCACCCGCATGTATTCACAGTTACCTAAAGTTCTTCATAAACTAGCGGGTAAATCCATGGTTCAACATGTGATTGATACTGCCAAGTCATTAGGTGCTCAACAAACACACCTTGTCTATGGGCATGGTGGTGAACTCATGAAAGAAAAATTAGGTTCACAACCTGTTAATTGGGTACTACAAGCAGAGCAACTAGGAACCGGTCATGCAATGCAACAAGCCGCGCCTTTCTTTGCTGATGATGAAGACATCCTGATGCTTTATGGTGATGTTCCTCTTATAACCAAAGAAACGTTAGAACGTTTAATTGAAGTCAAACCAGAAGGCGGTATTGGTTTATTAACGGTTATTTTAGATAACCCAACCGGTTATGGTCGTATTGTTCGTGAAAATGGCGAAGTTACTGGCATTATCGAACAAAAAGATGCGTCTGAAGAGCAACTCAAAATTAATGAAATCAACACGGGTATTTTAGTAGCCAATGGTGGTGATTTAAAACGTTGGTTAGGTAAACTCGATAATAACAATGCACAAAAAGAGTATTACATTACTGACATTATCGCGTTAGCACATAAAGAAGGTCGTAAAATTGAAACGGCTCATCCTCGTCGCCATAGTGAAATGGAAGGGGTGAATAATCGCTTACAACTAGCAGCATTAGAGCGTATTTACCAAACAGAACAAGCCGAGCGTTTATTATTAGAAGGCGTTATGTTGCTTGATCCTGCGCGCTTTGATTTACGTGGAACATTAACTCATGGTAAAGATGTGGTGATTGATACCAACGTTATCATTGAAGGCAATGTGACGTTGGGAAATAACGTTGAAATTGGTACAGGTTGTGTTCTAAAAAACTGTGTAATTGGTGATAATTCTATTATTAGTCCATATACGGTGATCGAGGATGCAAATTTAGCACAAGAGTGTACTGTTGGCCCATTTGCACGTCTTCGCCCAGGCAGTGAATTAGCAGATAAAGCTCATGTTGGTAATTTTGTTGAGATGAAAAAAGCCAGCTTAGGCGTTGGATCTAAAGCAGGTCATCTGACTTACTTAGGCGATACAGAAGTGGGGGCTAACGTTAATATCGGTGCAGGTACTATCACTTGTAACTACGATGGCGCGAATAAATTCAAAACCATTATTGGTGATGATGTATTTATTGGTTCAGATACCCAATTAGTGGCGCCAGTTACTGTTGCTAATGGTGCTACCATTGGTGCAGGAACAACACTCACTAAAAACGTGAATGAAAACGAATTAGTGATCAGTCGAGTTAAGCAAACTCATATCAGTGGATGGAAACGTCCAGTGAAGAAAAAACAATAATTTTAAGAGAAGGGCGTATATTTTATTAGCGCCCTTTTCTTGTACGCTATTATTCTAAAAACAAAAAATATCCCCGCTTTCTACAATGGCTTGGGGAACAAACCAATCAGGTATAAGACATCCAAGTGCGAATAAACGCACAGTTTTAGGAATAACACAATGTGTGGAATAGTAGGTGCAGTTGCACAACGCGATATCGCTGAAATCTTAATTGAAGGCTTGCGTCGTTTAGAATACCGTGGATATGACTCTGCGGGGTTAGCTGTTGTTGATAATGACTGCAAAATGACACGTTTGCGTGAAGCTGGCAAAGTACAAATGTTGGCTGATGAAGCAGAAAAAACACAAGTAATTGGTGGCACAGGTATTGCTCATACTCGTTGGGCAACACATGGTGAACCTTGTGAAGATAACGCTCATCCTCATGTATCTGGCACTATTGCTGTGGTACACAATGGTATTATCGAAAACTACCAAGAACTGAAAGCAGAATTAATTAAAAAAGGGTATCAGTTTGCCTCTCAAACAGATACCGAAGTTATTGCTCACTTGGTAAACTGGGAACAGCGCCAAGGTGGCACATTACGTGAAGTCGTACAGCGTGTTATTCCTCAATTACGTGGTGCTTATGGCACTGTAATTATGGATAGTCGCACACCAGAATTATTAGTCGCTGCTCGTTCTGGTAGCCCGCTGGTGGTAGGTCTTGGTGTAGGCGAAAACTTCCTTGCTTCTGACCAATTAGCATTATTGCCAGTGACTCGTCGCTTTATCTACCTTGAAGAAGGCGATATTGTTGAAATCACACGTCGTCATGTCCATATTTTTGATGTGAATGGCGAAGAAGTTAATCGTGATACGATTGAATCTAACGTTCAATATGATGCAGGTGATAAAGGTGTTTATCGCCACTATATGCAAAAAGAGATCTACGAACAGCCTCTGGCGATTAAAAACACCCTTGAAGGCCGTTTAAAATCAGATTCGATTGATCTGAGTGAGCTAGGCCCTAAAGCTGAAGAGATCTTATCTAAAGTTGAACACATTCAAATTGTAGCTTGTGGAACGTCTTATAATGCGGGTATGGTTTCTCGCTACTGGTTTGAGTCTCTAGCAGGTATTCCTTGTGATGTCGAAATAGCATCAGAATATCGCTATCGTAAACCGGCAACTCGCCGTAATAGCTTATTGATCACTTTATCTCAATCGGGTGAAACCGCTGATACGTTAGCTGCGCTACGTTTATCTAAAGAGTTAGGATATTTATCATCGCTGGCGATTTGTAACGTTGCTGGCTCTTCTTTAGTGCGTGAATCTGAATTTGTTTTAATGACTAAAGCGGGTGCTGAAATTGGTGTTGCATCAACTAAAGCGTTCACAACACAGTTAACAGTTCTATTAATGCTGGTGGCATATATGGGACGTATCAAAGGTGTTGCAACATTAGAGCACGACGTTTCAACTGCATTACATGCATTACCAAGCCGTATTGAAAGCATGTTGTCGAAAGATAAAGTGATTGAAGCCTTAGCTGAAGATTTTTCGGAAAAAAGCCATGCTTTATTCTTAGGTCGTGGCGACCAATACCCGATTGCGGTAGAAGGTGCATTAAAGCTAAAAGAGATCTCTTATATTCATGCTGAGGCATATGCTGCTGGTGAATTAAAACACGGCCCATTAGCATTAATTGATGCAGATATGCCCGTTATCATTATTGCGCCAAATAATGAATTATTAGAAAAATTGAAATCTAATATCGAAGAAGTACGAGCACGTGGTGGTTTACTGTATGTATTTGCTGATCAAGATGCGGGCTTTGAAGAAAATGAAACAATGAAGTTAATTTCTTTACCTCACGTTGAAGAGCTTATTGCGCCAATTTTCTATACCGTACCATTACAGTTATTGTCTTATCATGTTGCGTTAATTAAAGGCACCGACGTAGACCAACCTCGTAACTTGGCTAAATCAGTAACGGTTGAATAAGTCATACGTTAATTACGTTATCGTTTAAAACCCAGTTAGGCATAACAGTCTAATTGGGTTTTTTTGTTCTTATAAAACAACATTACAGTTAGTTGTAAGACTTAAACAAAGATTGTGTACCTGACTTATCAAAGGCAATAACTTGGTAAGGTTCTTTGTAATCACCTGCATACATACCTAAACTTCCAGCTGGCATACCAGCAACCGCAATACCAGATTTAGATTTATCTACTAAGTCGATATTTTTTAAACTATCGACAGGAATATGTCCAATTAAGTCCTTACCTTGGTAAGTCGCTAAGTGGCAACTTAATAAATTATTTGGCACGCCTGCTTGTTGATATTTTTCCATTAATTGAGTTTCTGAAACAATATTCACTTTGACATTAAAGCCAGCCTCTTTCACACCATCAGCCCATAAAGTACAGCATCCACAACTATCTGTTTTATAAACCTCCACAACATTATGATTAGAAGCATAAGCTGTACTTGTAAAAGCAGAGATTGCAATAATAGAAGGCAGTAATAACTTTTTCATTGTTCATTCCTTTCATTAAATTGATAGATGAGACAATAATCTTTCCCCCTACAGGAAGGTCAATTTAATAAAGGTATAAACACGTAGAGTTTTGTAAAAGAATATTTATATAAAACAAAGATATAAATAACACTACGTTTATTCTTTTCTTAATGTATTTAGGCGTATTAGTTGATATAAAAAGAAAAAAGCCTGCATAGCAGGCTAAAAATGGAGAAAACAGGGTAAACATAGAGTTAGGATGTAAACGATTATGAGGGTATTTCATTAGTTAAATCACCTCTTGCGAAGAGTGATTGTGCTTTAACTGGTATTAAGTATAAACCTAAGCTTAACTTGAGGTTAAAGCGGATAAATTTGTATAAGGTGTACAATTTTATTGATTGAATTTGAAAAATGAAAAATAGAAACAAAAAAAGCCAATTTATTCAAATAATTGGCTTTTTTAAAAAGATATACTGGTTGGCTTTAGATACAAATTATTTGATGTTAATTATTTAATAATTGTAACTTGTTTTACATCGATCTCAGTACTTGTCCACTCTTTATCTACTTTACCTTCAATTCTGACGGTATTATCTGGGGTGACTGTTTGTCCGCGCCATCTTTTATTATCAATATCTACATTGATACCGCCGGTGCTATCTTCAAAAACATATAGCTCATCACCAATTTTTTTTGTGATTTTACCCGTTAAGATAACCCACGTGTCATCAGAAAGATCTTTTGCTTTAGCAACCGTGGTTTCACTAATAGAAGGGCCTTTAAATCCACCTTGTTGAGTTGGTGCTTGAATAGAACCTTGAAAACCACCTTGGTGTGTTGTATTTGCTTGAGATGCAAACGCTAACGTACTACCAATTAATAAAACTAGAATTTTTTTCATAACAAGCTCTCTTATAGATTAATAATACAACTAATTATTGTGTGAGATTTTATTTCATTTTCATGTATAAAACCGCATATTAAGGTAAATATCAGTATTAATATATCAACTGATTGATATTACCTTTAAATTATAGGTCTTTATTTCTCTTTGTGTTTTTTATTGATATAAGCATCTATCACTAAATACTTCTTTTCTCTAAGTTAAATCAACTGGTTATTTACCCTTAGTCTCAGTGCTGGCGATTATTCAAAAATATACCCTTCGGGATCATTGTTTTTAGACGTATTACCTCTTATTATCCAGCGCCTTCAAATTTTTTTTAATTTTCCCCTATTATTTTTAGAGGTTTTAGGTTTTATGACTAACGAACGCATTGCCAATCCGGGTCCATTAGGTTTAATGGGTTTTGGTATGACAACGATTTTGTTGAACATACATAATGCCGGTTTTTTCCCTGTTGTCTCTGTCATTATGAGTATGGGAATTTTTTATGGTGGGATCGCACAAGTTATTGCTGGTATTTTTGAGTTCAAAAAAGGTAATACTTTTGGCGCAACCGCATTTACCTCTTATGGTTTCTTTTGGATAACATTAGTGGGAATTTGGTTATTACCCGTAATGGGCTTGAGTGAACCCACAACCCCTGTCTTTTTAGGTGTCTTTTTAGCATTATGGGGAATATTTACCTTTTTCATGTTTATTGGCACATTAAAAGCCAATAGAGCATTACAGTTTGTTTTTTTAAGCCTGACAATTTTATTTGCTCTACTGGCAATAGGAAATATCACTGGTAATGCATTAATTTTAAAAATTGCCGGCTTTGAAGGTATTATTTGTGGCGCCAGTGCTTTTTACCTAGCAATGGCTGAAGTATTAAATGAGATGTATGGCAGAACAATATTGCCAATTGGTCACAAGTAACCGCTTTATAAAGAAGTGGCTATTTAGCCACTTCTATTACTTGGCTTTTTCGTCGTACTAATTTTCTTGCACACCATGCATAAAATAATCCTGCAACTACACCTGCAATATGTGATTCAGTCGATACACCTAATTGACCCGGAATTAAACCATAGGCCATTGATCCATAATAAAATAGAACAAAAAGGGCAATGACAATATCGATAATTTTACGTCGAGTAAAAGCGTGAGCAATCAATAAAGACCATAATCCAAAGATCCAGCCACTTGCGCCCACATGAATAGCACTTCGCCCAAAAATCCAAACCAACAAACCACTTACGATAATAATAAATAAGCTTGATAAAACATATTCTCGTAAAGATTGTGTCATGGATAAAAAACTAAGAATAAGAAGAGGAAGTAGATTACTAAAAAGGTGAGACCAAGAGCCATGTACAAAAGGGGCGATAAATATACCAATTAATCCTTCTCCTGTTCTTGGAATAATTCCCCATTGAAGAAGTGAAATCGGCAATAGAGAGCCAATTAATTGAAGTAGGATTAATGTGATAGTTAATCCACCAAGAAAGGTTAATCTTTTTTTAAACCAAATCTTATCCATAACCATAGCCTTAATACAGAGTGACGTAGATAAAATCGTTTTGATAGAAGAGCCTTTAATAAAAGAAGAAAGGCTCTTTTTTGTTTATCAGTCTAATAAATTAAGGCAAGCAGCTCCACGGGCGCCACCTGCATCACCGTGACGCGCTTTTTCTATTGCTGGAATTTGCGCATTTCCATAGACACAGTGTGAAAGATATTCAGGAAATTGGTCATACAGTGCATTAAATTGTGATAATCCACCACCAATAACAATTAAATGTGGATCAAGTACAGTCAGAATATTACTAAGGTAAATCGCAAGTACTTTCATATAACGATCAACGTGTTCTTCTGTTTTCTTATCCCCAGCATAATATTGCTCAACGATATCAACAGCTCTTTGTGGTGCATGATTGAAAGCTTTATACATACGTTCAAAGCCTCGGCCTGATAAATAAGTTTCAAAACACGCTTTTTTACCACAACCACAGATAATTTTTGGCATCGTATCGCCTATGACATTATCTGCATCAACATTTAAATTCATATGGCCAATTTCACCAGCAATGCCATTTTTTCCAGAAAGCACTTTACCATCAACAACAAAACCACCACCGACTCCTGTACCTAAAATAAGGCCAAGTACGGAAGGATAATGACGAAATTCAGGATCCCACGCTTCGGATAAGGCAAAACAGTTGGCATCATTTTCAACTTTAACGGGCCTATTGAGTATATGTGCAAGATCATGAACCATAGGTTTGTATTTGGCAGCTGGAACATTGGTGGTAAACACTGTTCCTTCTTTTGCATTTACAATGCCTGGCACACCTACGCCGATTTTTCCTTTGCATCCTAATTCGTTGTCAGCTTCTAAAGTTAGTTCCTTAAAAACATTCAATAATGCCTGATAGTCATTTTTAGGTGTAGGAACACGTTTTTGCCATACTTGAGTCAGATCTTTATCAAAAACGGCAAGCTCAATTTTTGTGCCGCCCATATCAAAACCATAATACATATCAGTCTCTTAATTATTCTGTAAATATTATTTATAGTAACAACAAGATTGTTGCTACCGTGCCATTTCTATTTCAGTCAATATTTAAGTTATCTCTACTGTTTATATACACTAGGTAATAAATAACAGTGATTGGTGACAGTTGAGTTTTTTTTACCTATTGATGACTGCCTTCCATTAAAACACTACGTACTTTCATTAGAGCAAACCCTAATAAATTTAATCCATTCCATAAAAGGGGATTACTGATCTCTTTGTCTTGTTCACTTAAACCTACTCCCCATATCTTATCAACGGGGCTTGCTTCCACAAGCACACGATTGCCTGTGGAAATTAAAAAAGTACCCAATGCATTATTTTGAGAAAATTTGGCGATATTGGCTCGAATAACGATATCCATGCGTTGTTGTTCCCAAATTTCTTGGCTAAATCCTTTTACTTCTCGACCAAGTGCTTTAGCTGTACCTGGATTTGATGTTGCAATAATACGCTCTCGTATTTCTATATCATTAAAAAGCTTTGCTTTCTCAGCCATCATATAGTGTTCAGCACTGATATAACGAACATCATCTAAGATAAAAGGTGCTGGATACCATTGGCTAAAGCAACTTTTTGTGACTTCATTTGTTTTATTTCTGTGCCCCCAAAAGTAAACAAATTTTATTTTCTTACCTGTACGGAAATCTTTCTTTAATTGTTCTAAATCCATTTTCTTTCCATTATCACGAAGGCTTTTTGTTTATCTAATAAAGATAGCATAGAAGTAAAGAAGGATAGAGTGCCTTTTCGTGATTCTGTGAGAAGGTGAAGCGATTCCGCTATTTGATCATATTGATATAATTAAACGTCTTATTTTGATTAGTTTCTATCAAATGATAAAAAAAATAGAACTTAAACCCGTAGGATTGTTCTTAAAAGAAAACATCTAAAAAGTATATTATTTTATATGGTTACATAAAAAGATTGTCTCAAAATGACATTATCTTATTAGTATAAAGATGTAGTTGATTAAGTATTTTTAATATAAAAAAATATAATTATTGGTATTTATACTAATTATTGGTATATATAACTATTGTTTTAATTATTTAATATAAAATTCAATTGGTTGTGTTTATTGTGGCGTGTTTTTTCATTGTTACATTTATAATTTGAACTAAATCACGCTTGTTGGTTTGTTAAGCTAAATTAACAATATTGTTTTAGGTGTAAAATATAACCAAGTTAATTATCCTGAAATACAGGTTATTCTTAGTAGTATTTACTATAAGTAAATAGTGATAATACTCATAGTTAGATAATCTATTTTTGTCTATTTTACTAGGGTGTTTTTTCTAAAACTTAATCAACTCTGATGTATTTAATTTTTTTTCAATAAAAATAGCCCATCTTAATATGATAAAAAGCAATAAATTCACCTTTTGAGTGTAAAAAAGAAATCATTTTTGATAATGATCAATATGCATTAATAATATTTAACATTTTTTATGCTCTTTTTTAGAGAATAATTTTAATTAGAATATGAAGATTTTTTTAATTTGATCTTGAAAGGTTCTTTAGTTTTTAGAGTAAATAATATTACTTAATGATTATTTTAGAATTTTATTTTTATAAAATTTATACAAATTGTTATTAGTTAATACTAGTTATTATCTGGTTTTTAATCGTGTTTTTTTGGGTAAAAAAGACGCTATTTTTGATGATAACAATAAATGCTAAATTAAGTAGAAATACCCGTTTTTTGGAAGTGAAAATGAGTAAAGCTTAAATTTTTACGCTTTTTTTGATGTTGTATTTTTGATTGAAATAATTATACAATTTAAATTAAATAATCATTGCTCTAAATTAGATGGTGTTTATTTGAAATTAAAAAAGTCAGTATTTATAAGATTAATTAACCCTACATAGCTGATGTTCATTAATTGATAGTTTAATAAGAGTTTAAATGTGGATTTATAAATATATATTTAAACTTATTTTAATTTTATCTCTAAGGATCACACACTCTTATTTTGTATGAGCATCAAATTATTGAACAAGATTTTAAGTGCTGTTATTAAAGGGGCCACACTATGTATGATGATATAAGTAATTTAAAAGATAAGTTTCAGGAGGATGCTTTTGCTTTTCAAGAGTTTTCTTCCTCTGTAACACAAGATGTTGATAATAAAATAGAACCAATAATTATAAGTAATAAAGATAATAATAAAATCAGTAATTTAAGTAATAATACGTTTTCAGAAACTTCACTTTCTGTGAAAAACGAACTAAAACAACCTATTACTGTTTCGCCAACTCCTTCTTATCACCAGGATGCTTTAGTTGTTAAAGCAAAGAAAGACAATTTAATTAAGAGTAAGAAAAATTTGTTAGCAGATAATAAAATATTTGATAGCAAAGAAACAGATAGAGTTCATGCACATGAAAATATATCATTAAAAGATATATTGTCATTTATTGCCTCTGTTTAATTCAAATAAGTAACACTCTTTGTATAAATAAATAATATTGACTGGTGTCAATTTTTAGCCATTGTTATTTTATTTTTTAAGCTAGGTTTATTTCTTTTCGATATTTATTTATATCGACGGGCAACCTTTGTCTTAAGAAAAGATCTATGGCGATGACAAAGGTATGGGTTTATGAATAAAATATTTAAAACATTAATTACGGCTTTCTTATTGATAACAATGTTTTCACTTATTGTTATGCCAATGAGTGCCGAACAACAATATATATTCGGCATTATCAATATATTGTTGTTATTTGTTATCGGCTTTAAAAAATCAAAAAAACGATTGTTAACAATGGTTTTTATATCGTTGTTGATGTCAACACGTTATCTTTACTGGCGTGCAACGAATACCCTTAATTTTAATACAACTATTGAAGCTGTTTTAGGTAGTGGCTTATTTATGGCTGAGATTTATTCTTGGATTATTTTGGTCTTAGGATATTTCCAAACATCATGGCCATTAAATAGAAAAATAGCTCCTTTACCTAAAGATATTTCTCAATGGCCAACCGTTGATATTTATATACCAACATATAATGAAAGCTTAGATGTGGTACGTGATACGGTTTTAGCCGCACAGGCTATCGATTACCCTCAAGATAAAATGAAAGTGTATATCCTAGATGATGGTAGTCGCGAAGAGTTTAAACAATTCGCTGGTGATGTGGGCGTAACTTATATTGAACGTGAAGTTCATGATCATGCCAAAGCAGGTAATTTAAATCACGCAATGGGATTAACTGATGGTGAACTAATTTGCGTTTTCGATTGTGACCATATTTCAACACGTATTTTCTTGCAAGCAACGGTCGGTAGTTTCCTTGAAGATCCTAAATTAGCGCTTATTCAAACACCACACTATTTTTATTCTTCAGATCCATTTGAACGTAATTTAAGTGCAGCTAAAGATGCACCACATGAAGGCGCACTTTTCTATGGCCCAGTACAGCGTGGTAATGACAACTGGAATGCGACATTCTTCTGTGGCTCATGTGCGGTTATGCGTCGTAGTGCGCTTGAAGAAATCGGTGGTATTGCCGTTGAAACAGTAACAGAAGATGCCCACACAGCACTGAAATTACAGCGTCTAGGTTGGAACTCTGCATTTATTGATATTCCTTTAGCCGCAGGTCTTGCAACAGAACGTTTAGCATTACATGTTAACCAACGTATTCGTTGGGCGAGAGGAATGACACAAATATTCCGCGTTGATAATCCAATGTTAGGCCGTGGTTTAACATTTCCTCAGCGCCTATGTTATCTCAATGCCATGCTCCATTTTCAGTACGGTTTGCCTCGCATTATCTTTTTGACTGCGCCGTTACTGTTTATGTTATTTAACCTCAATATTATTGCTTCATCTGCCAGCATGATATTCGCCTATGCATTGCCACATTTAATCATGTCGGTTTATGTAAACTCAAAAAATATCGGTAAATATCGTTATTCTTTCTGGGGTGAAATTTATGAAACTGTTATGGCTTTTAGCTTGGTTTTACCTACGCTACTCAGCTTAGTTTCACCAAAATTAGGTAAATTCAACGTAACAGATAAAGGTGATTTACTAGATAAAAGCTATATGGATTACCTCACTGTACGCCCTTTGATTATTACTGCTCTCCTTTTAATCACAGGTATTTCATGGGTCGTTATTCGTTATTTATTAAACGATTTCCAAGGTATTGATCCCCTGGTTATTGTTTTAAACCTGACTTGGGCAACTTACAGCTTATTTATCATTCTTGCATCGATTGCTGTCGGTAAAGAGACTCGCCAAATTCGTAAACATACTCGAATTAAAGCCTCTCTTCCTATTACATTACATTTTGATGATGGTGCGGAATTAAGTACTACCACTGAAGATATTTCAATGGGTGGAGTTCGTATCGCAGTGAATAAAATGGCGGAACTACGCCAACGCAATGTCACATCAATCACTTTAAATGTTCAACGTGATGAGGTTTCAGTTCCTGCTGAAATGGTTAGTTTAGAAAACAATCAATTACGCCTTGAATTCTTACCTATCAATTTAAATGTTCGCCGTAAATTAGTGCGCATTATCTTTGGTCGTGCAGATGCATGGATCCATCAAACGGATTACAAAGATAAACCTTTTAAAGAATTGGCAGGTATTACGCGTTGTATTTTTGAATTGTTCTTTGGTCGTCGTCAAAAAGTAAAACCAGTGGCAACAAGAACCAAAGCAAAAACTTCACTCTCTGTGCAATCTATTAACGGAGATGACTAAGCATGAAAAAGAAACTGACATTAATGCTAAGCCTGACTGCTATGGCGATTGCGAGTATTAACTTATCTCAAGCTGCGACTGGTATGTTAGAACTCGGCGGTGAAATTTTGCCTGACCCAACTTCTTATACTCAATCACCAGTGCAACAAAATGCCAATAATCCTATCCAAATGGGAGATGTAGCATTATCAGAAGCTCGTAATATCGAAGAGCAATTAACGTTGGCACAGATGGGAAACCCATCGCCTATCGTATTATCAGGAAGAAGACTACTTTCTGGTGTGACTTTTAATATGGCGAATGATTTATTTATTGATAGCGCCACACTAACAATGAAAGTGAAAGCATCTCAAGAATTAGTTCAATCAGATCAAACACTTCATTTAATGTTAAATGGTCAACCTATGGGATTTCTGCCGTTAGAAGAAGGTGGACAAGAGCATGAGTATGTTTTAGAAATCCCCGAAATGATGTTGACGAATGTGAATAATCTGAGTTTCCGTTTAGCAAGTCGTGATGCATTAGATGAAAATCAATGCACACCACCATTAACTGAAGGGCTTAGTCTCGTTATTTCACCTGATTCATCATTAGATTATCGAGGTCGTTGGATTAATGGCGGGTACAGTCTGGAACGATTGCCCCTACCGTTCTTTGATCCCGACAGAATGACAGCGACCTCGTTACCTATCATATTGTCTGATAAACCTGACGATGCAGAGGTAACTACAGCTGCGATTGCAGCATCATGGTTTGGTAGTTTTAGTCATGATATTAAGCAAGTTGATTTACCAGTTCTAATGAACCAATTACCTGAAAGTGACGGTATTTTAGTTGGTTACTCAGGACAAACTATTGCAGGTATTACTTTACCTTCAGGAAATAGTGGGCAATTAACGATTGTTGATAACCCCGTTGATCCTGTTTTCAAATTATTACTGATCAGTGGTGATAATGAGAAATCATTACGCCAAGCAGTATGGGCGCTAAATAACGGTAAATTGCCACAAAACGATCACTTAGTTGTGCCTTCTCAAACATTGGCTGTGCGAAATGATTACGATGCACCACGTTGGTTGAATACCAATAAACCGGTCACATTGGGTCAAATTGCTAATGGTAGCGATGATTTCTCGCGTCAAGGTATTAACCATGCGCCGAATCAGTTTTCATTTCGTGTCTCACCCGATCTTTTTTGGTGGGATGGTGATGCGTTACCTTTAGAATTGAAATATGTTTTCCCTCATTCAGATAAGCTTAATAGCCGTCGTTCTTCATTGATTGCTTCTTTGAATAATCAATTCTTAGGTGCGCTATATCCAGCACGTTCAGAGCCTTTAGGCATGTTAAGACAATGGTTAGGTATGGAGAGTGAACAGCAAAATAGCACCCTCTATTTAAACCCTCGTCAAATTTATAGTCAAAATCAATTGCAGTTTTATTTTGATTTACGTGAGCCGGATGATTCTCCTTGTATTTTAACGGATGGTAGTAGCTTGATTAGCCAAATTGATCCGCAATCAACGCTACAATTTAAAAATACTTGGCACTATTCAAGAATGCCGAACTTGGCGTATTTTTCAGGGGCTTCATTCCCATTTAGTCGCCGTGCTGATTTTTCACAAACTACACTGCTATTACCTGAAAATCCGACAACAGAAGAGCTTTATACCTTAGTCAATTTAATGGCGAGATCAGGTTATTCCACGGGTACACCGGTTTCTCATACTTCTGTTTTCTTAGGGGCTAAAGCGCTAGAGAAAAATAACCTTTCTCAACAAGATATATTAGCAATTGGCTCATTAAGCAGTGACGGTTTTTTACCAGCTCGTTTTTCACAACAGGCATTCTCTTTTTTAAATAAAAATATCGAGATCAAATCACAATCATTGCTTGAAAAAGCGAAAGGCTGGATTGCGGGTGATTATTTATCTCAAAGTGGTGATGCAGCTAATTATCTCTCTTCCGTGAACAACTGGCGTGGCATGGTGAGTTTTATCTCACCTTGGGCGAGCGATAGAGTTGTCGTATTAGTGACTGCTAAAGGTAATGATTCGATAAAGACCATTATCAACGATTTAAATTTAGCTGAAATAAATGCAGCCATTAAAGGCGACATCACTCTGATTAGTGGTAAAGACACAGTAAGAAGTTTCCATTTAGGCGAACACTTCTCTCAAGGTGACTTACCTTTATTACAACAATTCCTTTGGTATAGCTCTAGGCATGTGTATTTGCTTGGTCTTTTAGCTGTTGGTTTTTGTGCGTTGACGGGCTTAGTGACTTATTACTGGTTACAACGTCGTTCAACTCGTCGTTTACATCAGATATCACAGCATCGTTCAGGTAAATAGGAGTATATGGGATGAAAAACCACGCACTTAACATCATCGTTAAAGTTATTTATGCAGGTTGTATTTTAGGCGCTTCAAGCCAAGTACAAGCCACGGCGAATGATGTAAATACAACAGCTACTGATCCAAATATTGTAAGCTCTCTTATTGAACAAGCTAATTATTGGCACGGTAGAGCGCATGATGCGCGTGCAGTAGAAGCACTGCAAAAAGTGTTGATTATGGAAAGTAATAACCAAGACGCTTTATATTTAATGGCGTTCTTTACAGCACAGCAAGGGAATGAAAAGCAAGCGACCTATTGGCGGGAAAAACTTGCACAAGTCGCACCGCAAGATCCGCGTATTGAAGGATTAAAGAATATCCGATCATCACAATTTAGTGATCAACAATTAGGTTATGCCAGGGAATTGGCAAAGAAAGGGCAGCATGAAGAAGCGATAAAAGCGTATCAACGTTTATTTGTTAGTAGTGAGCCACCAGAAACACTGGCATTAGAATATTATCAGACTATGGCTGGTGTGCCTGCAATGTTGCCACAAGCTATTTCAGGGCTAAAACAACGAGCTGCATTAATGCCTGATAATAAAGAAACACAAAGAGCGTTAGGGCTGACGCTAACTTATAACGAAGAAACTCGTCGTGAAGGGATAACAATTTTAGGTAATGTTTCAGGCGATGAGTCAGCAAAAAAAGGCCTTCGCCAAGCACTGTTATGGCTGAATGTCCGCCCTGATGATGAGGTGTTATATAAAACCTATTTACAAGCAAATCCGAATGATAAAGCTGTTGCTGAACATTTCCAAGGCGCTATTCAAGGTAATGCACGTCAAGCTGGTTATACCGCTTTAAATAAAGGCAAATTGAAAGAAGCAGAAGGTTATTTTAAACAAGCATTAGCAGCAGATAATAATGATGCACAAGCATTAGCAGGGTTAGGTTATACCGCATTACGTTCGGGTGATTTAGCAACAGGTCAGCGCTTATTAAATCAAGCTGCACAATCAGGTGGCGAGCAGGGCAGTAAATGGAAGCAACAAGCGGAAGATGCTGGTTTCTATGCACAACTACGTGATGCGCAACAACGTGCTAAACAAGGAAATATTCAACAGGCACTTGATAAATTAGCCCCTTTAACGGGCGCATCAGGTGAGAAAGGATTATCCGCTAATTTGCTACAAGCTGATTTATTACGTAAACAAGGTAATTTACCTGCTGCGCACCAATTATTAGCCGGTCTTTATCAACAAAATAGTCGTAATGAAAAAGTCATTTCAGCTTACTACTATTTATTGGTTCAGGAAGGACAAAATACGAAAGCAGAGCAATTACTGGCTCAACAATCAGCCTCTTTACGTCAAAAACTTACCGCAAATACAGATCCTTCAGAGACATTACGTCGTGAAGCACAAAAAGCGTTAGAAAATGGTAATCGTGTTCAAGCAAGACAATTGCTGACACAAGCACAACGTAAAAATCCACAAAATAACTGGGTTTATCTTGATTTAGCTCGTTTAATGGCTGCTGATGGTGATAGTACTGGCGCAAAAAATATTATTTCACAATTGCAAAATCGTAAAACAAGAGACACGGATTATGTCGCTTCTCTATTTTATGTTGAGCAAAAAGAGTGGGATAAAGTTTTTAATTTGCTAAGTAGTCATAACCAACAGACAGAAGCTGAGAAAGAGTTATTACAGCGCGCTCGTTTTCATCGTCAACTTGCGCAAGCAGAGCATTATCGCCAAGCTGGTAATCTAGTTGCTGTACGTAATACCTTACGTCCTTTAATTAACCAAGTTGCTGATTATCCAAATGATGTAGGTGAATTAGCGGAACGATTGGTAAGCAGTGGATTAAACGATGAAGCGTTGCAGTTAGTTGAAAATGATATTGCCAAAGGCACTAAAGGATCTGTAGGTAACTATGCAGGTCATATCAATGTTCTCAATGAATTAGGTCGTTATACACAAGCATCTAGCTTGATTAATGATCCGGCATTGCAACAAGAAACACCAATTGTTGAGAAGAAACGCTTAGAGGTAGCTACCAAAGTTGCGCAAGCTGATAACTTACGTGAAAAAGGTGAAATTAAAGCGGCTTATGACACATTGGTTGTCGCGTTAAAATCATCCCCTAATGATCCTGATTTATTAATGGCATTAAGTCGTGTTTATTTAGCGCAATCTATGCCTGAACAGTCGGATAAAATTCTCTCTTATTTGGAAAAAGAGCAAGGAAAAGATACTAAATTAATTCAAGCTCAAATAGAAGTTGCATTAGCGCAACAAGATGGCCGAAAAGCACAGCAGCTATTGCAACAAATTCCGTCTTCTTCACAACCTGCTTATTTATTACAAGCAGCACAAATAGCGCAATTAAACGGTGAAAACCGTAAAGCTTTAACCTTGTTACGCAGTGCACAATGGCAAAACACTGATGATCGTGTATTGAATACATCTGCGGGTCAATTACGCGCATTAGAGAGCGATAATACAGCCATAGCAGGTTCTATCTATGAACGTAAAGAGATGGCATCTGTTCAACGTTCTATCCGTGAATTAGAAGAAAAAGTTTCACCGTGGGTACAAGGCGGTGTTGCTGTGCGCCATCGCAATGGTGATAAAGGATTATCTAATGTCACTGAAATTTCTGCACCAATCAGTATTTCAAGTGTTCCAGGAGAAGAGTTCCGCTGGGAATTTAATGTAACTCCAGTTTCTATGACGAGTGGCTCAGTTTCTGGTGAGAGAGCAAATCGCTTTGGTACAGGACAGCTTCAACATGCTGAACGCTTTGCTAAGAATAGTGATAACCATGACGAGAAAAACAAAATTAATGCCGACGAAGCCGGTAGCCAACGTGCTTCTGGTGTTGAATTAGGACTGCGTTTATCTGACAAGAATGTCAGCTTTGATGTTGGCTCAACACCATTAGGCAAAGATACGGCAACGGTTGTCGGTGGTCTCACATATTCACCTAAAATTGGCCAAAATGGGCAATTAACACTGACTGCAGAGCGCAGAGCCATCAAAGATAGTCTACTTTCTTATATGGGACGCACCGATCCTATGACGGGTGAAAGCTGGGGTCGTGTAACACGTAATGGTGCCAAAGCTCAATATGCTTGGGATGATGGAAAAGTTGGCGCTTATGTCGGGGGCGGTTTTTATAACTATGAAGGTAAAAGTGTTGCGAGTAATGATGAAGTGAAAGCATGGATGGGGTCTTACGCTAAGTTCTATAAAGATGACCAACAAGAAGTGAAAGCCGGTGTGCATGTTGATTATATGAACTTTAGAAATAACCAAAATAACTTCTCATTGGGGCATGGTGGTTACTTTAGTCCACAAGATTATGTTTCTGTCTCATTACCTGTTGCTTATACCCGCCGTTTTGAAAAAGGTGAAGTGTCCTTAAATGGTGCAATAGGTATACAAAGTTACAAACAAAAAGGCAGTGATTATTTTCCAACACATAGTTATATGCAAGACGCCTTAAATAAACATAACGCGAGCGATCCTCGAATTAAATCTCGTTATGAAGAAAAAGACGAAACAAATATTACTTACAGATTAGGTTTAGACGCGAAATATTATTTAAATAAAGAAACCGAGTTAGGTGTCAGCTTATCGCATGATACATCCGGTGATTATGCTGAAGATAATATGTGGTTACACCTAAAATATACTCCAGACTTTCTGTCTAAATAATTAAGGAAACAAACAATGAATAAGCATGACAGTGATATCTTACAATTACCTTTTGAAAGTGGCTGGCAAGATCTAACTCAATTATTATTTTTTCAAGTATTAAATGACAATGATATTTCAACTGCCGAAAGTAAATTAAGAAATATTGGTAAAGATATTGCCTTACGCTACCCTTTACCAGAAAGTGAAAATATTCAATTACTTGAATCACATATTAATCGCGTATTAACGTTATTCAAATGGGGTTTTGTCACCATATCTCCTGCAATGAGTGAGCTTTTATTAGTGCACTGTGCATGGCCTCATTTTACGCAAAGCCAAGATGACGTTCAGTGGCGTGTTGCAAGTGCTGGTGTATTAGAAGGGTTATATGAGGGGTGGTTAACTCATCAAGGTGGTAATGCAAAAATGCAAGTACATCGTCAATCTACTGATGCTAAAGATGTCTTTATTTTTCGCTATGCACATAATTCATCAGCTGAATAATAATATATATGCTTTATTGATGAGCATCGGAGGTCAAAAATGAATGAAATGATATTTAATGATGATAATTCTAAATGCTTATTAATAAAGCAGTTTACTAATAATGTTTTTATGATGTTAGTAACTGATATTAATGGCACTATAGTTTATGCTAATGAAAAATATTGTGAATTTAATAACGTTCATTTTGAAAATATAAAAGATAAAAAATACAACTTATTTTATTTAATTGATAAGAATCAAATCAATTATTGTGTAAACGGTAATAATGATAATAAAGGTGTTTATCGATTAGAAGCAAAGAGAAATAATGAATCTCAACAAGAAGTATGGGAAGATATTAGTATTATTCCTGTATTTGATAAAGATAATTTAATTTCTCATTATGTATTTATTAGTTTGGATATTACTGATAAAGTAGAGTTAAGAAATGAGTTATTTAGTAAAAGTTATATCGACTCATTAACCGGAATATCAAATCGATTAAGTATTGTTGAAAAAATTGAAAATGAGCGATTAAATATTTCACATCCATCTTCATTTTGTCTTGGTATTATTGATTGTGACAAATTTAAAGCAATTAATGATCAGTTTGGGCATCATGCCGGTGATAAAGTATTGTGTGAAATATCAAAGCGATTATCACAATTAGAAAACAGCGAAGTTTATTGTGGCCGACTTGGCGGTGATGAATTTGCTGTGCTTTTCCCTAAAGGATTACGTTCTTGTTCAGTGATTCTATTAGAAATAATAGAATCACTTTGGAAATCAATGGAAAAGCCAATAAATATTAATTCAGACTATATGTTAACGCCTTCTATTAGCTTAGGTATTGCCGAATATCCTAAAGACGGAAAAACATTATCTGAATTATTAAAATCTGCAGATGAAACACTTTATTCCATAAAAGAAATGGGTGGTAATAAATACGGATTTTATTCTGGGTTTTAAATAGAAAATTTTTAAATAAAGATATAAAAAATAATATTATCTCTTTTTAATTAAAGAGAGGTAACTATATATTTTAAATGTATCTGGTTTTTATAATGAAATATAAATGTAATTTAAAATAATACTAAATATTAATTTTAGATAAATATCTATTAGAGGATTTTATTATGATGAAAGCTGTTATCCCTGTTGCTGGATTAGGTACTCGTATGTTACCTGCAACGAAATCAATTCCTAAAGAAATGCTGCCTATCGTTGACCGCCCTTTAATTCAATATATTGTTGAAGAGTGTGCTCAGGCTGGTGTTGAGGAAATTATTTTAGTCACTCACTCTTCTAAAAATTCAATTGCGGATCATTTTGATACCAGCTTTGAATTAGAAAATATGCTTGAACAGCGTATTAAAAATAAATTATTAGAAGAAGTACGTTCAATTTGCCCTGAAAATGTCAAAATTGTACAAATTCGTCAAGGTCATGCATTAGGTTTGGGTCACGCTATTTGCTGTGCGCGTCCTGTGATAGGCGATAATCCATTTATTGTTTTACTACCAGATGTTTTATTGAATGCACACTATTGTGATCCTAAACATGATAATTTATCAGCAATGATCAAACGTTTTGAAAAAACTGAACGTAGCCAAATCATGGTTGAACCAGTACCAATGAGCCAAGTGCAACAATATGGTGTTGTGGATTGCGAAGGCGTTTTCTGTCCTCAAGGTAATTGGGCACCTATTCGTCGTATCGTGGAAAAACCAAATCCAGAAGATGCACCATCTAATCTTTCTGTAGTAGGTCGTTATGTTTTCTCTTCAGCTATTTGGGAATTATTGGATGGTTTACCAGCAGGCGTTGGTGGTGAAATTCAGTTAACTGATGCGATTGATTTATTATTGAAAAAAGAAACGGCTGAAGCTTATACCTTAGTGGGAAAATCTCATGACTGTGGTAATAAGCTGGGATATATGAAAGCCTTTGTTGAATATGGTTTACATAATTCCGTTTTAAAAGAAGAATTCGCTTCTTGGATGCAGGATTTTTGTGAAAAAACATTGTTACCCAAAACAGAAGTCATAGAAGAAGACGAAATTAATGAAGAACAAAAGATAGTTGCTATCTTTTGAGTTACCTTGAAATAACATGCAATGTGCCGACCGAAATAAGATAACGGTCGGCAATAGCAGGAGAGAAAGGCAATGTCTTTTGGGCACTTATCTCGTTGTAATTATCTATTTTTTACCTTTTTTATTTTAGGTTTGTTGCTTATGGTTTCTCCCTCAATACAGGCAGCAGATACTCAAACCGGATGGCAGCAGTTTAAAGAGCGCTATATTAAGGATGACGGGCGCGTTATAGACAGCGCCAATAACAATATCTCGCACTCAGAAGGTCAAGGCTATGGGATGTTGATGGCGGTAATGAGTGATGATCGTGAGACATTCAATAAGCTGTGGCGTTGGACAGCGACCTCTCTTTATCGAGGCGATTTAGGGTTGTTTAAATGGCGTTATGAGCCTGAAAATAATGAACATACCCCTGATCCTAATAATGCAACTGATGGTGATATTTTAATTGCGTGGGCATTATTAAAAGCGGGTGAAAAATGGAATGATGAAAGTTATCTTTCAGCCTCCGATTCTATTCAGCACGCTATTTTAGAGCATACCTTAGTTAAAACAAAAAACTATACCGTATTACTACCGGGTATTAATGGTTTTAAAACACCGGAAGAAATTATTATTAATCCATCTTATTTTATTTTTCCAGCATGGAAAGATTTTTACCGTACAAGTAAAGATGTTCGTTGGAAAGCGTTAATTAATGATAGCCAATCCTTGCTAAGAAATATGCGTTTTGGTGAATATCAATTACCCTCAGACTGGGTGAGTTTATATCCTGATGGAAAGATAGAGCCTAGTGAAAAATGGCCCGCACGATTTAGCTTTGATGCAATACGTATTCCGCTTTATTTAGCTTGGGCACATGATGAATTAGCATTACAACCCTTTGTGCAGTATTGGCAGCAATTTGATCGTTATAAAACCCCTGCTTGGGTCAGTATTGATGCTCAAGAGCGTGCGGAATATAACCTCACACCAGGTATGATGGCGGTGAGGGATTTAACAATGAAAACCCCTATTGAAGATGTTGAGTTAAGTAAAGATACGGATTATTACTCTTCCGCTTTACATTTATTAGCGACATTTGCTCAGAATGGGCAATAAGTCTTTTTAATTAAGATTATAGATAGCTTAAATTACCTTTAGCTAACAGGTTAATTAAGTTATCTATTTTGTTTATGACAATAAGGATAAAAATAAAAAAGATATAACTTGCTGAATTTATTTCTATTAATTTGCGAGGTCGTTATTTATTTTTGCTATTTCTATTTATTTATAACATTATGTTTTTAAATAATAAATAAACTTTAAACTATGATCTAAGAATAATTTATTTAATGGCATTTATGATAAAATTACCTCAATGACTTGATAGTGTTATTTATATAATTTCTCATCAATAATAGAGGTGGATAAATGAAAGTTTCAGCACGCAATCAGTTAGTTGGTAAAGTTATTGATATTATTGAAGGTGCCGTTAATAGCGAAGTTATTTTATCGTTAGCGCATGGTGAAAAACTGGCCACAATTATCACTAAAGAGAGCTGTGATAGTTTAAAGATCAAAAAAGATGGTGAGGCAATCGCCATTATTAAAGCACCATGGGTTGTTTTAGCGCTACCTGATTGTGGTTTGAATTTTTCTGCACGTAATCAGTTTGCAGGAAAAGTGACTCAAATCGCGCAAGGCGCTGTAAATTCAACGGTGCATTTAGAAACAGTAAAAGGCTTAGAGCTGACTGCGGTTATTACAAATGAAAGCTTACAAGAAATGCAATTGGCAAAAGGCAGTGATGTTTTAGCATTAGTGAAAGCATCTAGTGTGATTGTTGCAACACGTAAATAATAGTATCCAATATTTTGGATAATCAGTTTTAAGATAAAAAAAGAGGCTAGATAACTAGCCTCTTTTTCGTTGATATTAATCAGATTTATAATCCCGATCATCCATTATTTAAGTGACAAAAATTAATCATCAGCGACACCTGCAACTTTCAATTTGTCGTAAATATAATTTTTATAACTATTAATTAATTTTTCGTCTTCACAGTCATTTAATTTACCTTCACATAAGTGTCGCATTTGAATATTGGCTTTATAGAAAGGTGATAATGGTAAACGTGCACGCTCCAGTATCATGCCACCTAAGAAGCTAATATCCGTTAACTCACCCGTTGAAAGTGATGCACCTTGCGTTAGGTTGTCTCTCAATGTGAATTGAGTGATATGTGCGGGGTTAGTAAATGGTGACTGGTAATTATTTAACTCAATATTAGGTTGATGATCACCAAAATAAAGAAACATTGTCGGTTTTTCTCTTTGGGCGACAAAATTGGAAAAATCTTTAATTGCCGGATCACTGGTAATTATTTTTTCCATATAGTGGCTAAATTTACCCGGCGCATTACTGCTTTTTGTTTGACCTGTAATTTGATAGTCATCAGTATGAGATTCATCATAAGGGCCATGCTCGTACATCGTTAATGAAAATATAAACAAAGGCTTATCTGTTCGTTTTTTAAGAACTTCTTCGATATAACCTAGCATATCTTGTGTTGATATTTTCCAAAGATTTTCTTCCAAATGTCCAGGATAACCTAACTCTTGAGGTTGGATAATTTCATCAACTCCCATTTGCTCATAAGCATAACCAGCATGATAAGCACTGCGATTAAATGGGGTGAGTAAAACCGTGTAATAGCCTTCAGCTTTGAGTCGGCGAAATAAACTTTCATTAAGATTATCGACAACAAAATAGAATACCGAGTTCTTACGGGCACCAAAATCGTCAGTATTTAATCCTGTTAAGATGGAAAACTCAGAAAGCCAAGTACCACCACCAAAGGTTTGTACTCGTAAAGGGCTTTGAGCACTCACACCTTCATCTTTTTGGAACATAAATAAATCAGGTAATGCGAGATCTTTATCAAATTGATAAATGGAGGGATTAACCGTCGATTCTTGTAATAAAATGATGATATCGGGCTTTATTTCAGTTTGTGTCTCAGGTAATGCCGTTTTATTTGCTTTTTCAAGGAAATAGTCAGCACTTTCTTTAAAATAAGGGGGGTGATATGTAGTTTGGTAACCGGACATAATCAAATTAGTAACGGTACCTCGGCCACCAGGTAATGTACCTTCCCATTCAACTTGCCACTTTTCAACAGTAAAATGGATGGTAATGACACCAACAACTATTAGCAGTAAGCTACTTACACGTAATGTTAGGCGTGATTTTTTGGAAAAACGCCAAGCAATCAACATATTAATAAGAAGCCATATTAGCATTGCAACCAATGCCACACCGGCTTCCCAATAATGTCCTAATGTCCCTAAATTTGAACTGTCAAAGGCTAAATCAAAATCAGAGAACATTAATGTCTCTTTGTAATAATGGACTTTAAGTTGGTTAATAAACTTAGTGATCAGGAAAAGTGTACCAGTTGTAATGATCGAAAATAAAACACGTCCTGATAAAATAAAGAAAAGAGAAAAAAGAATAAAATAAGCACTCACAGAGAGTAGGGCTGTATAAATAAGACTCGTTTTTTCAAAAACAATAAACAGAGAGCCAATAAGAATAAGTGCTAGGTAAGCACTTCCTAATAGTTTTTTCATATCTCTTCCGAGTATAGCCATAAAGAATAGGATTTAAATTTTACTACTATTGTAGGTGATAATTTTAATTAGACTGAATGGATTATTCAGTCTAATTATATTCTTTATTTAGAATAGCCCTTTATCTCGTAAAATATGAAGATCTTTTTTGCGCCGTGTAAAACCTGTACGGTCAAAATATTCTAGGATTTGTACTGCTAATTTACGTCCTACAGATAATTCATCACGAAAATCCGCTGCGGTGACACTGCCATTACTCTCATTATATTTCACAATAATGGAGGCAAATTTCTCTATAGATGCATGGGTATAGTAGCGATCAGCAATAATTGGGATAATTAAACCTAACTGTGCGGCCTTGCGTAATAATGAACGAATTTCTTTTTCATCCTTTTTCATTTCATTTGCAAGATCACGTACCCACCAAGGTTCAGATTGCTCAAAATAGACTTTAGCATATCGCCATAACGACTCTTGTTCTGGCGAAAAAGCAAGACCATGGGTTGGGAGATGAAGCCAGCCCCGACTTTGGCTAATTGCACCCTCTTTTCGTAATTGATCAATTAGGTGATAAACCAACTCATCATGATAAGTTGGTAGCGCCATTCGTTTTAAACGTGAACGTCCGACTCCCATTTGATCATTATGTTGTTGGTGATATTCCTCAAGTGTATTGAGTAATTTTTGTTTTGCATTATCAGCATTTTCTTTAGAAAGAATAACGCCAGCAACGTTAATTAGGTCAAATGTTTTTAGTAGCTGAGTGAGTGCACTTTCAGTTAATTGCTGAGCCCAAGCAAACTGATTTAGAGATAATTCACCTTTTGGTAAACATAACGCTAAATTGGCACTAACACTATCAGCATTATCAAGTTGATGTAGCCAAGCTAAGAACTCACTTTGTCGTTTACCTCTACGTGGCGAATGCAAATGTAAGACTTTCGCTGCGGCTAATGTACGTTGAGCACTAATATCACGTAAAATAAGTCTGTCGTTATCCACCAGCCAAAGTGGTTCATCAAGAATAAGTTCAGCTAATTGAGGTGTTTCGGTAGTATTATTTAAGAGCGCAACACGGCCTGTAATATGGCGAGTACCATGATGAATATGTACAGGCTGCCAATGCTTTAAAGGTTCATCAGCGATTAAACTGACTAAGACTTTATGAGCTTGATAGTTAGGTTCTTGAGAGAGCAACCAATCGCCACGAGAGACACTATCTTTACTGACATCTCCAGTGATATTAATGGCAATACGATGACCGGCTCCAGCACTTTCTACAGGTTGATTTTGTGCGTGTAACGCTCTGATCCTTACTGGTTTATCAGCACCTGTTAGCCAAAAAGTATCACCAATGGCTATTTTCCCTGCGAGGGCAGTACCCGTAACTACTAACCCAGCCCCTTTAATACTAAAAACGCGGTCTATCGCTAAGCGAAAGCGTTTATGCCATTGAGGGTGTTGTTGCTCTTGTTGATGAAGATTAACAAGATAGTCACGAAGCGCGGGTATCCCTTCATTAGAAGGTGCTGAGGTGACAAAAATAACAGGTTGTTGCCAGCTTAAATTGGCCAATACATCAATTATTTGTGATCGAACTTCTTCAATTCGTTCAGGCGTAACACGATCTGCTTTAGTCAGAATTACGGTAACTTGAGGGCAACCAGCAAGACGTAAAATAGAAATATGTTCAATGGTTTGAGCCATAACACCATCGTCACAAGCCACAATTAACAGTGCATGAGAGATCCCACCAACACCAGCAAGCATGTTAGAAAGAAATTTTTCATGACCAGGCACATCGACAAAACCGATAGACGTTCCGTCATCTTGACGCCAATAGGCATAACCTAAATCTATGGTCATACCTCGTTTTTTCTCTTCGGGTAAATGGGTTGTATCTACCCCAGTGATGGCTTGTATAAGTGTGGTTTTTCCGTGGTCTACGTGACCTGCTGTCGCAAAAATCATAGTAAAAGTGCCTGTATTAATGCATTTTCATCCTCAAGACAGCGCAGATCAAGCCACAGGCGACCATCAGTAATTCGACCGATAATGGGCTTTTCTAAATTACGCCAAAGTGCGGCTAATGTATCTAACTGGCTACCTTTTCCATCTTTTGCTTCAAAGGTAAGCGCTGCACTCGGTAAACTTTCAATAGGTAACGAACCACTGCCTATTTGAGACGCACATGAGGATATCGTGATATGGTAATTTTCCCCATAATATGCCTGAAAATGAGGCAATAACCGTTGCGCCATGTCATGAATTTCTGTTTGTGTCCTAGTTAACAAACGTAATGTCGGAATTTCAACTACCATTTTTTCTGGTTGCTGATAAAGGCGTAATGTGGCGCCTAATGCTGCTAATGTCATTTTATCAACACGTAATGCACGCTTTAAAGGGTGGCGCTGAATAGCTTCAATCCATGTTTTTTTACCTAAGATTATTCCCGCTTGAGGGCCACCTAATAATTTATCACCAGAGAAGGTAACAAGATCGATACCTTGTTGTAGATAATCTTGAGGCATGGGCTCTGAAGGTAAACCTAAAGTAGCTAAGTTAGTCATTGAACCACTGCCTAAATCGATAGCAGTAGGTAAATTCATCTCTTTACCTAAAGCCGCTAATTCTTCACCATGAACTTCTGCGGTAAAACCTTGAATAGCGTAATTGCTGGTATGAACTTTCATCAGCAATCCCGTATTTTCATTAATGGCGTTACGATAATCTTTAAGATGAGTGCGGTTTGTTGTACCCACTTCTTTAAGTGTGCAACCTGCTTGTGTCATCACATCGGGGATACGAAAAGCACCACCAATTTCCACTAATTCACCACGAGAAACCACGACTTCTTTATTTGGTGCTACGGTTGCAAGCATCAATAAAACAGCGGCCGCATTGTTATTAACAATACAGGCATCTTCAGCCCCCGTTAATTCACATAACAAGTCTGCGATAGCGCGATCACGGTGTCCTCTTGAGGCACCATCGAGAGAATATTCTAAGGTTGCAGGAGAGCGCATAACTTGGCTAACGGCTTCGATAGCCGATTCAGCCATTAATGCTCGACCTAAATTGGTGTGTAAAACCGTTCCTGTTAAATTGAAAACAGGTTTAATTAACGATTTTTGTTGTAATGTAATGCGATTTTGTAATTCATTCGCCCACTGGTTATACCATGCAGGTAGGTCATTATCTTGGCGAATAATGATACGCGCTTCTTCTTGTAACTTTCGTAAATGCTCAGTAATAAATGTCTGACCATAAGAAGCAACTAAAATCTGAATTTCTTCTTGATGCAGCAACTTATCAATAGACGGTAGCTGGCTGTAAAGTGAGCGCGTATCATTTGTCATACTAGTACCTAATTATTATTCATTTGGGAACAGGAATGGGTTAATGCTACTACGAGCAAATCCTTCTTCTTCCATTTTTGCATCAAGAACAATAGACGCTAAATCATCAGCGACAGCATCAACATTGGCGTCTTTTTCTTGATATAAAATTTTCAGATAGCTTCCACAATCACCACAGCTTTCTGCTTTAACCGGAGCATTTTCACTGTCTAATGACCAGTAATTTAGTTTACCCGTTAGCTCACAGTTGGTGCATTTAATACGCACAACATGCCACTCGGTTTCACATAAATTACAATGTAAATAGCGTAAGCCTTGCGTTGTTCCGATTTGTACCATGCTTGTAACTGGCATACTGTTACAAACAGGACAGAATTGGCGATTTTCACCATATTCTGTTTTTGCTTTACCTGGAATATTAGAGGCCAATTGTGCCCAATAAAGGGATAATGCAGACCAAATAAAGACCGATTTATCCGCAGGTACTTTTGAATACTCATCATTAAGTAATGCTGTCGCCATCTCTTCTAATTCAGTTTCAGAAGCTTTAGACAGGTTTTCTAATGTGATAGTGACACTTTCAGGTACAACCGGACGTAATTCAGCAATAATTGAGGCTAATAAAGCATGCCAATGTTTACTACGCTTGAATGTTTTTTTATCTAAAGGCGCAACACCTGCTTGCTGTGTGAGAAGTGGTGCAAGATCAATGATTAATGGATTGTCATGGAGTGCTTTTTCTTGAGCTTTAGCAATTTCAGCTGCAAATTCAAGGTAGTTTGCAAAAGGATTATCTTTTGCAAGTGATTGAAAACGTTCAGCACGACGTTGATAAAGGTTTTTCAGATTAGGGAATAATACTGGTGGAATGAAACTAATACCTTTTTCTGATTGTTCTTTACCTAATTGCTCTTTAGGAACGATGCGAATACTCATAACGTTCTATCTTCCTATTATCTTAAATTTTATAGTGAATACCCACAGGGTTTGGCTTCAGAATAAATCAAATACAGACACGAAGCCATGACAGTGGGTAATAATAGCGTGATTTTATTGTTTTTTTACGCCTTAAAACCAGACGTAAATTGAATAAAAAACGGAGGCTCACAAGCCTCCGTTTGTTCAGAAATACACTTTAGGTCATTATTTCTGTGACTGCTTTTCGGCTTCTTTTTTCTCTTCTTCGAGAATTTCACGATACCAACGAGGGTGGTGCTTTTTAGCCCAACCACGAGTTACCCAGCCTTCAATCATGCTACGAATTGAACCTTTCACCCAGAACGCCGCATAAGCATGAACAAATACGGTGATTATCAGTAAGATTGCTGATAATGAGTGAACTAATAAGGCAATTCGAATCACTGGGATCGAGAAATATTCTGCGAAATAAGGACGCCAAATGATAACACCACTGACTGTTAGTAAGATCAGGCTGATACTTAATGTCCAGTAAATACCCTTCTGACCTAAGTTGTAGTGGCCAATATCGCCAGCTTCTTCATTTTGCAGTACTTTATGAATGTTTTTAGCCCAGACTAAGTCATCTTTATCAATAAAGTTGTGCTTCAGATATCTGAAGAACATAAAGAGAAAGAGGAACGCCATCACGCTACCCACGAATGGGTGCAACAAACGCGACAGTTCTGGTGTACCTAAAATATTCATGAACCAATTCAGAGATGGGAAGAAGAAACCCAATCCGCTGATAGCAGTAAACAGAAATACAATCACTACTAACCAATGGTTAATACGCTCAGAAGCGGTGTGGCGAAGAATTTTATCGCCTTTCTTCTTCATCATTTCTGCTCCTCCTTATTCACAGAGGTCTGTGTTTTAGAAGATGCTTCCATCTCTTTGAGCGCTTCTTCTTCATCTTCTTCAGTTGTACGGTTTGGACCTACACCTAAATAATGGAAAATTGCACCCGCGAAGGTTGCGGCAAAACCAACCGCAGCTAATGGTTTCCAGATACCTTTCCAGAATTTAACCGTTGAGCTAATTTCTGGGTTTTCTGGTAAACCATGATACAAGTTTGGTTTGTCAGCATGATGGAGAACATACATCACGTGTGTACCACCCACACCTTGTGGATCGTAAAGACCAGCATTGTCGTAACCACGAGTTTGCAGTTCTGAAACACGTTCGCTTGCAAGATTGATCATCGCTTCTTTCGAACCAAAATGAATCGCACCTGTTGGGCACGTTTTCACACATGCAGGCTCTTGGCCGACTTCAACACGGTCAACACATAACGTACATTTGTAAGCACGGTTATCTTCTTCATTAATGCGAGGCACGTCAAAAGGACAACCTGCAATACAATAACCACAACCAATACAGTGTTCTGATTGGAAATCAACAATACCGTTAGCGTATTGAATGATGGCACCTTCTGCTGGGCATGCTTTTAAACAGCCTGGGTCAGCACAGTGCATACAACCGTCTTTACGGATCAACCATTCCAGCTTGCCATTCTCTTCAACTTCAGAGAAGCGCATCACTGTCCATGATTTTGCCGTTAAGTCAGTAGGGTTATCGTAAACACCAACGTTAGTGCCAATTTTATCGCGAATATCGTTCCATTCAGAACAAGCAACCTGACAGGCTTTACAGCCGATACAGGTCGTTACGTCGATAAGTTTTGCCACTTCTTCCTTGTAATCCCGCACATGAGGTGCGGGAGTAAGAGAATTGGTGGCAGAGCGACGAATAATGTCTTGGGATTGCAGTGACATAATTTATCTCCTTACACCTTTTCCACATTAACAAGGAACGCTTTAAACTCAGGCGTTTGTGTATTTGCATCACCAACAAATGGCGTTAACGTATTAGCAATAAAGCCTTTGACTGCAACACCTTCAAAGCCCCAGTGGATAGGAATACCAATGGTATCCACTTTGCGGCCATCCACATCAAGGGTTCTAATACGCTTAGTCACCACAGCTTTGGCTTTGATATAACCACGTTTTGAGCTGACTTTAACGGTATCGCCTTGCACAATGCCTTTTTCTGCGGCTAAACGCTCACCAATTTCAATAAATTGTTGTGGCTGAATAATCGCATTCAAGCGCGCGTGTTTAGTCCAGAAGTGGAAATGTTCTGTCAGACGATAAGTTGTACCGACATATGGGAAATCTTCTGCTTTACCCATATCTTTCCAGTCATCTTTAAAGATACGCGCTGCTGGGTTTGAAACTACATTTGGATGCAGTGGATTAGTACCCAATGGTGTTTCAATTGGCTCATAGTGCTCAGGGAATGGACCTTCTGCCATCTTGTCGATAGCAAACAGACGTCCCATACCTTCTGGCTGCATAATAAATGGACCAACATCAGAACCTGGTGCAGCGTTGCTATAGTCAGGTACATCAATACCTGTCCATTTGCTACCATCCCATTCGATTAACTTACGTTTAGGATCCCATGGTTGACCTTGTGGGTCTGCCGATGCACGGTTATAAATAATGCGACGGTTAAGAGGCCATGCCCATGCCCAACCTAATGTATTACCCAATCCTGATGGATCGGAGTTATCACGGTTAGCCATTTGGTTGCCTTTCTCTGTCCAGCTACCCGCGAAGATCCAACAGCCACTTGCTGTTGTACCATCATCACGTAACTGAGCGAACGAGCTAAGCAGTTGACCTTTTTTCAGAATGATATTGCCATCAGCATCTTTTAAATCGACTAATGCTCTACCATTACTTTCTTGTGCAACTTCTGCGGATGTTGGATTATCAGGATCAAAGTAATCCCAAGTCATATTCAACACCTGCTCTGGCATCGCGCCGCCTTCTTCTTTGTAGAGTTGGCGTAAACGATGGAAAATACCTGATAAAATCTCAGCATCAGGGATAGCAATACCAGGGGCATCTCCCCCTTTCCAGTGCCACTGTAACCAGCGACCAGAGTTAACGATAGAGCCGTCTTCTTCTGCGAAACAGGTTGTTGGTAAACGGAAGACTTCAGTTTGAATATCTTCTGTTTTAACGTCATTCTCTTCACCGTGGTTCTGCCAGAAACACGAAGTTTCAGTATTTAGCGGATCCATTGTGATAAGGAATTTCAGTTTTGATAATGAACGAATAACCTTGTTCTTATTCGGGAATGAGGCAACAGGGTTAAAGCCTTGGCAGATATAGCCGTTGACTTCACCTTTATCCATCATCTCGAAGTATTGTAGAACGTCGTAAGGTTTGTCCCACTTAGGTAACAGTGAGAAGCCCCAATCATTATCGCGTTGAGCATTATCACCATAGAATGTCTTCATCATACTGACGAAGAATTTAGGATAATTACCCCAGTAGTTAACTTGTCCTGGTACCGTCGCTTTTGGCGTATTCGCAGCTAAGTAGGTTTCTAATGAAGTCTGCTTTTCAGAAGGCAGAGTCATATAGCCTGGTAAGCTTTGAGATAATAGACCGAGGTCAGTTAAGCCTTGAATATTGGAGTGACCACGTAGTGCGTTAACACCGCCACCAGCCATACCCATATTACCTAACAGTAATTGGATCATTGCCATGGTACGAATATTTTGAGCACCAACAGTATGTTGAGTCCAGCCTAATGCATACAGGAAAGATGCTGTTTTATCTTTCGCTGCTGTTTCAGCAATATATTCACAGACTTTTAAGAAATCTTCTTTTGGTGTACCACAAATCTGAGTAACCACATCAGGCGTGTAACGGCTAACGTGTTCTTTTAACAGATTCCAGACACAACGAGGATGTTGTAATGTGGTGTCGCGTTTTGCGAAACCATTTTCATCCATCTCGTAGTTCCAAGTGGTTTTATCATATTGACGTTTTTCTGCATCATATCCGCTGAATAAACCATCATCAAAGTGATAGTCTTCACGGACAATCAAGCTAGCATTGGTATAAGCCTCAACGTATTCTTTTTGATATTTCTTATTTTCGAGCAGATATAAGATAACGCCCGATAAGAACGTAATATCAGTACCAGAACGGATAGGCGTATAGAAATCCGCAACAGCCGCAGTACGGGTGAAGCGAGGATCAATAACAATGAGCTTGGCGTTATTATGGATTTTAGCTTCCATCGCCCAGCGGAATCCCACAGGGTGTGCTTCTGCCGCATTACCGCCCATAACGACGATAAGGTTGGCGTTTTTCATATCAACCCAGTGGTTGGTCATCGCACCGCGACCAAATGTTGGAGCAAGACTTGCTACCGTTGGTCCGTGTCAGACACGCGCTTGGTTATCGACAGCTAGCATCCCAAGAGCTCTTGAGAATTTCTGAGTTAAAAACCCAGTTTCATTGCTTGCTGCAGAGGCGCAAAGCATACCGGTTGTTAACCAACGGTTGACTTCGACACCCTCTTTATTGAGTTTCTGGAAGTTGGCATCGCGGTCTTTTTTGATTAAGCGCGCAATACGATCAAATGTTTCTTCCCATGAAAGTTTTACCCATTTATCCGAGCCGGGTGCACGGTATTCTGGGTGTTTTAAGCGACCTTCACTGTGGATGAAATCCACAAGACCAGCACCTTTAGGGCATAATGCACCGCGGTTTACTGGATGGTCTGAGTCACCTTCAATATGGAATATTGTTTCTTTTGCGTTTTTCGCGCCATCGCCCAGACTATACATTAATAGTCCACAACCGACAGAACAGTACGTACAGGTATTGCGGGTTTCGCGGGCTCTCAGTAATTTATACTGACGCGAGCCTGCTAGCGCAACTGCTGGTGCAAAACCGAGCGCCGCCGCTGTAGTACCTGCCATACCGCCAGCACAGATCTTAAAGAACTGTCTTCTGCTGACCTGCATGGGGTCTCTCCTCATCATACATTGCTTTTACTGACTCTGATTTTCTTCACGAAAATGGAGCTGATTGTTTTTTTATTCCTATTATCCTTAATAGGATCAGGTTCATTGCCTGATAGGTAGTGTAAAATCGTTTTACCCGTATTGTTATTATGTATTAATAAATTTAGGAATTCATCTTATGGATGAAACAAAATCGACAAAATTGTTAACTAAACGTGTAATCATTGGCGTAGATCAAACAATTGTGCAACACAAAGGATCTCTTAACAGACAAGAAGACGATTATATTGCACTCGAAGTTCCTGTTGCATTAGTGTACAACGGAATTTCTCACGTTGTTATGATGGCAAGCCCTAAAAATTTAGAGTTGTTTGCTGTCGGATTTTCTTTATCCGAAGGCATTATAGAGTCTTCTAATGAAATTCGCAGTATCGAAATTGTGGAAAGTTGTCACGGAGGCATTGAAGTTCAAGTTGAATTATCAAGCCGCCGTTTTATGGGCTTAAAAGAACGTCGTCGCAATATGACTGGGCGTACAGGCTGTGGGATTTGTGGGACAGAACAACTTGAAGAGATTTTCCGACCTATTACACCGTTACCTTTTACACAAACATTTTCACTTTCAAATCTTGATAAAGCCTTAGAGCAGATGACAACCGTTCAAGAAATTGGTGAATTAACTGGCTGTACTCATGCGGCTGTTTGGTTATCACCAGAGGGTGAAATGCAAGGTGGTTGTGAAGATGTTGGTCGTCACGTTGCATTGGATAAGCTTTTAGGTATGAAAGCACAAGAGCAGTGGAGTGAAGGTGCGGTATTAGTTTCAAGCCGAGCAAGCTATGAAATGGTACAAAAAGCCGCGATGTGTGGTGCGGAAATTTTATTTGCAGTTTCTGCGGCAACCTCTTTAGCGGTCGAAGTCGCTAATAAATATAATGTAACGCTGGTGGGTTTTTGTCGTCGCGGAAGAGCAACCGTGTTTACTCATCCACAACGATTAACTGACTAATGAACATGAAACACATTAGAATAGGTGTAATAACTATATATTCTTGCATTACACCTATTTGATCTTTCACTTTATTTATGACCACAATGCCCCTAATTTGTAATCCCACTCTTTAGGTTTGATGGGAATACGTCCTGCATTTGGGGTAAAGGTCATTTCGCTAAAGATGAGCTTATTTTCAGACATTAAAAAATCAACTCGGCAATAATTAAAGCCATTTGCCATTTTAGCGGCTAATTGCAACATGTTTTCAAATTGAGTAGGTTTTTCAACAGGTTCTGGTGTGTTGGGATCTTCTAAGGTGATGGGTTGTAACTGCCAATTTGTGTCATACACATTTATATACTCATTTCCTTTGGTGTCAGAGATATCAATCTCGGCATAATGAGGCTGACCATTAAAACAGTGAAGACGACAAGTTGTTGGTATCATTGGATTTTTTGTATCAAATAAATCAATATATTCTTCACAGATGATTTGAGCTTTGATATTTTTATAATGCCATTCACGAGTGACCGGATAGAGGTTACGCTTTAAATGAAAATGAAGTTTTTTCTTTGCTTTTTCAAAATCAAAGGTTGATTTATCAAGGCATATCACTGTGCTTCCACTGTCATGATTGCATTTCAATACAAAGCGTGAAGGAAGTTGAGAAATATCTATTTCATCAGGGTGTGAATAAATTTTAATAATAGGAACAAGATAAGATGGGCCTATTTTATCTATCACATAGTCTCTCACTCTAATCTTATCTGCTAAGCGCGTATAAATTGGATTTCTATCGAATAGCATGCGTGCATTGATTTTTTCATTTAGTGATGTTGGTATTTTAAAATTTGGTTGATAACCTAAGTTACGAATAAACTTATTTTTTAAATACACACGATCTGGCAATGCGATAGTTCTAAACTGTTTGAAATAATATTCTATGATTTTCATAAGCTAACGGTTATTTGAAATAGATAAGTAAAATAAAAAATAACTTTTCTTTGAATTAAACTTCTATATAGAGAAATAATTAAATGTAAATTAAGAGAATAATGTCAGTTATTGATGTTTTTATATTTTTTATTTATATAAATTTAGAATGTATTAACGTGAGTTAATATTTAAAGTCTCTATTTTAATAAAAGAAAGAATAACGACATTAAGAGAGAATTAACAAAATAGAATATTGATTAAGATTATATTAATTTGATGACCATTTAGTTATATGAATAGGTTTGTCCCAGTTATTAAAGCGTAATCCTTTGCCAGTTCTATTTCCGTGAGCATCTAATATTTCATAATATTCTTCAACGATTTGGCTACGCCCGCGTTGCCATTCATTGGTTGTTGCAAAAGGATCGATTAAATAGATATCACCGACAACGGTATATAGTTCACCTAAATAGCGAATTTTTTTTGTACTGCTATTTGAATAATGAGAAAACATAATTTGGTAGGTTTTATAGTGTTCAGGTTGACCATAAGGGCCATATTTCATTGCAATATAACGAATACCTTGATGATCAGAGGGGTTTGTACCACCAGGAACAGGCATATCTGGTGTGATATTAAAAAGAGTATATCGAGAGCTTGCCGTAGGTTGTCTTAATGCTTGTCGATAGCTTTGTGTATCAAGCCCTGTGGCATTCCATGTTCTGTCCACCAGTCCATTTCCTGCAAAACAGGAAAAAGAGGATCCTAATAATGAAAGAATTATAAATAGGAACTTAGCAAACATAAATACTCCTTTATTGCCATTATGATGCCAGAAAATAAGGTATCCATTCCGTGAAAAAGAGATGTAGAACTGGGTTATTTCTTGCTGTAACGCTTATCGATTCTAAATGGCTATCTAAAAGAAAAAATAAGGAATTGTAGCTGGAGCAAAAAATACGTTTTTATAGTGAGGGAATAATCTCAAAGAAAGCTAGAATATTTTATTTATCAGGTTGTTGGTCTTGGTTATTAATTTTATTTATTTATTTTATGATAGGATAATAAAAGTAAAAACTATGTAGGATTAATGATTAATCATGGACACTCGTTTATTGAACGCATTTGCTGTACTGGCTGAAACTGAACATTTTGGTGAAGCATCATTAAAGCTTTGTATTAGTCAGCCTGCACTTACTAAACAAATAAAAACATTAGAATCTCAATTGGGTATTACTCTTTTTCAACGTGGGCGCCAAGGTGCAAAACTTACCCTAGAAGGGCAATATTTACTCAATCAATGCCAATCAGTATTAAGAGAAGTTCGTCTTTTAGAAAAACAGGCTCGCCAATTAATTGAGCCTCAAAAGATCGAGCTTTATGCTGGGTTTGGCTTGTCATCATTAAGCTTTATCACCCCTTTATTGGCTAAATTTAAGCAAGATTATCCAGATATTACGGTTCATATTGATGATATGCCCTCTAATATAATGGAAGATAAAGTACTTTTAGGTGAATTGGATTTAGCTTTTTCACGTTTGCCTATTTCTGAGCCACTAAAAGGCATTCCATTAGTACAAGAGCGATTGATGTTAGCAATTCCCACGCAAACTATTATGGTGTTAGAGGCTGATGATGATCCATTACACTACTTTAATACGCTTGGGCTTATTCAGTTGGCTCCTGAGAAAGGAAAAAAACTATATCAACAAATCCATGCCTTTTTAAAGCATCATCAAATAAAGCCTCGTGTATTACAACAATCACAAGATATTCAAACACAGCTGGCGTTAGTTGCCGCGGGATTAGGAATGGCATTAGTACCTAAAAATGCAGAACTTATTTGTGACAAACAAAAAGTCACTTTGTTGCCACTGTCTGGTTTGTACACACAATGGGAAATAGGTGTTATTTGGAATAATAATATTCAAAATAAAGATCGTGATGTCTTTATAAAAATAATTCCTGAGGAAATAAATAAATTAAAATAAATGAAAAAATTTTTTAATTTAATTAATGATTACATTCTCAATGTATTGCTTATAGTAAATATAAAACACCTAATAAATATTAATTAGTTTTATAACAAAGTAATTTAATTAATTGCGAGATTGTTCACAAAAAACAACATAGAATAATAATGACATTTTAATTTGTTTTAATAAAAAGTTAAATTAAAACATAACATTAAATATATCTCCATGACATAAATAAGGCTAATTAAAATCATTGTTATTAAAAAGAGTTATTTACAATGAAAGAGATTTATTTAATATAGTTCACCGACAACACAGCAAGCTTTATATTCGCAAGTGAAGTTGGAAAGATAAAAATATAAATACCTCTGTAAGTGGTTACTTATTATTTTATTTATAATAAGTAACCACATCCTCACATGAATAATATGGAAATTATTATGAAAAAACTGAATAAAATAACTTGTGCGTTATTCGTATTAATGGGTACACATGCAGTGCAAGCTGAAATTCACTCTAATCAAAGTGGTGTTTTAACAACGATGGTTGTAGGTGCAAGTGATGCAGTGAATCGAGGTTCTCATCAATCAGCCGGTGGAGAACCTGGTGTTGGGATCAAAAGTATTGGAAATGGTGCAAAACTTAGCTTTGCTTCGTTAACATCACCCATGATGAGTGGTGGAGCAGACAGTAATGGAATTTATACTATTCAACCTAATGCTAACTCCCCTGCAAGCCACAGTAATATGGGTATTTTTCACTTTGCAAAAGTGACGGACGCGAATGTTTATTATGGTGACTGGGCAAAAACAACATCAGCAACAGATGCGACACATCAAACCTATTATGTCGGTAAAGATGTCACAACCACACTGCCGACAGACAGCGCGACTTATACGGTAACAGGTATTAGCCAATACAGTGGTAGTAATCTACTTTCAGGTACGTTTGATGTTAATTTTTCACAAAAGAAAATTGAAGGTTCATTGGCGAATAGTCAACGTACGGTTCAGTTAGAAAGTGGGAATCTTTATACCGCCAATAACCAAGTGACGTTTTCTGCGGATGCAAAAGAGGGCACAACATCAGGGGTTGTTGAAGGTGCCTTCTTTGGTGAAAGCGCGGATGTATTAGCGGGTATTGTCGTGTTCAGTTCAGACCATACAAAAGATATTGGTTTCGGTGGTACGAAAGATAGCAGTGGAAATGAAGAAACGACAGCAAGCACGGATGCTTCTTAATTTTTTCAAAAATAATATTATAAATTTGTTTGGTAATACAATCGGTTAATTCTTTAGAAGTGGTATTAGTGGTCATTATGCTAAATGTTAGCAACAGATAATCAGGTATAGGGTTATCTGTTTTTTTTTATCAAAAATAAATCGACCTTAAGGAATAGGTCGATTTTTATTATAAGGATATACCATGCGTTATTATCAAAAACGAATGGAATTACTTTTTATTATCAGTATGTTATTCATTCCATTAAAAGTAAGCGCCAAAGAAAATAATTCCGTTTTATTCTCCTATTCCTCACCTCAACATTACGTTGCCCAAATAGGGCAACAACTTTATAGTGCTTTACAGCAACAGCAGTGGAAAAAGGCTGAAGAACTACTACTGGACTATCAACAATTACCTTTACATGAAACACTCTTAATTGATTACGCTAAAGCGCTTTTAGCCCAAGCAAAGGGGGATTTTTTAAACGCTGAATTTTATTATCAGCAGCAACTTAAACAAAAAGCCGATTTTATCCCAGCGCAAACAGGGTTAATTCAGCTTTATTTTTATTTGAGAGAATATAAAAAAGCACAACAGCAACTCACTCAATTAAGTAACATTGTTGATTTACCTAAAAATATTGTCCAATCTATTGAGTTTTATAGGGTTAAGTTAGCCTCTTATTTTCAAGGTCAGCGTTTCTATCAATTTAGCTTTTTTTATGATGATAATATTAATCAAGCACCTTACTTAGCAGAACAAATTGTCTCTCAATCTACTCAAAGAAAAATTACGCTAAGAGGTGCCAAACCCACTGCATCAACAGGTTTTGCTCATTATTTTTCTTTTTATCAACCGTTTATTATTTATTCTTACCATACTTTCTCTTCTTATACTTATGTACGATATATTGATTATCACTCTTACCGTAACGCTAATTTTCTTGCGTTATATACACAACTGGGTTATCGCTACCAAAAAAATCAATATCAATGGTCAATGACACCTTATTACGAAATAAAAAAATCACAAGCTCAATATGAATATCAAGCATGGGGAAGTGAAACACAATTTTCTTATTTAATTAATAAAAAGCAGACTATTAATTTAAGTTTTGATTATAAAGTAAAAAAATATCAAAAAATTTTAAATAATTTAAATTCTCATCAACTTAGTTATAATGCTAACCATAACTATTATTTTAATAATGGAATTCAGTTAGTTAATCAATTAAATTATCAGTTAGATCGTAAAAAAAACACTTTATTAAATTATCAGCTGTATGGTATAAAAACAGGCGTTTATTATCCATTGTCAGTAAGTTGGAATATCTCTTTTTTTTTACAGTATCAATTTAAATATTTTAATAATTATAATCCTTTATTAAAAAAGAGAAGAAAAGATAATAGCTTTATTTTCACAACCAATATTAAAAATAAATCACCTGTTATTTTAGGGTTTTACCCTGCAATAGAATTCCGTTATACCCGAAGATTAAGCAATGTGGATTGGTTATATCAATATCAGCAACATGAAGTATTATTTAAATTAGAAAAACAATTTTAATTAAATAAGTTACTTCCTTTATTAATTGAATAGGTAAAACAATGCATGTAATGCTTTTTAGAAAGCGGAAAATTGTTTCAATCTTCGTTTCTCTATCGCTAATTTCTCCTTGCTTTTATCTGCAAGCCAAAGAAGATAAAACCGATCTTGGTCATATTCAGATTTCTGATAATAAAGAAAAAGATACCGAAGGTTATTCACAAGTTTATGAGAAAGACGTCTCTAATGTTTATTTAGGCAAAGAGCTATTAGAGCGTTATCAAGGTGTTTCTCCTGCAGATTTACTCAAAAGTGCCATTGGAGTTTATAGTGGTGAAGCGCGTAATGGTGGGGCGCTTGATCCGAATATTCGGGGTATTCAAGGGCAAGGGCGAATTCCTGTTACGGTGGATGGCACAGAGCAAGCAATTACGGTTTATCGTGGTTACAGTGGTGCTTCTAATCGTAACTATATTGATTCTAATCTGATTAGCAGTATCTATATTGAAAAAGGTCCTTCATTAACCCCTGATATGAAAACAGGTATTGGTGGTGGTATTGCAGTAAAAACCTTAGGTATCCGAGATATTGTCCCTATTGGTGATTCTTTTGGGATTAATTTTAAAGGGGATATCAGTAATAACTCTACACGGTATAAAGAAGTTTATACAAATATGATTGAGGATTACCGCTATTATCCAACGTTTTACCAGCAACATGCTTACATTATTGATCCTGCTTTAGAAATAACCCCTCAAAAAAGCAAATTAGAAAACTTTAAAGATTATTCATTTCGTCTTGGGTTAGGTTTTGAAGAAGAAAAGTTTAATTTACTATTTGCTTATGCACTGCGAGAAAAAGGAAATTACTTTGCAGGAAAAAGGAATGCCAAAAAATATAGTGAGGATAATGAAGACTTATTAGAATCGGTTCATGTCAGAGATGGGACAAAAAACTTTGATCCTTATTTACCTTTTATTGCTCATATTTATCGACCTGATAATGAAGTACCGAATACCTCTAATCGTAGTCGCTCTCTTTTAGTCAAAGGAACATTATTTCCTGAATCAACGCACCGTTTTTCGATTAACTATCGATATACTGACTTATTGTTTGGCGATATTATGCCATCACGTTTAAGTTGGGTTCGTTATGATAAAAATTTAGTCAACCAGTGGCCTCTGGGGAATATTACACAACAAGCAGGCATATTAACCTATCAATATAAACCCGAAGATAAAAAAACAGATTTACTGTTACGGTTATGGGGCAATTTAACTACGGGTCATACTAATACGCGAGGAGGAAAACCAAGGGAGCCAAAACAAGTTGACTCGTTTTCTAGTAGAAATACACAATGGAATCTCAGTTATGAAACTGGGTTTATTGATACTTCTTCTCTTTATCAAGAGAATAATCGTTATGGTATTGATATATCCTCGATATTTAAATTATCACCGCAATTTTCTATTGCATTTTCCAGTTATTATCAATTTGAGAAATTAGATAGTGATGAATTGGAATTACCTACAGGTTTTGATTTTGTTACCGCTGGGCGAGCAGGGCAACGTCATGAAATTAATTTAGCTCTTTCCACAGATTGGAAGCCACTGTCTTGGTTAGCCATTACCGCGGGTGGGAAATATCATTATTATCATTTAACAGATACTTTTTTAAATAATAAGCGGCGTAATAACGTAAAAGGTTATGAAAAATCACCGCCAATAAGAGGTTTTATTCTTCCTTATCGACGTACATTAACCGCGGAGGAGTATATATTATATCGAGCCATTAATCGGATAGATGTAGAAACGTTACCTGAAGAGATTAAAAATTATCGACGTTATCCAGAAATATATAAAAAAGTGCGAGAGTTTCAACAGTCTAAATTTATTTATCCTGAATATGAAAAATTATCACCTGAAATAAAAGAAAAGATTATTAATAGTAATGAAGTTAGAAGAATTCAGATTGATATGATGCAAGATGACTTTCTTCATGATGAACAAGGAAATCTCAACATAAAATCGTCTCAAAAACGCCTTATGGTCACGGAACATACCGTCATACTTTATGACGAAAATGGCGAATTATCTAAAAGTAACAATATGTTCTTAAGTGGTTATGCTGATATCAATGAAAAAGTGCCCGATCCTATTACAGGTAAATTAGTTAATAAATATGAAATGGGCGTGACAAAACCAATTTCTATTTATCTTGATGATGATAAAGATAATTTTGAATCTGAACCCAGCTATCAGCATGGGGCATTTTCACCACTCGTGTCTGCAACGGTGTATGCCAGTGATATATTGCGTTTTTATGGGCGTTATACTGAGCAGCTACGATTACCTAATTTATTTGAAGACACCAGTGGTTTTTCAGGCTCTAAAGCCCGTTATTACGGTTTTAAATTAAAACCCGAGCGTGCGAAAAGTACAGAGTTTGGGGTTGTGTTTGATTTGACCGATTGGCTTAATGTCGAGCGCCATGCTGATATTAAAATAAATTATTTTTATACCAATATCGAAAATGTGTTTGATAGAGATGCGAATTGGCAAATTAGGCAATTTGAAAAGCAAATATTAGAGGGGCTAGAAGTTCAAGCGCGCTTTGATAACGGTTTTATTTTTATGGATACCGCGCTTGTTTATAGTCATAAAAATAAGGTATGCGATAAAAATGCTTTTAGTCACTATGATCCCTTTGGTTTCTTGGGTATTAAAGATTGTATGACGGGCGGTTATCCGGGAGGTTTTTTACGTACTTCTATTCAGCCTAAATATTCGGTTAATTTACATTTAGGAACTCGTTGGTTAGATAATAAATTAGAAATAGGTAGCCGTTGGCTCTATTCATCAGAAGTAGAAAATAAAGATGAAAAATGGCTAAAAGAAAAATTACCAAGAGAAATGTACGGTAGAAATAATAACCCGATGCGTTGGGCAAAAGTCTTTACCGTTGATGGTTATATTAACTATCAATATAGCCCTAATTTATCGTTTGAAATAACGGGAAGTAATTTATTAAACGAATATTACATTGATCCACTAACGCGATCAGGTATGCCTGCACCCGGAAGAACGTTCCGATTAGGTGTGACTGCACAATTTTAATTAAAAGAGAGTAAGGAGCTTTTATTTATGTTGGCACTTTCTGTCAGGCATCCGCTTAATATTTACTACTGGTTAATAGGTATATCGTTAGTTTATATCGCCATATTAAGTTGGGTGTTACGTTCACTTTCTATGACAGAAAGTGCACACCATATTCATCAGCAACAAGAGAATACATTATCTGTTTATCAAGTGGTATTTTCACCCCCCCAGCAATCTACAGTGGTGCCTGAGCCTATTGAAAAAATTGAGCCTCAAGAGAGCGCTATTGTTTTACCGAGTTCAGAAAAAGGGGCGTTTGTTGAGGTACAAAAAAAACCACCTGAAAAAATAAGGGAAAAGCCCATACCTATAAAACCAATTACACCAGTAAAAAAACAGGTGATACAAGAAAAAGTAGAGCCAATAAAACAGCGTGATGTAGAAAGCCAAATAGCGCAAACGGCATCAGAAGCCTCGGCAGAAAGCTTAACACAACATACGGCAAGCTCATTAGCAGGAAGGAGTCATGCGTTAAGTGAGAAAGGAATAGGGCAAGGTGAATCTGATAATCACTATATTAGTTCACTGCGTCGAGAGATAGAGCGCCATAAACGTTATCCATCACAAGCTCGTCGCATGCAACATGAAGGTCAGGTAGTGGTGAGTTTTTCACTAACATCAGAAGGTACAATTTCAAGGGTTGAGATAGAAAGTACTTCAGGTATTTCTTCTCTTGATAATGCGGCCATTGCGGCGGTTAAACGCGTAAAACCCATTGGCCCTAAACCTGAAAACCTATTAGATCCTTTAATTGTCTCATTAGATTTTCAATTAAAATAATCGAAAAGTGATTAAAAGAAAAAAGCGGTTTTAGATTATCTAGATACCGCTTTTTATTGTGCCATAATCCATATTAAGCTGTTTTTGGCCATTTATTGGCAATCCAAAGTCCACTCATTTTCATTGCATAACCAAATAAAACACCTACAATTAGCGAGGGAATGGTTTGAATGAGCTCGCCTTGCGCTGCAAAAATGGTACATGCTCCAATAAAAGTGCCGGGAATATAAGCAAGTAAGGCGCTTTTAGCTTGAATGCACATTATGAAGGCAATTACACCCGTTACGGCATAGCCGAAAATAGAAATATCATTAAAAAACTGGCTACCATAAATAATGGCTAATGCCCAAATTACGCCACTCATAATCGTTGCTATTGTGACAGCTAGTCCTTTAACACCTTCTTTAGGATAAGCAAAATAAGCGGTACAACCTAAAAAGCCGGCCCAGCTTAATAAATCAAATTGATTAGCAACAAATGCCCAAATGGCAGAAAGAATGCCTGTTGTCAGCGCAGTAAAATAAAGCGTTCTCACGATAGACTCTTAAATATAAGGGGGATATTTACCCAGTTAACTAAAGGCGAAGTTTAGCATTGTCATTGACTGATTTTCTATATTTAGATCATTAAACATCATAATTTAAATACGTATTTTTTCTCTATGTAAAATCTATTTTTCTTTTAAAAAAATGGAAAGGTAAAGTAAACGATTGCGTTATTTAATCTATGATTAAATAAAAAATCACGAGATACATTATTTGATATTTATTGTTAATCGTTTAATTAAAAAGAGTATTAAATAATATAGAAAATAAAAAAAAGATAAGTAACTCTTCAGCATATTGGAATGAATGCGCACCTGAGCTTTTTTTAGTAAAAATACCCACATAATATTCATTCATATACACATCAAGGCTCGCCATTTACCACTCCTCTTTCCATTCACTTTTGTGTGCTAAATTATTTTTAGCATCTTTAGGATGAATTTCCATCTCTAAATTGAGTGCGGAGAGCAGTTTGAAAAAGGTTTCTAGCTTGGTGGAATTAGGATTAAGTTCAAAATTGGATACGGTGTCTTGTCGAATTCCCACTTTTTGGGCAACTTTACCTTGAGACAGTTTTTTTGTTAATCGAACATCTTTTAGATGTACGCTAAGTTGATAGGCGTTAATTATAATCATCATCTACTACCGGTTATAGGCGTTAATATCTAATATACCGGTTATAGCGTGTAGATCTGATTTTACCTGCTATAACCGTTAAGTTGAAAATTACACGGTGTAGCAGGTAAAATTTAGTGGTTACTTCCCAATACAGAAACTAGAGAAAATACGACCTAATAAATCATCAGAAGTAAATTCACCAGTGATCTCACTTAATGCTTGTTGAGCGAGCCTCAACTCTTCTGCCAATAATTCACCTGATTTTGCATAAACTAATTGTTCATGACCTTGCTGTAAGTGCTCTGCTGCGGTATTTAAGGCTTGTAAGTGGCGACGACGAGCCAAGAAACCACCTTCAGTATTACTATTAAAGCCCATTGCTTCTTTTAGGTGATCGCGCAGTAACTCGATACCCATACCATCACGGGCAGATAAGCGGATCATCGGGTAGTTACCTTGTGCTGTGATCTCGACATTTTCCCCTGTTAAGTCTGATTTGTTACGAATAACAGTAACAGGTAAGGTATTTGGTAAGCGAGCCATAAACTCAGGCCAGATATCTTCAGGTGTTGTTGCATCGGTTGTGGTGCTATCAACCATAAATAGCACTCTGTCTGCTTGCTCAATCTCTTTCCAAGCACGTTCAATACCAATGCGTTCTACTTCATCACTGGCTTCACGTAAGCCTGCTGTATCGATAATATGCAATGGCATACCATCAATATGAATATGCTCACGTAATACATCACGAGTTGTACCGGCAATATCCGTGACAATCGCCGCTTCTCGACCGGCTAATGCATTTAATAGGCTTGATTTACCTGCATTCGGGCGACCAGCGATCACCACTTTCATCCCTTCACGTAACAAGCTACCTTGGCGAGCTTGGGCACGAACATCATCTAATTCAGCAATAACGGCATTAAGTTTTCCTTCAATGATACCGTCAGAAAGAAAATCAATCTCTTCGTCAGGGAAATCAATGGCCGCTTCAACATAGATACGTAAGTGAGTTAATGACTCTACCATCTCGTTAATATGAGAGGAAAAAGCACCTTGTAATGAATTAATTGCTGAACGAGCCGCTTGTTCTGAGCTGGCATCAATTAAATCAGCAATGGCTTCTGCTTGTGCTAAATCGAGTTTGTCATTTAAAAATGCACGTTCAGAAAATTCCCCTGGATTTGCAATACGCACACCGGGAATTTGTAAAATACGTTTTAGTAATAAATCTAGAATAACGGGGCCACCATGGCCTTGTAGTTCTAGAACATCTTCACCTGTAAATGAGTTCGGATTTGGGAAGAAAAGGGCGATACCCTGATCAAGTACTGAGTTGTCATCATTGCGAAATGGCAGGTAATCGGCATAACGAGGTTTAGGCAATTTACCTAAAACGGTTTGCGCCACAAGGGCAGCTTTCGGGCCAGAAACGCGTAGGATACCAACACCGCCTCTTCCCGGAGGTGTGGCCTGAGCGACGATAGTATCAGTGCTATGCATGGTGTACTCGCTTAATCAGAATAATCATATAAATATAAAAAACAGAAGGCGGTCATTGTAGACCGCCTTCGCTATTTTATGTCACTTTCCTTTGAATGTAACCAAGGAAGAGGTTTTTCCTCATGTGACCTTATTTTTTGTCTCTGCTGTGTAAGCCACGTTTTTCCAGACCGCGGTAAATTAACTGCTGCTGGATGATGGTCACTAAGTTACTGACGATATAGTACAGAACCAGACCTGATGGGAACCACAGGAAGAATACAGTAAACACAACCGGCATAAAGGTCATGATTTTTTGTTGCATCGGATCAGTCACTGCTGTTGGAGACAGTTTCTGAATGATGAACATAGTTACACCCATTAATAATGGCAGGATGTAGTATGGGTCTTGTGCAGACAAGTCTTGGATCCATAACATAAATGGAGCATGACGTAATTCAACCGAGCCCATCAGCATGTAATACAACGCAAGGAAGATTGGCATCTGGATAATCAGTGGTAAACAACCACCCAGAGGGTTCACTTTCTCTTGTTTGTATAACGCCATCATTTCTTGGCTCATACGTTGTTTGTCATCACCAATACGTTCACGCAGAGCAGCCAGTTTTGGTTGCAGTAAACGCATTTTCGCCATGGAGGTGTACTGCGCTTTGGTTAGCGGGTACATGATACCACGAACGATAAAGGTGATCATGATGATGGAGAAGCCCCAGTTACCGATAAAGCTGTGAAGGAATTTCAACAGTTTAAACAGTGGTTGAGAGATAAACCATAACCAACCATAGTCTACAGACAGGTCTAAATGTGGCGCGATAGCGGACATTTCAGACTGAATTTCAGGGCCAACCCATAATGTAGAGGTGATGTCAGCCGTACTATTTGGTGCAATAGTAACAGGTGCTGATTTATAACCAATCAGAGCAATGGATTTATTTTCTAAAGTAATTGAGTAGAAGTTATTGTTCTGACTATCTTTAGAAGGAACCCATGCTGTTGCGAAGTATTGTTGTAACATCGCAACCCAACCATTATTCGTGGTTAGAGATAAGTTTTTATCTTCGATATCACCAAAGCTATATTTTTTATAGTTGGTTTCATCTGAGGAATATGCCGCACCACGATAAGTGTGTAGCGCAAAGTTGCTGCTACCCGTATCACGGCTTTCTGGCAATTTAACAGATTGTTTTAACTGACCGTAGAAGTTCATTGTCAGTGTTTTATCTGTTGTATTCTCAATTTTGTATTCAATACCGATATCGTACTGACCTTTTTTCAGAACAAAGGTTTTGACGAATTTTACGCCTTCTTCATTCACAAAAGTCATAGGTACACGTAATTCATCCTGATTTTCACCAAGTACGAATTCATTTTTATCAGCAGTATAAATTGGGCGAGATTTCTGATCTGGACCATCTGGGCCAATTAAGCCGCTTTGAGCCTGATACAGGAATTGAGGTGTAGTTTCCAGTAAACGGAAAGGTGTCTGTGAATTAAGCTCGGCGGGATAGGCTAACAAATCAGCCTCATCGATTGTACCGCCTTGAGTATTGATACTAAGATCAAGTACATCAGTTTTTACGGTAATCAATTTTGCCTGCTCATTGCTGTTACCAGTTACAGCAAGACTATCACTACTTGGCATGTCCGCTTGTTGCGAGATCTGAGTAGTAGTGGTGGTGTTTTGTGAAACTTTATCACCCTCCCACTGCTGCCAGATCAGGAAAGAAACGAACAGCAAAGCGATGAATAGAAGATTGCGTTGCGAATCCATCGTTAATTTTCTCTGTTATCGTCGTTTTTTCTAGGTGGGACAGGATCATCACCACCTTCGTGTAAAGGGTGGCATTTTAATATGCGTTTCACTGTTAACCAACTACCTTTTATCATTCCAAACCTGCGCAATGCCTCAATTCCATAATGAGAGCACGTAGGATTAAAACGACAACGAGGCCCCAACAGAGGACTAATCCCCAGTTGATAGCCCCTAATCAGCAAGATCAGGACTTTTGAGCCAAGCGACAATGACGACGCCATAATTTACCCAACACTTCCGTCAATTGGTGGTTATCAAGTTCAGCAACCCCTTTTCTTACTAATAACACAAAATCCATCGGCGGTAATTCATGCTGATGTAAACGAAAGTATTCACGGGCTAATCGTTTAATACGATTGCGCTCATGAGCACGTTTAACGTTTTTCTTTGCGATTGTTAGACCGATGCGGGGATGCCCCAGCTCATTCTGGCGACCCAAAATAGTAACTTCTGGTGAACTCGCGCGTTGTGGTTGCTGGAAAACAAAATTGAAATGCTTGGGAGTTAACAAACGTAACTCCCTTGGAAAAGCGAGCTTAACCACGGAATGGTTAGCTTTTATTATTTCGAAGAAACGGTCAGACGAGAGCGGCCTTTCGCACGACGGCGAGCCAGAACCTGACGACCATTTTTAGTGGCCATACGAGCGCGGAAGCCGTGGTTACGGTTGCGCTTCAGTACAGACGGTTGAAAAGTGCGTTTCATGGCGATTTCTACCTACTTAATATAATTACTGATTCAGCAAATGCGTTGACAGACAGGCGTGCAATAAATAAACAAACCAGTACTTCAATCGCAGCATCAATGATGGAAAGATGCGGGATTGTAATAAAATCACTCAAATGCGTCAATCAAGATGACGCTTTAAGTACCGATTTTTGTCGTCTTTTTTAGCAAACCCGATAATCAATCCTGACTTATGCGCAACGAGTACGCTTATTAGCGACCTAAAAGAGCGCCTTAATAAGTGACTTTGTTGGTACAAGCACGCAGGGTGCAAGATTATACGGACTCATGGTGAAAGCGCAAGGATCTTTGGTGGATCAAGTGAGAGATATTTGATCACTTACTATAAGAAGAGAAGATTTATACAAAGAGAAAGTTATCCCCAATTGCTATTTATAGGGCGACTCAAGTACACTAGAACGCCTTTGCATATTTCATTTGGTGAATTATCACAAATCATCAAGCCTGTGGATAAAAACCATAAAAACTGTGCAAAAGAAAGAGGATCTTCGTTTCATTTTGCGATATGATCCCCCGTCACGATCAGAATAGCCAGTCTGCGATCGTGAATCACGATGTAAATAAATCGTTGTCACCAAGAGTTGTTCCTTATTAAGAATTGAAGAGGAACGATGTTGTGCACTTTGTGTTTAAGCACGCTGTGTTTAGCTACATTGTAGAACTGCATTTTTCCTGTTTATTTTTTAGTCTTGTTTTTTTAGGGGAGTCCGCCGTGTCACTTTCGCTTTGGCAGCATTGTCTTGCCCGATTGCAGGATGAGTTACCTGCCACTGAATTTAGTATGTGGATACGTCCCTTGCAGGCAGAATTAAGCGATAATACGCTGGCGCTGTATGCACCTAATCGTTTTGTTTTGGATTGGGTAAGAGAAAAATACATTAATAATATCAATGCGTTATTGGTGGATTTTTGTGGCTCTGAAGTCCCTTCTTTACGTTTTGAAGTGGGTAATAAACCTGCATCGACACGTACACCGGAAAGTATTCCTAAAGCTGTTGTACACCCAACAGTAAATACGGCACCTACGTATAGTCAGCCCGTTCGCCCTAGCTGGGATAACCAACCTGCGTCTCAACTACCTGAGCTGAATTATCGCTCTAACGTTAACCCAAAACATAAGTTTGATAACTTTGTTGAAGGTAAATCTAACCAGTTAGCGAGAGCCGCAGCAAGACAAGTTGCTGATAATCCTGGTGGTGCTTATAACCCGCTTTTTTTATATGGTGGAACAGGGCTGGGTAAAACGCACTTGTTACATGCAGTGGGTAACAGCATTATGGAACGTAAAGCGAATGCAAAAGTGGTTTATATGCATTCTGAACGTTTCGTACAAGATATGGTAAAAGCGTTACAAAATAATGCGATAGAAGACTTTAAACGTTATTACCGTTCTGTGGATGCACTATTAATTGATGATATTCAATTTTTTGCCAATAAAGAGCGTTCACAAGAAGAATTTTTTCATACCTTTAACGCATTGTTAGAAGGTAATCAGCAAATTATCTTAACCTCAGACCGTTATCCTAAAGAGATTAACGGTGTTGAAGATAGATTAAAATCACGCTTTGGTTGGGGATTAACGGTGGCGATTGAACCACCAGAACTTGAAACCCGAGTGGCGATTTTGATGAAAAAAGCGGATGAAAACCAAATTCAATTACCTGACGAAGTGGCCTTTTTTATTGCCAAAAGACTTCGTTCTAACGTCCGTGAGCTTGAAGGTGCATTAAACCGAGTGATTGCTAACGCGAATTTTACAGGTCGTGCGATTACTATCGACTTTGTACGTGAAGCATTACGTGATTTACTCGCTTTACAAGAAAAATTAGTCACTATCGATAATATTCAAAAAACAGTTGCTGAATATTATAAAATTAAAGTGGCCGATTTACTGTCGAAGCGGAGATCCCGATCGGTTGCCCGTCCGAGGCAAATGGCAATGGCGCTGGCAAAGGAACTCACAAACCACAGCTTGCCTGAAATCGGGGATGCCTTTGGTGGTCGTGATCATACAACTGTTCTTCATGCATGCCGTAAAATAGAGCAATTGCGTGAAGAAAGTCACGATATCAAAGAAGATTTTTCTAACTTAATCAGAACATTATCATCCTAGCGCTATGAAATTTATCATTGAACGTGAACAGCTTCTTAAGCCGCTACAACAAGTGAGTGGCCCTTTAGGTGGTCGTCCTACCTTACCTATTTTAGGTAACTTATTGCTTAAGGTAACTGAAAACACCTTATCACTAACAGGAACTGACCTTGAAATGGAGATGGTGGCAAGAGTTAACCTCAGTCAGTCTCATGAAATTGGCGCCACAACTGTTCCTGCGCGTAAGTTTTTTGATATTTGGCGTGGGTTACCTGAAGGCGCAGAAATTAGTGTTGAACTTGATGGTGATCGCCTTTTAGTGCGCTCAGGTCGTAGCCGTTTTTCATTATCAACTTTACCCGCATCTGATTTTCCTAACTTAGATGATTGGCAAAGTGATGTTGAATTTATCTTGCCACAAGCAACATTAAAACGCCTTATTGAATCCACGCAGTTTTCAATGGCACATCAAGATGTGCGTTATTACCTCAACGGTATGTTATTTGAAACTGAAAACACAGAATTACGCACAGTTGCAACAGATGGGCACCGTTTAGCCGTATGTTCGATGGATATCGGACAATCTTTACCTGGTCACTCGGTTATTGTTCCTCGTAAAGGTGTTATTGAATTAATGCGCCTACTGGATGGTGGTGGTGAAAGTTCACTGCAACTGCAAATCGGTAGCAACAATATACGCGCGCATGTAGGTGATTTTATTTTTACCTCGAAGTTGGTTGATGGTCGTTTCCCTGACTATCGTCGCGTATTACCGAAAAACCCAACCAAAACAGTGATTGCAGGTTGTGATATTCTTAAGCAGGCATTTTCTCGTGCTGCGATTTTATCTAATGAGAAATTCCGCGGTGTGCGTATTAACCTCACTAGTGGTCAATTAAAAATCACAGCCAACAACCCTGAGCAAGAAGAAGCAGAAGAAATTGTTGATGTTCAGTATCAAGGTGAAGAAATGGAAATTGGCTTTAATGTCAGTTATCTCCTTGATGTATTGAATACCTTGAAATGTGAAGAAGTTAAGCTATTACTGACTGATGCCGTTTCAAGTGTTCAAGTTGAAAATGTGGCAAGTTCTGCGGCTGCTTATGTTGTTATGCCAATGCGTTTATAATAGTCACTAACATGATTTTATCCCGTTTATTGATCCGCCATTTTAGAAATATCGAACAGGCGGATCTGCCATTAGCGGATGGCTTTAATTTTCTTGTTGGACCAAACGGGAGTGGTAAAACAAGTATACTTGAAGCGATTTACACCTTAGGACATGGACGAGCATTTCGTAGTTCTCAAGCAAATCGCGTGATCCAACATGATGAAAATGAATTTATTCTTCATGGGCGTTTAAGTGGGCTTAATGAAGAGAGCCGCAGCTATGCGATTGGGTTGAGTAAAGATCGCGAAGGTAATAGTACGGTACGCATTGACGGAAGCGATGGCCATAAAATTGCAGAATTAGCCAAATTATTACCCATGCAATTAATTACACCAGAAGGTTTTACTTTACTGAATGGTGGGCCTAAATATCGTCGCGCGTTTATCGATTGGGGTTGTTTTCATAATGAACCTCGATTTTTTGCTGCATGGTCAGATTTAAAACGTGTTTTAAAGCAACGTAACGCAGCACTAAGGCAAGCAACGTCTTATCGACAGCTAATGCCTTGGGATAAAGAACTTATCTTATTAACACAACAGATAAGTGAATGGCGAGCTCAATATACCGAAGATATCGCTAAAGATATTGAAGAAACGTGTCGTCTGTTTTTACCTGAATTTTCGCTGAAAGTCAGTTTTCAGCGGGGCTGGGATAAAGAAACTGATTATGGTGAGTTGCTAGCACGTCAATTTGAACGTGATAAAATGTTAGCCTATACCTCACTTGGTGCTCATAAGGCAGATCTACGCATTAGAGCAAACGGCACGCCAGTAGAAGATATGTTGTCACGAGGTCAGCTCAAGCTGTTGATGTGTGCTTTGAGACTGGCACAAGGTGAATATTTCACTCGTAAGAATGGGCAAAGATGCCTGTATCTGCTCGATGATTTTGCTTCCGAATTAGATGCAAGTCGGCGTCAGTTGTTAGCCGAGCGTCTAAAATCTACGCAAGCTCAGGTGTTTGTCAGTGCGATAACACAAGGGCAAGTGAAAGATATGCTAGATGTAAATAGCAGGCTATTTAGCGTAGAACGTGGCAAAATAGAGGTTAAACCATAGGAATAAAGCGAGAAACGTTGATGTCGAATACATATGACTCCTCAAGTATCAAAGTATTAAAAGGGCTGGATGCGGTGCGTAAGCGCCCGGGGATGTATATCGGGGATACAGATGATGGAACCGGTCTGCATCACATGGTCTTCGAGGTGGTCGACAACGCAATCGACGAAGCCCTCGCGGGTTTCTGTGATGAGATTATTGTCACTATCCATTCAGATAACTCCGTCTCTGTTCGAGATGATGGTCGTGGAATTCCAACCGGCATTCACCAAGAAGAGGGTGTTTCAGCAGCAGAAGTTATTATGACGGTTCTGCATGCTGGGGGTAAATTCGATGATAACTCCTATAAAGTCTCTGGTGGACTTCATGGTGTAGGGGTTTCTGTTGTTAATGCGTTGTCTGAAAAACTCGAACTGACTATTCATCGCGATGGAAAAATCCATCAGCAAATTTATCGTCATGGTGTACCTGATGATCGCTTAAAAGTGATTGGTGATACTGAAAAATCAGGAACATTTGTTCGCTTCTGGCCAAGTCTTGAAACCTTTAAAGGTGAGACTGAATTCCAGTATGAAATTTTAGCAAAACGTCTTCGTGAATTGTCATTCTTAAATTCAGGCGTTTCTATCCGTTTAATTGATAAACGTGATAATCGTGAAGATCATTTCCACTACGAAGGTGGTATTAAGGCATTCGTTGAATACTTAAGCCGTAATAAAACACCAATTCACCAAAATGTATTCTATTTCTCCACTGAAAAAGATGGCATTGGTGTTGAAGTTGCGATGCTGTGGAATGATGGTTTCCAAGAGAATGTGTATTGTTTTACCAACAATATTCCACAACGTGATGGTGGTACACACTTAGTTGGTTTCCGTACCGCAATGACTCGTACGTTAAACAACTATATGGATAAAGAAGGATTTAATAAGAAATCAAAAATCAGTGCAACGGGTGATGATGCTCGTGAAGGTCTGATTGCGGTTATTTCTGTTAAAGTCCCAGATCCTAAATTCTCATCACAAACAAAAGACAAACTGGTTTCTTCTGAAGTTAAAACAGCGGTAGAAACGCTGATGAACGAGAAGCTGGTGGAATATCTGTTAGAAAACCCAAATGACGCCAAAATCGTTGTTGGTAAAATTATTGATGCTGCTCGTGCTCGTGAAGCTGCACGTAAAGCGCGCGAGATGACACGTCGTAAAGGTGCTTTAGATTTAGGTGGCTTACCAGGTAAATTAGCAGACTGTTCTGAACGTGATCCTGCTTTCTCTGAACTGTATTTAGTGGAAGGGGACTCTGCGGGTGGCTCTGCAAAACAAGGGCGTAACCGTAAAACGCAGGCTATCTTGCCGTTAAAAGGTAAAATCCTAAACGTTGAGAAAGCGCGTTTTGATAAAATGCTGGCGTCTCAAGAAGTAGCAACATTAATCACAGCATTAGGTTGTGGTATCGGTCGTGATGAATATAACCCAGATAAACTGCGTTATCACAGCATTATCATCATGACGGATGCGGACGTCGATGGCTCTCACATTCGTACTCTGTTACTGACATTCTTCTATCGTCAAATGCCAGAAATTATCGAACGTGGTCATATCTTTATTGCTCAACCACCACTTTACAAAGTGAAGAAAGGCAAACAAGAGCAATACATCAAAGATGATGACGCGATGGACGAATACCTGATGTCGATAGCACTTGATGGTGCAGCTCTTTATATTAGTGAACATGCACCAGCAATGCACGGTGAGCAATTAGAAAAACTGGTTGTTGACTACCATGCTGCACATAAAATTATTCGTCGTATGGAGCGTATTTATCCACTGAGCATGTTAAATAGCTTGGTGTATCACTCAACGCTCACAGAAGAAGATTTATCTGACAAAACCAAAGTTGAAGAGTGGATGAGTGGTTTGGTCAACCGTTTAAATAATGCGGAAGAGCAAAGTAGTACTTATAGCTATACCATCACTCAAAACGATGAAAACCGTTTATTTGAGCCAGTGTTGCGTATCCGTACTTATGGTATTGATACAGACTATAAACTGGATTATGACTTTATCCACAGTAGTGAATATCAACGAATTACCCATTTAGGTGACATTATTGGGAACCTAATTGAAGAGGGAGCGTTTATTGAGCGTGGAGAGCGTCGTCAGGCGATTTCAAGTTTTGAAGAAGCGCTAGAGTGGTTAACAAAAGAATCACGTCGTGGCCTTGCTGTACAGCGTTATAAAGGTCTTGGTGAAATGAACCCAGAACAATTATGGGAAACCACCATGAACCCAGATACACGTCGTATGATGCAAGTGACCGTTAAAGATGCGATTGCAACGGATGAGCTATTTACTACGCTAATGGGTGATGCGGTTGAACCTCGTCGTGCCTTTATCGAAGAAAATGCGTTGAAAGCCGCAAATATTGATATCTAATAGATATCATTCCATCATGTAAAATAAAAACCAGCTAATTTATTGATTTTAGCTGGTTTTTTTATACTTACTGTTTACGCTCGGATGAATACGATGTAATTAACGCAAAATATTCAGCATACGGCGTAAAGGCTCAGCAGCACCCCATAACAATTGGTCACCGACAGTAAAAGCTGAAATAAATTCAGGACCCATATTCAGTTTACGAATACGCCCTACAGGTGTGCTTAATGTGCCGGTTACTGCCGCAGGTGTTAATTCGCGTATCGTTAATTCGCGATCATTGGGAATAACTTTTACCCAGTCGTTATGGCTAGCAAGTAATTGTTCAATTTCAGCAACAGGTAAATCTTTTTTCAGTTTTAGAGTAAATGCTTGGCTATGGCAACGTAATGCGCCAATACGAACGCAAAGACCATCAACAGGGATAATATTTGAACCAGTGTTTAAAATCTTATTGGTTTCTGCTTGTCCTTTCCACTCTTCTCGACTTTGGCCATTTTCTAATTGTTTATCAATCCAAGGGATCAAGCTACCAGCTAGAGGAACACCAAATTGCTCAGTTGGCATCGTACCACTGCGCGTAAAGTTAGTGACTTTACGTTCAATATCTAAGATGGCTGAAGCTGGGTTTTCAAGCTCTTTCACTACTTGATTATGTAGAGAGCCCATTTGTGACAGTAGCTCTCTCATATGACGAGCACCAGCCCCAGAAGCTGCTTGATAGGTGGAGACACTTGCCCACTCCACTAAGTTGTTAGTAAATAAACCACCTAATGACATCAGCATTAAACTAACAGTACAGTTACCACCAACAAAAGCTTTAATGCCTTTGTTTAAACTGTCTTGAATATGTTGACCGTTGACGGGATCGAGAATAATGACTGCATCATCATTCATACGTAACGCAGATGCGGCATCAATCCAGTAACCTTGCCAACCAGCTTGGCGCAGTTTTGGATAGATTTCATTGGTATAGTCACCACCTTGGCAACTAATAATAATATCGAGTGATGCTAGAGTATCAATATCATAAGCATCTTGCAGAGTGCTACGGTGATTACCATAAGCAGGTGCTGCTTCACCTAATTGAGATGTGGTGAAGAAAACAGGGTTTATCCCATCAAAATCACGTTCTTCAACCATTCTTTGCATTAAAACGGAGCCGACCATACCACGCCAGCCCACAAAACCAACATTTTTCATTGTAATTACCCTGTCTTTGTCTGTAGGAATAGTGAGAGACCTCACACTAACCTGACAAAATATAGAGATAGGTGCAAGTGAATTTATTGATTATTTACCAAAGAATTAGAAGTGTTTCTTATAGTCTTCGTAGAGTTAACAAAAGAAAGCCACAGAACGAACAAATATCAATGAGTTGTTAAAAAAGAAAATAGACTCGCCATAAAAATGTAAGAATATTCTGTTATATCTTATTTTGTTTTTTTGATAAACAAAAATATATTCTTGTTTAAGAAAATAGAGTAAAAATAGAAAAATGTAAAATAGTGTAATATATAAGAAAAACGTATTTACTTAGAGGTCACTCCAAGCTTTATACTAAACGCTATTGTTTAATAGATGATGTATTTTCATAAATAAAAAATAATGATGAAGGTTCTTCATTTTATATGAATTTTATTTCACCGCTTATTAAGTGGTGTTAGGAGGCGAAATGGATATATCAACAGTCATTCCATTATCTACGTACTACTCGTATTTAAAACGGTTTGTGATTTCACCAACCACGATGGGTACTATCGCGCCTTCATCTCGTTGGTTATGTTATGAAATGCTGGATAAACTTAATTGGCAACAGGACATTCAAGTTGCAGAGTTAGGTGCTGGTACAGGGGTTATTACCCAACAAATTTTAAAAAGAATGTCGGTGAATTCCTCATTAGATGTTTTTGAAATAGAACCTAGTTTTGCAACAGAATTAGATAAAATCGATGATAATCGATTAAAGGTTTATACCGCATCAGCGGAGAAATTAAACAGTCATTATAATATGATTATTTCAGGGTTACCTTTTTTATCTATACCAAAGAAAACAGGTTTAAGAATTTTAAAACGAGTGCATAAAGAGTTATTAAAAACACGAGGTTGTTTTGTGTTATTTCAATATACCACTCGATATGAAAAAACATTATCTCGCTATTTTCATTTAGAAAAAAAATTAGTCATGCTTAATGTTCCCCCTGCTTGGGTTTATTATTGCACGCCTAAAAATAATATAGGGTAAATGCAAGGCTTGCTCGCTTTTTATATTGTAAATAACAAATAAGAATAGATGCTATTTATTTAGATAAAGTTTGAGCAAGCAAGATAATACTCTTTTCAATTTCATTTGGATTATGAGCAGCATACCCTAATAAAACACCTTTCTTTGGATATGTTTGAATACAATAACGCGCCAAAGGCTGTATGGCTAATCCTATTTTTCGCGCTTTTTTTACAACATATTCTTCTGTATAACCTGATTTTAACCAGCAGACAATATGGATGCCTGAATCTGTGGGCTCAACATGAAAAACATGAGATAAATGTGTTTTTATCGCATTAGTTAACACTTGATAGCGTTCATAGCAGGCTTTTCTTATTCTTCTTACATGGCGGGCGTAATACCCTTGAGACATAAACAGCGCTAATGTTGCTTGCTCTAGAAAACCTGAATGTGAATCGGTGTAGTATTTAGCGACTTTAAAGGCTTCGATTAAAGTTTGAGGTACGACTAAAAAACCTAAACGAAACCCGGGATACATCATTTTTGAAAATGTTCCAGCATAGATAACTCGCTGATATTTATCTAACCCTTGTAGAGATTGGATGGGTTTAGTGTGATAGCGAAACTCACTGTTATAGTCATCTTCAAAGATCCACACATTATTGGATGATGCCCATTCTAATAATGCAATACGACGTGAAAGTGAGAGTGTATTGCCTAAGGGAAATTGATGAGAAGGAGTTGTAAAAACAAGTTTTGCTTCTGGACACTGCTCTATTCCTTGAGAGATATCCATTCCATCGATATCTGAACTTATTGGATATGGCTTTATACCATAAGAAGTGAAGATACCTCGTGCACTGTCATAACCAGGATCATCTAGCCAAATGGTATCTCCCTCTTGTAATAGTACTCTAGTGGTGAGATTTATAGCTTGCTGCGTACCATTTACAATAATGATTTGCTCAGGCTGACAAGAAAGCCCACGAGTTGATTGAACATATTGGCATATCATCTCTTTTAATGGCGTGTAGCCTGTTGGCGAATTGAATGTTGCGAGTATTTTTTTTGATTGTCGCCAAACCCGTCCTAATAGCCTTCCCCAAAGTTCATGAGGAAAAAGATCTACACAGCCAACGCCGACATGAAATGTAGGACTGCTATTAATATTTGGTTGTGACTGTTGCCAAAAAGCGTGAGCTTTTTGCATATTGGGATTTAGCGTTTCTAATGAATCTTTTATGTGTGATGAAGAAATAGGGTGGATTGTTTTGGTCCACTTATCTGAGATAATGGCATCCGGGATTGTATTTGCAACAAAAGTTCCTGCACCACGGCGAGTAAATAAATAGCCTTCATCAATTAAACGTTCAAAGCCTGCAATAACAGAGTTGCGAGAAATCGACATCATTTCAGCTAATGTGCGACTTGATGGTAGACGGCTACCTGATGTTAAGCGCCCATCTAAAATGGCTTTTCTGATCGCGTGATAAACCTGAGAACCTATAGGCCCTTCTTCTAAAACAAGGTTAGGAAAATAAGCTGTTTTTTTCTGTTTCATAAAGTGGACCCTATAAAAACACAAAAAGTGTACCTTATTGAGAGCCAAAATTAAACGTACCATGACCACGATTAAAGGCAGGTGATACTTTTTTATAGCACTGATGAAAGTAGAAGGAAGTGAAGAGATGAGTACAACACCAATAACTGTTTCAATCCAGTTTGTTGAGCAAGAGCATTATGCTCAATGGTTGCCGCATTGGTTAAGTTATCAAGCATTTTATAAAGTTGAATTATCAGAAGAAATAACATTAAAAACATGGGCGCGTTTTTTTGATGAAAAAGAACCTGTTTATTGTGCCGTAGCAATAGAAGGTGAAAAGGTATTGGGTTTTGTTCATTATCTTTTTCATCGCTCAACATGGGCTGAAAGTAATTTTTGTTATTTAGAAGATTTATTTGTTTCACCAGATACACGTGGCCGCCATGTAGGTAAGCAACTTATTGAGTTTGTTCATCAACAGGCAAAACAGTGTAGTTGTGCTCGTTTATATTGGCATACACAGGAAACTAATTTACGTGGTCAGCGCTTATATAACTGGGTAGCAGAAAAACCCGGTGTTATTGAATACCGTATGGCGCTGTAAAAGCACGTTAGGCAGGACAGATAGGGTAGAAAAGGGATGGTAATATTTACCATCCCTTTTGGAGTTAGGGTTATTTATTAGATTTAATTTGGGTTAATTAAACGTTGGTTGGCAATAAAACTCATTGCCAACTTTTTTTGCTTCTTCACAAGCTTGTTTCATTAATTCATCAGCTTTTTGTTTGTTTGGCTCGATAATATGATATTGGCCAGAGAACATAAAAGAAGCCATTGCTTGAGCAAATCCTTCAAAAGTCATTTCGTTAGCTTTCGCAAACCACAGATTGGCTTTCTCCGTATCTACGGGCACATTGCCAACACCACTATAGATAAGTCCTAACCAAATTGGAGCGTAAACAAGTTCTGGTTGATGAATCGCTGCGACTTCTTCTAATAATACAATCGCTTTTTTGTGATCTGTTTCTCCAGATAATGGCGCAATAAGAGCTGTTGCTAAACTTATTTTACCTCTTATGCTTCCTTTATTTACTGCGAGAGTGGCTAATTTTTTTGCTTCGATATAATTATTTTTAAAATAAGGATCGGCATTAAATAAGTAGATATCAGCAAGTAATGCGTAGGCATCAGCATAATCATTTTTTATTGCTTCATTTGCCCACAGTTGTGCATTAAGAAGGTTTTTTTCTACGCCTGTTCCCATCGAATACATTTCGGCTAACTGATATTGAGCTTGTGCATTATGGTTTAGTGCTTCTTTGCGAGTATCTTCAAATTTTCTTTTATCTTGCTCTTCAAAATTAGCGTGTAAAGAAAACGAGCAAAAAAGGGTAAATAGGCTGATAAGCGTCGAAATATATTTAATAAATGTCATGTAGAGTACCGTTTGTAATGATTTTGAAAATCTTACCAATAATAATGGTATAAAAGCAGTTAATTTCTTCGACTTAATCATATGAATAATATTGGGAGAGCCAAAATGGCTATTGATCTTAGCAATCTGGTCACTGAAAGTAGGAATCATGACAGTGAGAATATCGATACGCTTTCAACATTGGATATGCTAAGTGTCATTAATAATGAAGATAAAAAAGTGCCACTTGCAATAGAAAAAGTGCTACCTGAAATTGCACAACTCGTTGATAAAGTTGCTGTTGCCTTTACACAGGGCGGTCGCCTTATTTATTGTGGTGCGGGTACTTCAGGGCGATTAGGGATTTTAGATGCCAGTGAATGCCCGCCAACCTACGGTACTCCTCATGAAATGGTGATTGGTTTAATTGCGGGTGGGCATAAAGCGATTTTACAAGCAGTAGAGAATGCAGAAGATAATGCACAATTGGGTGAAGAAGATTTACGCCAACTTAATTTTAATGAGCAAGATATTTTAGTGGGTATTGCGGCAAGTGGTAGAACGCCTTATGTGATGGGCGCTTTACAGTATGCAAAATCACTGGGTGCTATTACAGGGGCAATTAGCTGTAATCCTGAAAGCCCGATCGCCAAACTTGCTGATATTGCTATTACACCGGTTGTGGGTGCAGAAGTGATAACTGGATCATCGCGTATGAAAGCGGGTACAGCACAAAAACTTATCTTAAATATGATAACCACAGGTGCGATGATAAAGATTGGCAAGGTATTTGGTAATTTAATGGTGGATGTTGAAGCGACCAATGCCAAATTGATTGAACGTCAAATTCGTATTGTGATGCAAGCAACCGAGTGTGAAAGAGCGATTGCTGAAGAAGCGTTATCACAATGTCAGCGCCACTGTAAAACAGCAATTTTAATGATCCTCGCAAACATAGATGCAAAGCAGGCGACACAGATGCTTAATCAAAATAAAGGGTTTATTAGAAAGGCGTTGGGTGAGTGATTTTCATTTATTAAAGAGAATGTTAAATTTTATTCTTGATAAAAGCCAGCAAATACAAGGTATCTACTGGCTTAATGATGGGCTGTAAACAGCTAAGAAATCTTACTCAATATTTTGGATCTGCTCGCGCATTTGTTCAATTAAAACTTTTAATTCAATGGCTGAATTGGTGACTTCTGTATTAATTGATTTTGATGCTAATGTGTTGGATTCACGATTAAATTCTTGCATCATAAAATCAAGGCGACGGCCTACCGCTTCTTTTTTCACAAGAATTTTGCGTGTTTCTTTAACATGGGCTTCTAATCTGTCAAGCTCTTCCGCCACATCTAAACGTTGCGCTAACATTACTAATTCTTGCTCTAAACGATTGTTATCAATTTGAACTTGAGCTTCTTCTAATTTGCTGGTTAAGCGCTCACGTTGCCAGAGTAAGATTTCTGGCATTTGAGCTTTCACTTTCACCACTTCTGCACTGACGGCATCTAAACGTTGCTCGATAAGTTCTTTAAGTGCTTGTCCTTCGGCTTCACGACTTGCAATAAAGGCATCAATTGCCAAATCTAATTCCGCTAAAAGCTCTGTACCAATAGCATCTAAATCTTGCTCTTGGGCTGAGATAACGCCAGGCCAACGTAGAATATCAAAAGGACTGATAGTGCCTTCATGGCTGTGGCTTTTTACCCAATTGGCGGAAACAATTAGTTGTTTGGCGAGATTTTCATCAAGGTTAAGTTCACCTTGAAAGCGAGCGTTAAGATCAAATCGTAAATTACATTCAATTTTACCGCGAGTTAAGCGATTACGTAGACGTTCACGAATAACGGGTTCTAAACTACGTAATTGCTCAGGTAAACGAATATAAGTTTCGAGGTAACGTTGGTTTACGGAACGCAGTTCCCATGCGGCGCTACCCCAGTCTTTTTTGATGTCTCGGCGTGCGAAAGCAGTCATGCTACGGATCATAATTGGGTCTCAATAATGTAAAAGATGATACGATTATAACCCTAGGCATCAACACAAGGATAGGCATAAGCCATTTTAGGTCGTATAATGCGCCCCCAATATGTCAGAGAAAGCGGAGATAACACATGCGTCCAGCAGACAGACAAGCAGACCAAGTACGTCCTATTACCATTACTCGCCATTATACAAAACATGCTGAAGGTTCTGTATTAGTCGAGTTTGGTGATACTAAAGTCTTGTGTAACGCCACTGTAGAAGACGGTGTACCTCGTTTTCTTAAAGGACAAGGGCAAGGATGGGTGACCGCAGAATACGGCATGCTTCCTCGCGCAACCAATAGCCGTAATGCACGTGAAGCGGCTCGTGGTAAACAAACCGGCCGTACTATGGAAATTCAGCGTTTAATTGCTCGTTCATTACGTGCAGCGGTTGATTTAAAAGCATTGGGTGAATATACCATTACTGTTGATTGTGATGTTATTCAAGCTGATGGTGGTACACGTACTGCGTCTATCTCTGGTGCTTGCGTAGCATTAGTTGATGCATTAAATAAAATGGTTGAAGAAGGTAAGCTGAAAAAAAGCCCTCTAAAATCAATGGTAGCCGCAGTCTCTGTGGGAATTGTTGATGGTGAACCATTATGTGATCTTGAATATGTTGAAGATTCTGCAGCAGAAACAGATATGAATGTGGTGATGATCGATGATGGCCGTATGATTGAAGTTCAAGGCACGGCAGAAGGCGCACCCTTTAGTCATGAAGAATTACTTGCTTTACTCGCCCTTGCAAAGGGGGGGCTAGAGAAGATATTTGAAGCGCAAAAAGAGGCGCTTAAGCAATAAACTTTATTTTTAAAGGCGACTGAGAAGTCGCCTTTTTTATGTCTAAAATTTGTCATCAAGTAACGTAGAGAGGAGAAAAAAATGAAAGCCTACCAACGCCGCTTTATCGAACTAGCATTAGCAAAAAATGTCCTGAAATTTGGTGAGTTTACACTGAAATCAGGACGGGTGAGTCCTTACTTTTTTAATGCCGGTTTATTTAATACGGGGCGTGATTTGGCTTTACTGGGGCAGTTCTATGCGCAAACATTATTAGATAATAATGTGCCTTGTGACGTATTGTTTGGGCCTGCTTATAAGGGTATCCCCATTGCAACTACAACGGCAGTCGCATTAGTTGAACATCATGATATTGATATTCCTTATTGCTTTAATCGTAAGGAAGCGAAAGATCATGGTGAAGGGGGAACATTAGTAGGAAGTCCTTTAAAAGGTAATGTTGTGATTGTTGATGATGTTATCACAGCAGGTACTGCTATTCGTGAATCAATGGAAATTATTAAACAGCATGATGCAACGCTTTCTGCTGTGCTATTAAGCTTAGATAGACAAGAAAAAGGGCGAGAAGAACTTTCTGCAATACAAGAGTTAACACGTGATTATCAATGCCGAGTGTATTCGATTATTACTCTGGATGATTTAATTAACTACCTAAGTGATAGTGAAACGCTATCTGAGCATTTACCCGCAGTTAAAGCTTATCGTGAGCGCTATGGCGTTAATTAATAAAGTTAAAATACGATAAATAACTGGTTGATTATAGATAAAAAAAAGCCCTCGCCCAATAATGGGCGGGGTGAGTAGTACAATGAATCTTCTGTGATAACTACCACAGATATTGAAATATAAAAAGGACTTTTACAGCAGGGGCAAAGCGATCCGCTAATGCCACAATGTAGGAACTGCGCAAATGCCATTCCTGATAAATACATTGAGGTACTTATGTACCAGAGGACGCATGTTAACACAAATAAGAAAAAAACGGCATATATGTCAATTTCAAATTCTTGAGTTAAATCACGAGTCCATCATTTCATTGTAATTGTGCCAATATTAATGGCCAGCGAGCTTCAAATTCTTGGGTCGGTTGATAACGAAATTCAGTACGTACAAAACGCGCTAACATACCTTCACAAAAAGCGAGTAGTTGTGAGGCAAGTAAGGCTTCATCATGTAAAAAAGCACTACCTTCACGAATTTTACGCTCTTTGATAACTTGTCGAAGCTGAACTTCAATACGCTCATAAAGTTGATTTATGCGGCCTTGTAATCTGTCTTGCTCAAACATCAAAGCATGGCCCGTTAAAATACGAGACAGTCCTGGGTTTTTTTCAGCAAAACCGAGGATCAAGATAAGAATTAAGCGAATTCTGGCTATCGTTTCTTTTTCGTCTTTTAAGATCAAATTAATACGAGAAACTAAGCTGTCTTCGATAAATTCAATTAAGCTATCAAACATTTTTGTCTTACTTGGGAAATGTCGATAGAGTGCTGCTTCAGATACACCAACAGTGGCAGCTAGTTTTGCCGTTGTAATGCGCTGGCTACCATCACTTGACTCCAACATTTGAGCAAGTGATTGTAAGATTTCATCCCGTCTATTTCTTTTCTTTTTAGTTTCTTTTTCTTCTGCCATGACTGATAAGGCCCCTGCTAAAAGCAAAACAAATCAGTAAACCTTTGCACTTAAATTTTTAGTGCAAAGGGAGTGATATCGTCATTGAAATAATTAATGCAAGACGTCGTTATTATTGGCGGCCGGAATGACCAAAACCGCCACTACCACGTTCCGTTGCGGTAAAATCTTCAACAATATTAAATTCAGCTTGAACGACCGGTACGATAACCATCTGAGCAATACGTTCGCCCGGTTCGATGGTGAACGCTTTTTGCCCACGATTCCAAACTGACACCATCAATTGGCCTTGGTAGTCAGAATCAATCAGTCCAACTAAGTTACCTAATACAACACCGTGTTTATGGCCCAAGCCTGAACGAGGAAGCACCATTGCTGCTAAGCCTTCATCGGCAATATGTACAGCGAGACCTGTCGGTAATAATTCAGTTTGCCCTGGTTCAAGTATCAATGGTGCATCAAGGCAAGCACGTAAATCTAAACCAGCAGAGCCTGTTGTGGCATAAGCAGGAAGTGGATATTCTTGGCCAATACGAGCATCAAGAATTTTAACATCAATTTTTTTCATCATAGTGTTTGGCTATCTCGTCGAGTAAGCGATGGCTAAGTTGTGCTTTACTACTGTGTGGTAAACGCGTTTCTCCATTAGCCCAAATAAGGTGTAATGCATTATTGTCACTGTTAAAGCCTTGATTTTCTAATGAAACATCATTAGCACAGATTAAATCAAGCTGCTTCTGTTCTCGTTTTTTGCGGGCATATTCTTCCACATTCTGGGTTTCGGCTGCAAATCCAACAACAAAAGGACGGTGCTCAATCATTTTTCCGACACTGGCAACAATATCGGGGTTTTTTACCATAGTGATGGTGACTTCATCACCTTGTTTTTTAATTTTTTCAGTCGCAATAAGTTTAGCGCGATAATCTGCAACGGCTGCACAACCAATAAAAATATCTTGTGAAGGCGCTAGCATCATCACTTGTTCATACATTTCTTGTGCGCTTTCAACATCGATACGTTTAACACAAGCGGGTGTCGGTAATGTGACAGGGCCAGCGATAAGAGTAACTTCAGCGCCCCTTAATGCAGCTGCTTGTGCAATTGCAAAGCCCATTTTTCCAGAGCTATGATTGCTGATAAAACGTACCGGATCTAGCGCTTCACGAGTAGGCCCTGCGGTGATGGTGATTTTTTTACCCACAAAATCTTGTGATTGTATAGCAAGTTGTTTTTCAGCTAATGTGACGAGCTCTAAAGGATCTAGCATTCGCCCAGGACCCACATCACCACACGCTTGGCTACCTGAATCAGGCCCCCAAATTAAACAACCCCGTTGTTCTAAACCGGATAAATTCTCTTGTGTAATAGCGGCTCGATACATCTGCTGATTCATTGCTGGGGCAATGGCAATAGGCGCACTACTGGCTAAACAGAGTGTGGTGAGTAAATCATTAGCCATGCCTGCACGTAAACGGGCGATAAGATCAGCTGTTGCAGGTGCAAGTAAAATTAAATCAGCCCATTTACCTAATTCAATATGCCCCATTGCTGCTTCTGCAGCGGGATCAAGTAGGTCATCAGCTACAGGAAAGCCAGAAACCGCTTGTAATGATAATGGTGTGACAAAAGCATGTGCCGCGGGTGTCATTACAACACGGACAATAGCACCTTTATCACGTAAACGGCGAACAAGTTCAGGTGCTTTATAGGCCGCAATACCACCACTAATACCAAGAATAATCTTTTTGTTGTGAAGTGTAGTCATGATGAAATGCCTAAGTACATAAATAATTGTCCGCAATTTTACCACAAGGTATCCGTGAATTCGGAATTCTATGTAACTTCATGTTTTATTGATTAAATTTTTGCGGGTCATCTCGCATAATTTTGATATGTGTCTTTTTCATACAATATAAGCAGTTTATAGTAAATTAACTGTATAAAACAACAGTTGTTTTATGATTGGCATTTTATGATGCGCGCTTAAAAAGCAAGATAGCAGAATTAAAGTGAAGAAATAAAATAAGTTACTTATGTCCCAATTTTGCTAATTAAGGAGTCCATGGATGGAAAATCAATCAGTTAGTGCACTTTTACCTAGAGAGAAGTTACTGCTTTATGGCGTGGAGTCGCTTACCGATATTGAGTTACTTGCTCTTTTTTTACGTACAGGAACTTATGAAAAATCAGTATTAGAGCTCGCCGCTTTTTTACTTAAAGAATGTGGCTCTTTATATCATGTCATTAGTGCCGATTATGAAACACTTGGCCGTTTTAAAGGTGTTGGTGTGGGTAAATTTACCCAATTACAGGCAATTAATGAGATGGCACAACGCTTTTCGACTACACAATTTATGTATAAAAATGTGTTATCTTCTTCAGAGGAAACGAAATATTACTTAAAAAAATTACTTAATTGGCAAGAAAGAGAAGTGTTTGTGGTGCTTTTTCTTGATAATCAAAATCAATTAATTGCCTATGAAGAGATGTTTAAAGGAACTATTAATCGAGTAGAAGTTCATCCTAGAGAAATTGTACGTCAATCAATAAAAAAGAATGCAACATCGATTATTCTTGCCCATAATCATCCTTCAGGTATTTGTGAACCTAGCCTTGCAGATAAACAGATCACTAAGAAAATTTTTGCCGCATGCCAATTAGTGGGTGTAAATGTACTCGATCACCTTGTAATAGGGCATGATAACTGTGTTTCTTTTGCTGAACGTGGCTGGTTATAGCAAATATTTTTGTAATTATTGTCAATCTTTATTTGTACGGGTCTTGAGCGTTGAGGCCATTGGGCGTATACTACGCCACCTTTGAGGATCTTGGGTTTGGCGAGAAGAGCCTATCTCAGCAAGTTTTTTCTGAGGTGTTTACACAGTTTTTCAATCGTTAAAAGTTGCTGAGATGGGCTCCAAAGCCTGACGAGGCGGTCAAACCTGATACTAAAGCTCGAGCTGATTAGATTTTTGGAGAATAGACATGTCCCGAGTCTGCCAAGTTACCGGCAAGCGTCCTGTGAGTGGAAACAACCGCTCTCACGCATTAAACGCGACTAAACGCCGTTTTCTGCCAAACCTGCACTCTCACCGTTTCTGGGTTGAGTCTGAGAAACGTTTCGTAACTCTGCGTGTATCTGCTAAAGGTATGCGTGTGATTGATAAGAAAGGCATCGAATCTGTATTAGCAGATTTACGTGCCCGTGGTGAGAAGTTCTAGGAGCTGAAAAATGGCTAAAGGTATTCGCGAGAAAATTAAACTCGTTTCTTCTGCTGGTACAGGTCACTTCTATACCACTACGAAGAACAAACGCACTATGCCAGAAAAACTGGAAATGAAAAAATTCGATCCAGTTGTTCGTCAACATGTGCTTTATAAAGAAGCTAAAATTAAATAATTTTAGTTTTCTTAAAAAACCCGACCTTTGTGTCGGGTTTTTTGTTATCTAAAGCCTGCTAAGTATAACAAAGTAAAGCTATTGTGATCTTCCTTTGCTCTTTAGTTATACTATGGCTCTTTTTGAATCATCAGTTGAATGGATTGCGGATGAGCAAGTCAGTATTATCAATATTACATACAGAATCATCTTGTGGGTGGGGTGGTCAGGAAATTCGTATACTGACGGAATCTCAAGGTATGATCCGCAGAGGGCACCAAGTTGCGCTAGTGTGTTGCCCGACTTCTAAAATTGCTAAAGCTGCGCCTGATTATGGTATTGAAGTTTTTACATTACCGATTGAAAAAAAACGTGTCTCTGCATTAAAAGCACTTCGTCAGTGGCTGAAATTACATCATCACCAATTTGATGTGATTAATACTCATAGTTCTACCGATGCATGGTTAGTTGCAGCCTCTTGTGCCACATTAAGCCATACACCACCGATTGTGCGTACTCGTCATGTTTCTACCGATGTTTCACGCTCACTACCTACTCGCTGGCTCTATCTTTCATCTAGCACGCATATCGTGACAACAGGCGAAAAGCTACGTCAGACATTACATCAGCACAATAAATTCCCATTAGAAAAAATGACATCAGTACCTACCGGTATTGATTTACAACGTTTTTTTCCACAGGATAAACAGCATGCTAGAGCGAAAATAGGTATCCCTAATAAACCAACATTAGGAATAGTGGCAACAATGCGTGTGTGGAAAGGGCATAAATATTTAGTCGAAGCATGGAAATCATTACATCAGCAGTTTCCCGATTGGCAATTAATTTTTGTCGGTGATGGACCTCAGCGTAAAAATTTAGAGCCAATGGTCAAAAATGCGGGATTAGCGCAAAGTATTTTCTTTTTAGGTAATCGTAATGATGTGCCTGATTGTTTAAATGCAATGGATCTCTTTGCATTACCTTCTTTTGGTAATGAAGGTGTGCCTCAAGGCATTATGCAAGCAATGGCCTGTGGTTTACCTATTGTTTCTACAACGGTGGGAGCGATTAGCGAGGCTGTTATTGATGGTAAAACGGGTTTTACATTGGTGCCCCAAGAACAAGAGGCACTGACAAGCCATTTAGCTAAATTAATGGGCTTAGAACAATTACGTGAACAGATGGGAAAAGCTGCGCTTGAACATGCTGTTTCACGATTTGGCTTGGATAATATGCTAGATAAGATGGAAAGGATCTTTATTCAGGCAATTAACGATAAAAATAAATCAGTATGATTAATGTTGATAATAAAGTCGTGAAACGATTATCTCTACTCGTCATATTTTAAGTTGTCGTATGGCTGATTGTACTTATTCGTACTAAATACACCTTGAATGACTTAGAGTCTCTATTATCAACTTAGTGTATTCATCTTATTGATGAATATTTGTAATACTTTTTAGTGTATAGTCTGAGAAGTAAATGTATCATTTAAGCCAAATAAAAAGCATATGGATCCAAATAATATATTGGTTATAGCGATAGCCCGTTTCGGTGATACATTACTTATCACACCGGTTATCCATGCATTAAAACAGCGTTGGCCTAATGCTCATATTCATGTGCTTGCACATAAACGTAGCGCATGCATTCTTGAGCATAATCCTGATATTGATTGTATTAGGCATTTTTCTAAAAAAAGAGCGGTTTGGACTGGCTGGCTACCTCATAAGCCTTATGATTTAGCACTAGTATATGGCAATGATAGTGAGTTGGTGAGCTATGCCCGTCGTCAATCTCACCATACTGTGACTTTTTCTGATCAGTCGCAACAGCAAACTGATGTGACTTGGGTTGAACGTCCCAAATCGCCGATGGTTGCACAAAAAGAACGTGCCTTATTAATTAATGCGTTAGGGATTTATCCGAGTTGTTGGCAGCTACGTTACTTTATCAGTGATGAAGAAAAGAGCTTTGCACAACAATTTTTAAAAGATAATTCATTAATTAATAAGAATATTATTGGTTTTCAATTACAGAGTTTTCCGGCTAAAGCCTATAGAGATTGGCCGGTGGAAAATTTTCTACAATTAGCAAAGCAGATAATTACCCATGACGCGAGTACGTATTTCTTGCTATTAGGTAGTAAGGAAAGTGAACAACTCTCCATTGATTTAGCTAAAAGAATAGGTGAAGAGCGTTGTTTAGCCTTAGCCGGTCGAGTTTCAATGCGACAAAATGCGGCAATTATGGCAAATTTATCGCTTTATGTAGGGGTAGATACAGGGCCTACACATTTAGCAGGGGCTTTAGATATCCCAATGGTGGCGTTATACCATAGCTATCACCCAGGGTGCTATTTAGCGCCATTACAACATTCTTGTTGTCAGGTTATCCAACACCCAACCTCGTTGGAAAATGCTCGTCGCGAAGACAATATGGCTGAAATATCAGTTGAAGAAGTGTGGAATGCAGTGCGTAATATCATTGATGGAATGAAGGTGAAAAAGTAATCCATGAAGATCGGTATAATTGATGTCACAATCACCATGTCTTATGGCGGGATCCAAACAGCGGTTTGGGAACTGGCTAAGCAATTGCATGATGCTGGACATGAAGTTCATCTTTATGGTGGCAATGGCGATATTCGACACAATCTGGCAGGACGCCAAATACAGGTTCACACTTATCCTTATACCCCCAGAGATAAAGTGATTGATCTCGGTGGGCGCTTTCGTCGTATTGTTGAGCGTTATACTTTTGCGCGACATGCCAAAAAAGAGGTTATTAGCCAACATTTTGATTGGGTAATTTTAACGAAGCCTTTTGATTTTTTTTGGCCCTCTATGATGCCTAAATCATCCTCAACGCGTTTTTGTTATATGAGTGGGGGAACCAGTTTTTTTAAAGGCGATCGCAGATTAGGTAAAAAGATTTCAGCATGGGTTGCGTGCAGTCACTTTAATGCTTGGCAAATCCAACATCATTTTAAGCAGTTTCCAAACGTAATTTATAATGGTGTGGATATTGAAAAGTTTAAGCCTATGACCACGTCACTGCGTGAGCAATTAGGGATCAATGCGTCTACTTTTTTACTCTCCTTTGCAGGACGGCTAGTAGGTTGGAAAGGTTTGAGTGTCGCAATTGATGCCATAGAGCAATTAAAAGGTGAAGATGTTAAACTTCTGATTATCGGTGCTGGTGATGATCTTGAGCGATTAAAAAAGAAAGCAATTTCTAAAGGTGTTGCAGAGCAAGTTATTTTTCATCAACCTGTTGAACATAACGTATTACCTGAATTTTATGCATCAAGTGACGCAGGTATTTTCCCGAGTACAGGAGATGAAGCCTTCGGTATTACGATTGCAGAAGCGATGGCGTGTGCAAAACCTGTCATTGCAAGCCATATTGGGGGTATTCCTGAAGTGGTGGGTAATGAAGGCACCGCTGGGCTTCTTGTCGCACCAGGTAGTGCAGATGAAATTGTGATAGCGATTAATCATCTTCGTGCATTACCGGATAGAGGTAAAAGCATGGGGGAGCAAGCTCGTCTACGCATTGAATCACGTTATACTTGGCAACACTCTGCGCAACGTTTATTACGGGCACTGGCGTCATAATTATGAAAATTGCCTATCTTGATCCTTACCCGGTTCCTGACTTACGTGTGGCTTCATTGCAAATACTGCAAAATGTCGATGCTTTTGCCAGAGCGGGTGCACATGTCACTTTAGTGACACCTAAAGGACAATATCGAGATAGTGATATATTAGGACGTGCTATTCATCCTAATGCGAGTTTAGTTTCTTTAAGAGATATTCGCCGAAAATGGTATTTTCCGTTTAATTCACAAAAACTTTTCTCATTACAGATTACTCGCTGGGTAAAGCAAAATAACGTTGATGCGTTGTTTACCCGTAATTTAAAACTAGCTTGTTATCTCTGTGAAAATTACCCAGACATTCCTCTCTTTTTTGAAAGCCATGAAATCTTTGCTCAATCTTTTGCAGAGTCTCATTCATTTGAGAAAAAAAAGAATCGAGCCAAATATCATAAGCTATTAAAAATGGAAAAGTTGGTTTATAGCCAAGCTACGGGTGTTTTTGTTCTTACTTCATTATTAAGAGATGATATTGTTTCGCAGTATCAAGTTACTACGCCAATAACAGTAGTTCCTGATGGTGTGGATTTACATGCTGTGGCAGATAATCAGATAGCACCTCTTAAATTAAATCAATCCATTACAGAAGTGCTTTATTTGGGAAGTTTGCATAAATGGAAAGGTATTCCAACCATGATGCGAGCAATGAAATACCTTGATAACGCACGGTTGAATATCGCAGGAGGAACGCCGGAGCAGATTGGGGGATTAACCTTATTAGCTCAAGAAATGGATGTCAAAGATAAAGTGAATTTCTTGGGGTTTATTGATCCGAAAAAACGCTTTGAAGCAATTGCTATGCATGATATCTGTGTACTCCCGCTGACGTTAACGAGCATTGGAAGTCGTTATACTTCACCACTTAAGTTATTTGAATATATGGCTATGGAAAAACCGGTGGTCATTTCAGATTTTCCTTCAATTCGTGATGTTGTGGATGAGAAAGCAGTGAGTTTTGCTGATAGTGGTGATGCACAAAGTTTTGCAAAACAGATAATACAACTAAGAGAAAACCCGCAGAGAGCTAAAGAAAAAACAACTCATGCCCGCTCTCTGGTTGAAAACTATTACAACTGGGATAAGCGGGCAGAGACTATTCTAAAAACAATAGAGAAGTTAATTAAGTAATCTATTGTTGTTTATCTGATGGCGTGACTGATTGATTATTGAGTAAAGCATGACGCAATGCCAACATTAATCCCACCAAAATACCCACTTGATTAATATAGGCATTTTCAAATAATCCTCGTAGTACATACACCCCTAAAAATGACATCAATAACACTAAAGCTGCTTGGCGAATAATTCCTGAGTTCTTTCTTATTAGTTGGATACCTTGAGCAATTACTGAAGAGCAAAAATAGAGAATACCAAATAACCCTAAAATACCGCCAGCAAACCAAAAAGCGAGAAAGATATTATGGGGGCCAATGGATTTTTTAAATTTCCAATTTGGGTGATCTTTAGCTCGTTCATTATAAACATTATGGTAAAGTTGATTACCATAGCCATATCCCGTAAAAGGGCTTTCTAGAATAAGATTTATTGCTGAATGGTATGTGCCATTAATGAAACGGTCACCACTGTCAATCTGTGTTAATTTATATTGTAACCTAGATGGTTTTCGTTTATCTAAGGGAGTTTCTGGTGTTATTTGTATAATTACAAAAAGTAAGATAATACTAATAAAAGTACCTATAGTTGTAAGTATCCATTGGCGATTAATCAATAACATTAAAAAAGTAACGATTAATAGAGATATCCATGCACTTCTAGCTAAAGTACCTAACATAAGTAATAAACAGGATACTCCCCAAGAATATAGTAAACTTTGCTTTATAAAGTAGTGCTTATTTAATACTAGAAAGACAAGAATAATAGGATAAAAAAAGAGTAAGGCATAAGATATTTCTCTGTGAAACTTATGACTTTTAGACTCAAAAGGAATAATACCTCTTTGATACTCCAAATAATACTGCACTAATTCTTTAGCCATAATCACCAGCAACCCTATCGCAAAAGCAACCATCATCATTTTAGCTATATCGGTAGGCTTTTCTTTATATAATACAATCGGAAAGGTCACAGCAAACAGCAATAATCCATTGAGTATGGGCTTATTTATCTCTTTTATACTGATGCTAGGCTCGACAGAAATTAGAATCGAATAGCCAATCGCGAGCAATAAAAACAGGAGTGAAAAAGCGAGATTATTTTTAAATATCTTACAGATAGTCTTAAAGTCACGTACCAGATACCACAGTGCTGTTGCACCAATCAACCCCATCACAATATTTTTATAACGAGTGATATCTGGTAAGTAGATCAATATAATGTAAAGCCCAATAATGGATAAGTTCCACAGGGATTTTTTACTACAATCTTTAAACACCATCATAATAATCTGCTATCGTCCTTTATGCTTTTAGGAAAGCTGATCATACAATAAAAATGATGTTATCGCTGTATCTCTTATCTGATAATTATGGAGTCACCAGTGCCTGAATTGCCAGAAGTCGAAACCAGTCGCCGAGGCATTGAACCTCATCTTGTAGGTAATGTGTTGCACTATGCCATTGTGCGTAATAGTAAATTACGTTGGCCCGTTTCTGAAAAAATAAAAACCTTACTCGATGAGCCTATTTTAAGTGTTAAGCGGCGAGCTAAATATTTACTCATAGAGCTGAATACTGGATGGATTATTATCCATTTGGGGATGTCAGGGAGTGTGCGTATTTTATTAGAGGAACAGCCTGAAGAAAAACATGATCATATCGATTTGATTTTTCGTGATGGCAAAGTATTGCGTTATACCGATCCTCGACGCTTTGGTGCATGGTTATGGTGTGAAGATTTAACAACCAGCTCAGTATTAGCCCATTTAGGGCCTGAACCCCTTTCTGATGAATTTAATGCACAATATCTATATCAACAGTCAAAAAATAAAAAAACAGCCATCAAACCATGGTTAATGGATAATAAATTAGTTGTGGGTGTCGGCAATATTTATGCTAACGAGGCACTATTTTCATCAGGCATTATGCCAGATAGAAAAGCCAATAGTTTAACGTTAGAAGAGTGTGTGGTACTAGTGACTGCGATAAAACGCGTATTAACACGCTCTATCGAACAAGGTGGGACAACACTAAAAGACTTTTTACAATCAGATGGTAAGCCTGGTTATTTTGCACAAGAGCTATTTGTTTATGGGCGTAAAGATAAACCTTGTTTAATTTGTGGACATACAATTGAAAGCATTAAGCAAGGGCAACGTAGCACCTTTTTCTGCCGACATTGCCAACATGGTGAAAATGAGAGTTAAATTTTACCGAGTTTTTTTAGCATGGCGGTGGTGACTACTTCAGGTAAAAACGTAGAGACATCACCGTCATGGCGCGCCACATCTTTAATTAAAGATGAAGAGACAAAAGAAAGATTTTGAGAGGGTAGTAAAAACACGCTATCAAGATCAGGTGCAAAATGGCGGTTCATATTCGCCAGCTGCCATTCATATTCAAAGTCAGAAACGCTACGTACGCCACGAATTAAAATAGTCGCTTGTTGTTGTTTGGCAAAATTAGCCATTAGTTCACTAAACCCAACCACTTCAACATTAGGTAAATGACTCGTTACCTGTTTGGCTAGATCAACACGTTCTTCGAGGGTAAACATCGGATTTTTACGGGCGCTATCAGCAATGGCTAATAAAACCGTATCAAACATACCCGCAGCACGGGTTAAAATATCAATATGGCCATAAGTGATAGGATCGAATGTTCCGGGGTAGATAGCTTTATTTTTCATTATTGATAGTCTTCTGGCTGAGTTCCCATAAAGAGGCGTATTTATTAAAGGTATACTGTGCGTTAACAAATGCCAATATCAAACCCTGCTTTCCATCTAAAAACCCCATTCTTAACAACCACGTCTTAAAAAAAGCCCCTAATGTATGACTTAAAATCGAGCTGAAATTGGCTTTTTTACCTTGTTGGTGACGTTCTTTTGCCCATTCGGTGGCATATTTTAGCTGTTTTTGCTGAAATTCCATGAGATCACGGCAAGTAAGATGTAAGAGGTCACCTTGTAAGGATTTAACGGTTGCACCTTGGGTTTCTAATGATTCATGAACTAAATTATCGTTATATTGATAACGTTCACGAGCATATAAACGTGTCACTTTATCGGGATACCAACCACTGTGCTTCATAAAACGCCCCATAAATAAATTACGGCGAGCACAGTGATAAACCACATTTTCTTCAGGTTGTTGCAATATTGCGAGGATACTGGTTTTTAGCTCAGGAGTGACACGTTCGTCACTATCGATCATAAAAATATAATCACCAGTGGCATATTGTTGTGCTAATTGGCGCTGTTTACCAAAACCTGGCCACTCACTGTTTACAAAGACTTTTGCCCCTTTTTCTGTTGCAATACGGCAGGTATCATCTTGACTCCCCGAATCTAACACAATGATTTCATCCGCCCATTGTACAGAGTCTAAGCATTCACCAATGACATCAGCGACATTTTTACTGATCATCACCACAGAAAGGCGCTTACTCTGGCTCATTAGTGACTCCGGGGAGGAAGATAGGGGGAAAGTAAGGTGAGTAAACGCAGTAATGCCCCTTGATTTTCATGAAGTACTTCAACCGCATGACGACCATAATAACGACGATAGTCTTCATCATTAAGCAGTGAGGCGATCGCTGTTGCCATTGATTGACTGTCCGTGACAGTGATTAACCCTTCAGCTTGATCAAGCTTGGCACAGATATTTTTAAAATTAAAAGTATGAGGTCCCATAATCACAGGGATAGCGTGAGCGGCTGCTTCTAACGGGTTATGACCACCTCGCTCGACTAAACTTCCTCCCACAAAGGCTAAATCAGCAATACCATAGAGCAACATCAGTTCGCCCATAGTATCGCCAATAACCACTTGAGTTTGTGCATCGGGAACAGCATCAGTGCTACGTAATGTGTACTTTAATCCTGCTTCGCGGGTTAATTGCTCAGCTTTAGGAAAACGTTCAGGATGTCGAGGCACTAAAATTAACAAAAGTTGTGGAAATTGTGTCAGAAGCTTTTTATGTGTCTCTAAAATAATGGTCTCTTCACCTTCATGCGTGCTTGTTGCAATCCAAACAGGGCGGTGAGCTGCCCATTGGCGACGTAAAGCAACAGCTCTGGCTGCTAATTCAGGGGTAACAGAAATATCAAATTTCAGGCTGCCTGTTACATGCAAATGTGAGCGTTTAAGGCCTAATTCGATAAAACGCTCGCCATCTTCTTGGTTTTGAGCCGCGATTAAGGTGATCTTTTGGAGCATCGTTTTGACAAAATTACCTAATTTTTGATAACCGGCGGCAGAGCGTTCTGATAAACGTGCATTAGCAATAATCAACGGAATTTTTCGTTGATGCAGTTTTGAAATTAGGTTAGGCCATAATTCTGTTTCCATAATGATAACCAATTTGGGATCGACCGTTTTAAGAAAACGATTAACTGAACCTGGTAAATCATAAGGAAGATAGACATGGTAAACATCATCACCAAACGCAGAACGTACACGTTCTGAACCTGTTGGAGTCATGGTAGTGACTGTTATAGGTAAATCAGGATAGTGATGGCGAAGGGCGCGAACAAGCGGCACTGCGGCGAGAGTCTCACCCACAGATACAGAATGCAATAATATCCCTTGAGGCACGACTTTGCCTTTGCAAAAGCCATAGCGCTCTCCCCACCGTTTTCGGTAGGCGGGTGCTTTACGGCTACGTAATAAAAGACGTAACCAAATCAGAGGTTGAATAAGGTAAAGAAGTACCTGATATAAACGCAACAACATGCTATCAAATTCACTTATCTGGACGAACGCTTATAGTATCACAGTGTGTAGTAGAAAGTGTGTAAAAACAAACGTTGTGGCGATAAACAACACGGTATAATGCTTTTTTATTAATTTTAACAGGCTTTATTCAGGAAACTTGATAGAATTTTTTTTATAATCAAATCACATTGCTAGTTATTCAAGTACATTTGGAATGTTATGAGTGAAAAAATGAAGTTAATACAACGGGTTCTTATTATTAAGTTACGACATCATGGTGATACTTTATTGATTACCCCTGTTATTAATACATTAAAAGCTAACTTTCCAAATGCTGAAGTGGATGTTTTAATCAATAAAGAAACCATGCCAATGATTGAGAGTTTTTCCTCCATTCACCATATCTTTGCACTAGATAAAGCATGGAAAAATGAAGGGAAGCTGGCAAGGTTACGTCATGAGTGGCAATTGTTCACTGAATTAAGAAAGAGACACTATGATGTTGTTATAAACTTAGCCGATCAATGGAATAGTGCATTAATAACGCGTTTTACGGGGGCTAAAATTCGTGTTGGATATGATATTTATAAACGTCAAAGCCCTTTTTGGAAAAAATGCTTTACTCATTTGATCCCTTTAGACTCTGTTTATACTCAACATATTGTGGAGCAAAATTTAGCGCTCTTGCAACCACTACAGCTACCTAAAATAGATAATCAAGTATCAATGGCATACAGTGAACAAGATAAACAGTGCGTTATTGATAAGCTAAAATCTCAAGGTGTATTCACATCTTATATTGTTATCCAACCGACATCTCGTTGGTTTTTTAAATGTTGGGATGAAAATAAGTGGTCTGAATTAATCGATGCCTTACAGCATGATGGACACCAAATTATTTTAACATCAGGGCCTGATGTTCGTGAAAAAGAGATGGTAGAGACCATTATTAAAGGGTGTACTTCAAACAGTGTGGTTTCATTATCAGGACAACTCTCTTTACCTCAACTTGCTACGTTAATTGATCATGCTCGTTTATTTATTGGGGTTGATTCTGTTCCCATGCATATGGCGGCAGCACTTAAAACGCCTCTTATTGCGCTCTTTGGGCCATCAAAATTATTTCATTGGTCGCCATGGGAACATATTGGCGAAGTGTTATGGGCAGGCAATTATGGTGAACTCCCTGATCCTGATGATGTCAATACCAACACACAAACGCGTTATCTCAGTTTAATACCTGTCGAAGATGTACTGAATGCCGTAAGGGGACAACTAAAATGAATTCATTCCGATTGGCTATAGTGCGTCAAAAATACCGACCTGATGGGGGAGCGGAACGATTTGTTTCTCGAGCGCTTGAGGCATTAGATAATCAAGCTGTAGAACTTAATGTGATCACGCGTTCATGGATTGGTGCAGTACAACCTCAGTGGCATATTCATATTGTCAACCCAATGAAATGGGGACGAATTAGCCGTGAAAAAGGTTTTGCTCAAGCAGCAAGACAATGTTGGCAAAAAGAAAAGTTCGATTTAGTGCAAAGTCATGAACGTATTGCAGGATGCGATATTTATCGTGCAGGAGACGGTGTTCATCACCGATGGTTATTACAACGTTCACGCGTTTTAAGCCCATTACGTAGTCAATTATTGCTTAATAGTTGTTATCACCGCTATGTAATGAAAGCTGAAAAAGAGATGTATCATTCACCAGAACTAAAACGCGTTATCTGTAATTCAGAAATGGTAAAGCGTGAAGTGATGGAAGATTTTGGTATTGAAAGTGAGCGCATTAGCGTAATTTATAATGCGATTGATAATCAGCGATTTTTCCCTGCGACTGCGCTTTATCGCGAACAATTACGCCAGCAATACCATATTCCTGTTGAAGCAAAATGTTTTATTTATGTGGGCTCTGGATTTGAGCGCAAAGGCTTAAAAGCGGCCATAGAAGCGATTAGTTGTACAAGTGCACATTTGATTGTAGTTGGACAAGATAAAGAGCAGAAAAAATATCAGCAATTTGCTCATCAATTAAAAAGTCATGATCGCGTTCATTTTCTAGGTGTGCAAAAAGACACCTTACCTTTATATCAAATGGCAGATGGTTTATTGTTACCCACTTTATATGATCCTTTTCCTAATGTTGTTTTAGAAGCAATGGCATGTGGTTTACCTGTGATCACTAGTTATACTTGTGGTGGCTCTGAATTTATTGAGCAAGGTGTTAATGGTTTTGTCACTGATGCGCTAGATATTTCGGCAATGGTAAGTGCAATAAAAACAATTTCTGCCGATAATCTTGATAATAGAATGTCTAAAGCTGCCCGAAACAAGATATTGCCTTATACGCCAGAGCATTTATCTCAACAACTGATTGGGCTTTACCAAAAGGTTCTTAGTTTATGAAGGAACATATCCTTTTTATTATTGATGGATTACCGGGTGGTGGTGCTGAAAATGTCACTATCAGGCTCTGTCATGGTTTAAGCCAGCGTGGTTATACCGTTACGTTACTCTCTTTAGCCGAAAAGTGTGATTATTCGATCCCTGCTAATATTGAGTTATTGATTGATGCAGACAGTTACCGTGGATTATTTCATCGACAAACAGAACTGAAACGTCGAGCAAAGTCGATGGATAATACGTTGAAATCATTATTTGCACGTAAAGGTATTCCATCGCTTGTTGTTTCAAATTTGCATAAGACAGATAGAATAGTCGCTTTATCTAAAGAGCTGGCAGATAAAAATACATGGTATTGCATTCATGGCATATTTTCCCAATCTTATTTAGGTAATAAAACAGGTTTTTCTCGTTGGTTAAAACAAAAAAAGATCCAAAAAGTATATCAAGGGAAAAATATTATTACGGTTTCCAATGCAGCTGGACAGGATTTGATTGAAAATGTGGGAGTATCACCACAACAATTAAAAACGATTTATAACCCGTTTGATATTCAAGAAATTAGAAATTTAGCGTTAGAAAGTAATTCTTATCAAGGGCAAGATTATTTACTGCATATTGGTCGTTTTCATGAAGTTAAACGGCATGACAGATTATTAGAAGCATTTGCGTTAGCGGATTTGCCTTGTAAATTATTTATTGCAGGACAAGGCTCTTCTGAAGTGACAACTAAAATTAAAAATAAAATAGCAGAGCTTAATTTAGAAAATAAAGTAAGTTTAATTGGTTTTTTAGCAAATCCATTTGCTGTTATTAATGATGCAAAAGCGGTTGTTTTAAGCTCTGATAGCGAAGGTTTAGGCAATGTGTTGGTTGAATCTTTGATTTGTAATACACCGATTGTGAGTACCAATTGTCCCGGTGGTATTGGTGAGATTATGGAAGGTGAGCTTGCTAATTATAAAGCAGATCTAAATGTAACATCGTTAGCAGAAAAGATGCGATTGGTTTATTTTACCCCACCTAAAATCACACCTGAGATGTACCAAAAATTTGATATTAATGAAGTGATTGATCAGTATGTTGAACTTATAGTTACTAGAGTGCACCAATAATGGGAAATAAAAAATTTAGTACGCTTAGGCGATTAAATAGACAAAAAAATTATTTTTTTAAGCGGGTGAAATTTGCTATTGCCAAGTTTTTTATTGATTCTATTTATCGTAAGAGTTTTTCTTTAAAAAAAGATCCTAAAGTACTTTTTTTAAGAGATGATAATAAAATTGGTGACATGGTTGTTTCAACATCAATTTTAAGACAACTAAAGAACAATGGGTATTCTGTAGATATTGTTTCTGGAAATAATAATTTTTGTGTTATTGAGTACTCTGATTTATATAATAAAAATTATACATATGAAGAAAAATTTTTTTCTATTATAAAATTAGCGCTCAGTTTAAGGAAAGAAAGTTACGATTTAATTATTGATATGGGAGAGTTACTCCCAATATCTTATTTATTATTTATAAGAATAATTGATGCTAAAAATGTTGTCGGCTTTAATAAAAATAACATTAAAACATATAATTTAAATATAAATTATGATAAGTATCAATCTCATGTTATTGAAAGGTACAAGGAAATGCTTAATGTTCTTAATGTGCCTTTTGATGAACTTAAATATGAGATTATGATCCCTAGTGTGATAGAAAATAAGATAAAAAAATTTATTAATGATCTACCATATAAAAAAACGGTAGTAATAAATCCATTTTCTGCATCTGAAAAAAGAGATATATCAAAAGAACAGCTATTATTTATAATGTCATATTTCAAAAAATATGAAGTAAATATTATCTTTATTGGACGACAGAATGATCTAGAAAATCTTCAATTCGAAAATATTGTGAGCAATCCTATTGGAGACTTTATTAGTGCATCAGCAATTATAAAATATGCTGATTTAGTAATAACACCAGATACATCTATTGTTCATGTTGCTACGGCTTTTGATAAACCTACACTTGCATTGTATGGAAATGATTATCATGGCCAATATGCAAATAATTATTTGTGGTCACCAAATAATCAAAAAGCAATTCAAATAACTCAGGACAAAATAGATAGTAAAGTCAGTGAGATATCAACAGATCTAATTAAATCTAAATTAGATATTCTTGTAGGTGAGTATTTATGTCAATAAAAAAAATAACTATAGTTGGTATTGAGTTGCAAGGTTTAGGAGGTATGGAGGTTGTTTTTAATAAATTAAATAATTTATTAAAAGAATTTTATCCTCAAGTAGAATTATCTATTGTCCTTTTGAAGGAACGAGATATTTGTATTAATGAAAATTGGTATGAAAGTTTAAATGTAAGATTTATTAGTTGTAAAATTAGAAATCATAAAGTAAGAAGATTTTTATTTTCATGTAAATTAGCTAATATTTTAAGAAAAGAAAAACCAGATGTTATTATTGGATCAGATGTTATAGGGTGTTATATCGCTAATTTAGCATCTAAGTTCTCACTGAGACATATCCCAGTGTTTTCTTGGATACATACATCATTATGGATAGCATATAAAGCGATATACACTTTAAATACGCAATACCATATACCGATTAGCTCAGGTAATAAAAAATATTTACTTAGTAATAATGTACCTGAATCTCGTATTAATGTAGTTTACAATCCCGTAGATAGAACGGATAAAACGATCCCTCGTCCTCAAGGTAGGACAAAATTTCTCTATGTTGGGCGGTTATTATCCAAGGGAAGTAAAAACCTTGAATTTATGTTTCGTTCATTAAGCAAGTTAGAAGGAAACTGGGAGTTACATCTAGTTGGAGATGGAGAAGACAGAGCAGATTTACTCTCACTTGCAAAAAAGTTAAAAATTGATAAAAAAGTTATTTTTCATGGTTGGCAAAGTAATGCGTGGGATTATGTATTAAGTCATATTAAAGAAGTTACTGCATGTTTATTGACATCAACTCATGAAGGACTTCCTATGGTTTTAATTGAGGCTCAATCTTATGGAATTTACTGTATTAGCTCTGATTGTTTAACTGGACCTTCTGATATTATTAATGGAAGTAATGGGCAATTATTCCCAGTTGATGATGAATCATCATTCTTGAAAATATTAAATAATGTTGTCAATGAAAGATTAAATCTACCTAATCCTTGTGAAATGAAAAAATCTATTGAGCCATTTTATGGCGATGTATATATAAAAAATATGATGGATTTTTTTGAAATGAAGAGTAAAGAATATAATGGCTAAACCTGCATTTATTATCACATTAGATACTGAAGGCGATAATCTTTGGGAAAATGAGGGTAAGATCACCACGCAAAATACGCATTTTCTTCCTCGTTTTCAGCAACTTTGTGAACGTTTTCATTTTAAACCTGTTTGGTTAACAAACTATGAAATGGTAATGGATGAGGCGTATATTGAGTTTGCTCGTGATGTTATTGCCCGTAATACGGGTGAAATTGGTATGCACTTACATGCTTGGAATAGCCCACCATTAACACCTTTAACTGATGATGATTTACGCTATCAGCCTTATTTAATTGAATACCCCAAAGCGCAAATGCGAGATAAAATCGCATTAATGACTGATTTGCTTGAAGATAAACTACAAACAAAAATGTTAAGTCATCGCGCGGGGCGTTGGGCATTTAATGAGGTTTATGCACAACTCTTGGTTGAATTTGGTTATCAAGTCGATTGCTCTGTCACGCCTAAAGTAGATTGGCGTTTTACAAAAGGCGATCCAGCACAAGTGGGTGGAACAAATTATACCCATTTTCCAAGCCATGCTTATTTTATGGATCTAGAAGATATTACCAAGTCGGGTAATTCAACATTGCTAGAAGTGCCAATGAGTATTCAATATAAGCATTCGCCTTTAATGAATAAAGTTAAGCAAGGCTACGATAAGTTAAGAGGTAAGCAACGAGCGCCTTCAGTAAATTGGCTTCGTCCTAAAGGCGGAAATGCCCAACAGATGATTGATGTTGCTGAAAAATCGTTAGCTCAAGGCCACTCTCATATTGAGTTTATGTTGCACTCATCTGAATTTATGCCGGGTGGTAGCCCTACATTCCGTACTGAACAGGAAATTGAAGGGCTATATAATGATTTAGAAACGTTATTTAGTTTCTTGTCAGACAAAGTGCAGGGAATGACGTTGGCTGAGTACTATCAAAGTAAGATGCAGGCAAAATAAGATGAAGTTAAAGAAATTAAAATGGGTACATAACTTCCTAAATATTTATAACCCACTTTTAGGAAAGATGAAAAAAACAGATACATTTTCATCTGATATTCAATTTAATAGTATTCTTATTTTTTCTACGACAGCGCTGGGGGATTTTATGTTTAATACCCCCGCGATAAGAGCTATTCGTGCACATTATCCTGATGCACATATCACATTGGTTTCCAGCGAAAAAAATAGATTATTAGTTGAAAACTATGACCAAATAGACAGTGTGGTTTATTGGGATAATAAAATTAGAAATCTACTCCCTATTGCATTACAGGCAAAAAAATATAAACCCGAATTAGCGGTTATTCTTCATTCTCATCTCCCTTATGATGTGTTATTTGCTGTTATGGCAGGTTGTCAGTATATACTACGTAATACATCAGATATTATTCCTAAATGGTTTCAAAAATGGATTATTGCTGATCATTATCCAGCAGGAGGCCATGTTATTCAGAGTAAACTTAATCTTATTCGTTATTTAGGGATCGATAGTACTGATACAAGAATGGAACTTCCGTGTGAAATAAAACCATTAACCAAAAATGAAGGGAATATTGTTGGTTTTCAGATGGGAGCATCAACGCAAGAGCGTCGATGGCCAGTAAAATATTTTGTTGAATTAGCGCAAAAGCTTATTGATAGTAAACCATCAGTACAAATTAAATTAATAGGATCTCCTCGAGAATTAGAATTGCCCGAGGATTTTTTTGCATTATTGCCAGAAAAATATCTTCACAATATTGAAAACCTAGTAGGCAAAACTTCATTACCTGATTTGCTAAGTCAGATAAAAATAATGGATGTATTAGTCACAGGAGATACTGGGCCTCTGCATTTAGCGATCACACTACAACGCCCAACAGTAAGTTTATTTGCGACAGCAAACCCTAAATGGACAGGGCCTTATCAAGATCTTCATTTGCATACCATTATCAATAAGAAACCTAACCCAGATGAGGGAATACAAGCATCAATGGATCTTATTATGGTTGATGAAGTCTTTAGTGCGGTTAATAAAGCCCTAAAAGACTAATAACTTTTAGGGCTTATAAGGCTAAATATTGAGAATATTAATAACTTGTTGTGCACTTATCTCCCCAATATCCCCGCCTTCTGCTTTTATAGCCGTTTGGGCTTTACCATAACCGCCGATTAAACCGGGATCGGTGGGGCCAAATAGGGTGATATTGGGTTTATCTAATGCGGCCGTTAAATGGCTTAATCCGGTATCGACAGACACCACACTTTTAGCACCAGCAATAACCTGAGCCACTTGGGCTAGCGACATTTTTGGCAGCACATCAACGTAGTCAAAATCTTTTGCTAGGCGAATGGCTCGTTGGTGTTCATGCTCTGCACCCCAAGGCAATTTAATGCGTACTCCAGAATCTGCGAGTAAGGCGATTAATTCTCTCCAATGGGATTCTGGCCAATGTTTCTCATCACGCGTAGTTGCATGCAAGAATACCAAATAAGGGCGTTCATCAAAGGATGGAAGTGAGAGAAAATGCTGTGCAATTCCATAATCCCCCTGAGATTGTGGAATAGGGTAATTTAAGCTTAAGGCAAACAACTGGCGAATTCGCTCAACGGCATGCATTTTTTTACTGACGTCATGGCGAACGTTGTAAAAAAAGCTAGCTAATGGCTCACGGGCACATTGGCGGGAATAACCATGTTTTATTCCTTTGGCGTATCGAGTCACTAAGAATGCACTTTTCAGTAATCCTTGTGCATCAATAACGGCATCATAATGATGAGCTTGAATAGCGCGACGAAATTGCGCGCGCTCTGCACGAATAGGCGCACTAAACCAGTTTTTTCGCCAACGACGTATCGCCACAGGAATAGCCGTATCAACGGCTTGGTGCCAGCTAGGGATCTGTGCAAAACCTTCTTCGACTACCCAATCAAAACGAATATCAGGATAAACATTTATTGCATCAGTTAATGCAGGCAACGTATGTAAAACATCCCCCATAGAAGAGGTTTTAACGATTAATACCCGCTTCACGCTGATGGCTCCGTTGACAGTAAATTTTCAAGCTCTGCAAAGACTTTTTCTGGCTGAATATCAATTAAGCTTTGGTGATAGCCTTGTTCTGCATCCCCTTTACGTACTTTGTGATAACCAGTAATTAAACGGATCACGCGCGCTTTATGTGATAACGGTGGCGTAAAGTCAGGGCTACTTGGGCCATAAAGTGCTACTAACGGACGTTCTAACGCAGCAGCAATGTGCATTAAACCAGAGTCATTACTGACGACTGCTTTACAAGAGGCAATTAAATTAACCGCCTGCTCAAGACTGGTTTCGCCAGCAAGATTAAAACATGCTTCACGTGCTTCTGACGTTAAGGTTTGTTTTATTTCTTCGCCTGCTTCTTTATCTTTTTGAGAACCAAATAAGAAGATTTGATAACCTTGCTCAATGAGTTTCTGTGCTAAAGCTGCGTAATGGTAATGAGGCCAACGTTTAGCAGGGCCAAATTCAGCGCCTGGGCAAAAACCAATAGCAGGACGCTGAGTAGATAATGAAAATTGATGCAATGTGGTAGAGATATCACTCTCGGCTACTGATAACTTAGGCCAAAGCAGAGGTTGAGGTAAATCAGCCGCTTTTTGGACTTTTTGCTTGTCATAAGCTAGCGCAACGTAGCGTTCAACCATTAAAGGAAATGCGTCTTTATCTAAAGGTCGTAAATCATTTAATAGCCCATAACGCATTTCCCCACGCCATCCAGTGCGTTTAGGAATGTCTGCAAAGAAAGGGATTAATGCAGACTTAAACGAGTTGGGTAATACATAAGCGTGAGTATAACCATTCTCTCTTAATTGTTTTCCTAAACGACGACGTTCACCAATGGCTAAAGCACCGTGCCCTAATGGCATTGGGATTGCATTATCAACTTCTGGCATTTTTTCGAGTAATGGACGACACCATGCAGGTGCCATTACATCAATGGTTGCCGCCGGATGTAATGCTTTCAATGTACGATAAAGACTTTGGGACATCATCATATCCCCGACCCATGACGGCCCTACCACAAAGATTTTCATAAACAGTGATTACTTACCTTGATTTAACCATTGCATATAAAGCTCTACACCTTCAGCAACTGTTTTAAAAGGTGCGGAATAACCTGCTTTACGTAAATTTGTTAGATCAGCTTGAGTAAATGCTTGGTAACGACCTTTCAATTTCTCAGGGAATTCAATATGTTCAATAGAGAGATCTTTATCTTTATGATGAGCAATAACGGCATCGGCAACAGCTTGGAATGATTCAGCTCGACCCGTACCACAGTTAAAAATACCGGATACATTATTACGCCAGAACCATAAATTAACCGCTGCCACATCGCCAACATAAATAAAGTCACGTTGGAAGGTTTCACTACCTTCGAATAATTTGGGATTTTGACCGGCATTTACTTGGTTATTTAAATGGAATGCGACACTTGCCATACCGCCTTTATGACCTTCACGTGGGCCATAAACATTAAAATAACGGAAGCCACAAATCATCGAATCTGCTTCAGGTAAAATCTGGCGTACATATTCATCAAATAAGAATTTTGAATAACCGTAGACATTTAAAGGTGCTTCATATTTTCTCTCTTCGATAAAATTATCAGTGCGACCGCCATAAGTTGCAGCAGAAGAGGCATATAAGAAAGGAATTTGGCGCTCAAGACAAAAATGAAGTAGCTCTTTAGAATATTGATAGTTGTTATCCATCATATATTTGCCATCCCACTCAGTGGTAGAAGAGCAAGCACCTTCATGGAAAACAGCATCGATATCACCAAAATCATCACCAGCAACAACACTCGCAATAAAATCTTCCTTATCCATATAATCAGTGATATTGAGATCAACTAAATTAACGAATTTGGTGCCATCTTTGAGGTTATCAACAACCAAAATATCGGTATAACCTTCATCATTTAACGCTTTAACAATATTGCTGCCGATAAAACCTGCACCGCCCGTGACGATAATCATGTGGCTACCCCTTCATATAAAAATCTTAAAATTAGCTCTAGGTCTATAATAACACTGAACAGCGTTAACGGTAGTATTCATCACGGAACAACAGACTGAAATTCTCAAAAAATGCAGTGTGTATTAGTGATCTTAATTACATAAATAACATTATTTATTTACATTTGTCGTTTTTAATAGAACAAAGGCATAGAATAAGAAACAAAGCTGACTATATTATAGTCAAAATATTTATGTTTCGCTTTTCAGCTTGCTGTCTTAGGAGAAAGTATGTCTACTCCCGCATTTTATCAACAAATTAATCAACAACTCGAACAAACTCGTCAAGATGGCCTCTTTAAAAATGAGCGCATCATCACCTCTTCACAAAGTGCTGATATCGCCGTTGCTGACGGAAGCCATGTTATTAACTTCTGTGCTAACAACTATCTAGGTTTAGCAAATCATCCCAAGCTGATTGAAGCCGCAAAAGCAGGTATGGATAGCCACGGGTTTGGTATGGCATCTGTCCGTTTTATTTGTGGTACTCAAGATTCACATAAAACATTAGAAAATAAAATTGCTGAATTTTTGGGTATGGAAGATGCCATTTTGTATTCATCTTGCTTTGATGCCAATGGTGGACTATTTGAAACACTAATGGGCCCAGAAGATGCCATTATTTCTGATGCCTTAAACCATGCGTCTATTATTGATGGTGTGCGTTTATGCAAAGCCAAACGCTATCGCTATGCCAATAACGATATGGCAGAACTGCGCATACAACTCGAAAAAGCCAAAGCAGATAATGCTCGCCATATCATGATCGCAACTGATGGTGTGTTTTCAATGGATGGCGTGATCGCCGATCTCAAATCTATTTGTGATTTAGCAGATGAATTTGGTGCATTAGTGATGGTTGATGATTCTCATGCCGTGGGTTTTGTGGGAGCGCAAGGTCGGGGAACTCATGAATATTGCGATGTAATGGGGAGAGTTGACATTATCACAGGCACTTTAGGTAAAGCGCTAGGTGGTGCCTCTGGTGGTTATACAGCGGCTCGTAAAGAAGTGGTCGAGTGGTTACGTCAACGTTCTCGCCCTTATTTATTCTCCAATTCATTAGCACCTGCCATTGTTTCAGCCTCTATTGCCGTATTAGAGATGTTGAAATCAGGTGATGAAATTCGTGATCGTTTATGGCGCAATGCTTCACTTTTCCGTGAAAAAATGAGTGCTGCAGGTTTTACATTAGCAGGTGCCGATCACGCGATTATTCCAGTGATGTTAGGTGAAGCTAAATTAGCGCAAGAATTTGCAACACGTTTACTTGATGAAGGAATTTATGTGACGGGATTCTTCTATCCTGTTGTGCCTCAAGGGCAAGCGCGTATTCGTACACAAATGTCGGCAGCACACACGACTGAACAAATTGAGCGTGCAGTGGCGGCATTTATCAAAATCGGCAAAGAACTTAATGTGATTGCATAAGGTTACTCTATGAAAGCATTGTCAAAATTAAAAGCACAAGAAGGTATTTGGATGACCGATGTTCCAGTACCTGAACTTGGTCATAACGATGTGATGATCAAAATTCGTAAAACAGCGATTTGTGGCACTGATGTTCATATTTATAACTGGGACGAGTGGTCACAAAAAACAATTCCTGTGCCTATGGTCGTTGGCCATGAATATATCGGTGAGATTGTTGCGATAGGGCAAGAAGTTAAAGGCTTTAATATTGGTGATCGTGTCTCGGGTGAAGGGCATATCACTTGTGGTCATTGTCGTAATTGTCGTGGTGGTCGTACTCATTTATGCCGTAACACTATTGGTGTTGGTGTAAACCGTCAGGGCTGCTTTGCTGAATATCTGGTTATTCCAGCTTTTAATGCGTTTAAAATTCCAGACAACATTCCTGATGAATTAGCCGCTATTTTTGATCCTTTTGGTAATGCTGTACATACCGCGTTATCTTTTGATTTAGTGGGTGAAGATGTGTTGGTTTCTGGCGCTGGCCCCATTGGAATTATGGCAGCAGCAATTTGTAAACATGTAGGTGCTCGCCATGTGGTGATCACTGATGTTAATGAATATCGTCTTGATCTCGCGAAAAAAATGGGTGTTACCCGAGCGGTTAATGTTAGCAAAGAAAACCTAATCGATGTTATGAAAGAATTAGGTATGACAGAAGGTTTTGATGTGGGATTAGAGATGTCTGGGGCACCTCCAGCGTTTCGTACTATGCTTAACACTATGAATCATGGTGGCCGTATTGCCCTTTTAGGTATTCCACCTTCGGATATGGCAATTGATTGGGGACAAGTTATCTTTAAGGGGCTGTTTATTAAAGGTATCTATGGTCGTGAAATGTTTGAGACGTGGTACAAAATGGCCGCGCTTATCCAGTCTGGTCTTGATCTCTCTCCGATTATTACCCACCAATTCCCAATTGATGAATTCCAAAAAGGCTTTGATATCATGCGTTCAGGTCAATCAGGTAAAGTGATTTTAGATTGGCAGTAATGAGTGCTTATTAAGCCAAAAAAGAGCCTTTCAAGGCTCTTTTTTATTGCATTACTTTTCAATTTCACCCATTGAATTAGGATTAGGTGGGTTGGGTAAATTCTTTTTTTCTGATGAGCCAAATCCATTGGATAACGTATTAATCAGCGTACTTTTCTTCATCGAAATAATGGCTTCTTGTGCGGGTTTTAACCATGAGGCAGGTTTTGGCTCTTGCGGTTGTTCTGTAGGTGGTACAACTTTTGGTGGTTCGGGCTGTACTGGTTTTTCTATTTGTGGTTTTAATAGGCTACTTGGTGCGACTAGTTGAATATCCGCTGGGAGTAAAGGCAGTTGTTGTTGCAATGCTCTGACGGTAGAAGGGTGAGGGTGTCCAATAGCGATGGCTGATCCATTTTTTCGTGCTAAGGCAATCGCGCGATTTAGCTGTTGGCGGGTTTCTGCTTCTGTTTGTACATTATCTAAGAAAACATGACGACGTAAAGAGGGAACACCCGCGGCTTTAGCTGCAATGGCAGCTTGTGTATTACCAATGGTTACGCTATCTAAAAAATAGAGGTTTGAGTGATTAAGCGCTTTAATGACTCTATCCATCGCTTGTCTATCTGATGTCATTGCACTGCCCATATGGTTATTCATACCGACGGCGTAAGGCACATTATTAATAGCATGTTGAATAATGCGATTAATTTCAGCCTGATCCATTGACGGTTTTAGGGTATCACGCTCTAAAGGCTGTTTACTGATAGGAGCCATGGGCATATGGATGAGAATTTCCCGCCCTTGTGCATGGGCTTTATTCGCCACTTCTTTTCCATGAGGTGAATCAGGCAAAATGGCAATAGAAACCGCAGTTGGAAGTTGTAAAATTTGGTTATCTTCTTTTTTACGATAACCAAAATCATCAATCACAATGGCTAATTTGGCCGCAAATGCAGGTGTACTCACAACCAGACTTAGCAACATTAAACTAAGTAAAAAAGCACTTTTGCGTTGTAATGTGCCAAGTAATTTCAAACCTACCTCCCAAGCCAAGGAACAGGGTTTACTGCTTTTCCTTGACGTCTAATTTCAAAATAGAGTGCTGAACGCTCTTGTCCACCACTATTACCGACTAAAGCAATAGATTGGCCTGCTTTTACTTGCTGACCGACATTTACTAAAGCACTTTGGTTATAACCGTAAAGGCTCATATCACCTTTTCCGTGTTCAACCACGACAACCAAACCATAACCTTGAAGCCAATCTGCAAGTAATACACGACCATCAGCAATCGCTTTTACTTCAGTGCCTTGGGCTGCAGGTATAACAATTCCTTTCCAACGCAATTCACCAGAGCCAGAAATAGATTCACCAAAACGGTGTAATAAAGAGCCTCTAATTGGCCAAATTGCTTGTCCTGCGGGTTTGCCTAAACCACCTGTACGTGACATCAATGATTGCTCTTCAGCAGTTGGTTTATAGGTTGAACCTCGCTGTTGGGCTTCACGTTGTTTAGCGGCAATGCGGGCAGCCTCTCGAGCCTCTCGCTCTGCGCGGGCTTTAGCTTCTCGCTCTGCTTGAGCGATTTTATTTCTTAATTGTGCTTCGTTAGCACGCATAGTGGCTAAGTTTTTCTGATCCGCTTTTAAGGTGGATTCAAGTTGAGTTAGTGTTTTTTGTCGAGCCGCTAATGCGTTATCAAGCTTTTGTTTTTCTTGCTGCTGTTTAGTTAAGACTTGTTTTTGTTCGTTTTGTTTTGCTTGCTGCGCGTTTTTTTCCGCTTCCAGTTCTTTTGATGTTTGAGCCAGTTCGGCCATTGTCTCTTTTCGTGCATCATTGATATAGCTGTAATACGCCAAAATACGCTCTTCACGCTGACCCTCTTCACCACGAAATAAGAGTTCAATACCTTGGTGTTTACCCTGACGATAAGCGGCGTCCATTTGACGGGCTAATAACGCTTGTTGTGAATGATATTGTTTTTGTAGGCGTGCAATATTCGCGGTAATTGTTTTGATCTCTTTACCTAAAGTTTGTAAGCGACTTTGAGTTTCATGCACTGAACGACCTGCATTAGAGATTTGTGTCTCTTGTGTTTTTAATTGATTAAGAAGTGCAGTTCGTTGTTTTTGTTGTTCTTGAACTTGTTTTTCTTTTTCCGCAATCGTGGTTTGCAGATCTTTTAATTGATTGCGATTATCTGTTAATGAATTGGCAAAAACAGGAGTGGCTGAAAATAGAGTGGTACTAATAAGCAACGTGATTAACGGTAAAGAAAATACACGATAAGACTGATGTGTTTTTTTTTGAAGATCCATTTTCTCTGCCATCTGACCAACGTACCTTTCATAACAGTTTGTAAGATTATTTCATGCCACAAAACAACTGACCAGCTAACATGAAATAAAGCCGAAATTTCAGATAATACCTAACAGGTAATCTATTCAATTAATAAGAGATTATAAAGCAATAATAGAAGGAGAGAGGAAAAAAGAGGCAATCCGTGTGACAGCGCAATAAAATATCACGCTGTCCACGAGAGAAATTATTCGACGATAGTACCCCAAAGGTCATATTCATCTGCGTGTTCAATAAGAACACGAACGATTTGTCCTGGCTCTACATCAAACTGCTCGTTAAGGTAAACTGCACCATCAATTTCAGGTGCATCAGCCATACTTCGACCAATAGCGCCTTCTTCATCGACTTCATCAATCATCACAAGTAGCACTTTGCCAATTTTCTCTTGTAAGCGTTCAGTCGAAATTTGTTGTTGTAGTTTCATAAAACGGTGATAGCGTTCTTCTTTTACTTCTTCAGGTACTTGATCGGCTAATTCATTCGCTTTCGCGCCATCAACAGGGCTGTATTTAAAGCAACCTACACGATCTAAACGTGCTTCGGTGAGAAAATCCAATAACATTTGGAAATCTTCTTCTGTTTCACCCGGAAAACCAACAATAAAGGTAGAACGTAAGGTTAATTCAGGGCAAATTTCACGCCAGCGTTTTACTCGCTCTAAGGTGCGCTCAACAGAGCCTGGACGCTTCATTAGTTTTAAAACTTTCGGGCTTGCGTGCTGTAATGGAATATCTAAATAAGGCAAAATTTTGCCTCCAGCCATTAAAGGAATAACATCATCAACATGTGGGTATGGGTAAACATAATGCAAGCGAACCCAAATCCCTAATTTTGCGAGCTGTTCGCATAAACTCACCATACTGGTTTTAACTGGCATTCCATCCCAAAACCCTGTTTGGTGCTTAGTATCAACACCATAAGCAGACGTATCTTGTGAGATAACCAGTAATTCTTTTACCCCTGCGTTGACTAATCTTTTGGCTTCATTTAATACTTCACCAATTGGGCGACTATCTAAATCACCACGCATGGATGGGATGATGCAGAACGTACAACGATGATTACAACCTTCAGAAATTTTCAAATAGGCGTAATGGCGAGGTGTTAACTTGACACCTTGTTCGGGTACAAGGCTGATAAAAGGGTTGTGATCAGGTTTTGGCACATAGTGATGAATATGTGATAAAACTTGTTCATAACTATGAGGCCCTGTGATTTCGAGTACCTTTGGGTGCACTTCACGAATTTGATTCTCTTTTGCACCTAAACAACCGGTAACAATGACTTTACCGTTTTCATCGAGTGCTTCACCTATTGCTTCTAGTGATTCTTGTACTGCGCTGTCAATAAACCCACAGGTGTTGACGATGACTAAATCAGCATCATTATAGGTAGGAACAACTTGATAACCTTCTGTGCGCAGTTCGGTTAGGATACGTTCAGAGTCCACTAAATTTTTAGGACAACCTAATGAAACGAATCCAATTTTAGGCACTTGATTTGTTTGCGACATGCTCGTGTTCTCAATACTTTTAAATAAATAACAGATTGTTGTTTCTCAGACAGGTATGAATTTTACGCAAAGGGTAATTTCTACGTAAATAGCCATTATAAGGGATGCTGATTTATTAATAGCTTGCCTGAAGAGGGATCTTGTAGAGTAAAAAGGGGTGACCTTTTCAATTCATCATTTTTCATAAATCCGGTGCTAATGGTACATAAATCCGTCAATAAAAAAAATGATTGTTGAGAAACTTTCCGCAAAAACTGAAAGAGAAACGCAGGAATAGGCTGTAATTGCGCCATGACAAAGGTATACTTTGGCTCTTTGATACTATTTTTAACTAACGAGAGTGATTGCATCCTATGCTGCAAGAAGTAATGCAATTTTTCAACCGGCACACCCTGTTAAGTTTTGTTTGGGTTGCGCTGCTGGTGGCGGTCATTGTATTGACCTTTAAAGGGCTTTTTTCTAAGACGAAAAATATTTCCCGTACAGAAGCGATTTCTTTGATAAATAAAGAGAATGCGGTATGTGTTGATATCCGTAGCCGTGATGAATTCCGTAAAGGACACATCATTGATTCTATCAATTTAACGCCTTCTGAAATCAAAAATAATAATATTGCTGAGCTGGAGAAATATAAATCACAGCCAGTTATTGTTGTATCACCGTCAGGCATTGAAGGTGCAAAACCTGCTGAAAGCCTAATTAAACTCGGTTTTGAAAAAGTCTTTATCTTAAAAGATGGTCTTTCAGGCTGGAGTGGTGAAAATTTACCACTGGCTAAGGGTAAAAAATAACGAGCGAGCAGATTGAGTTCTATACTTACTGCTATTCAATTAATAAGGATATAAAAAGGTAAGATTATTATGTCAGAACAGCAAAACCAAGAGATGACTTTTCAAATTCAGCGTATTTATACAAAAGATATCTCTTTTGAAGCGCCTAATGCTCCACAAGTTTTCCAAAAAGAGTGGCAACCAGAAGTTAAATTAGATCTAGATACATCTTCTAATACTTTAGCTGAAAACGTGTATGAAGTTATTTTGCGTGTCACTGTAACTGCAACTATGGATAACGAGACTGCATTCCTGTGTGAAGTGCAACAAGCAGGTATCTTCACTGTTGAAGGCATTGAAGGCACTCAATTAGCACATTGCTTAGGTGCATATTGCCCTAACGTTCTGTTCCCTTATGCTCGTGAATGTATCACTAACTTAGTCAGCCGTGGTACTTTCCCACAACTGAACTTAGCACCAGTTAACTTTGATGCGTTGTTTATGAACTATTTACAACAGCAACAAACTGATGCAGCTAATGAAGGGGCTGAAGAAGCTTAATGAACGCTTCTATGACAGTTATCGGTGCCGGTTCATACGGCACCGCTTTAGCGATTACCTTAGCGCGCAATGGCCATGATGTTGTGCTTTGGGGTCATGATCCTGAGCATGTTGCGGCGTTAGAACAAGCACGCTGTAATCAGGCATTTCTGCCCGATGTTTCCTTTCCTGATAGTTTATACATGGAAGCTTCTTTGCAAAAAGCCATTGAAGCCAGCCGTAATATTCTGGTTGTGATCCCAAGCCATGTTTTTGGTGACGTATTACAGCAGATCAAACCCTTTTTACGTCAGGATGCACGTGTTGTTTGGGCGACAAAAGGACTTGAGGCTCATACTGGTCGCTTATTGCAAGATGTAGCGCGTGAAGTATTAGGTAATGAAATCCCGCTTGCAGTTTTATCTGGCCCTACTTTTGCCAAAGAACTTGCTGCAGGTCTGCCTACTGCGATTTCTGTTGCATCAACGGACAACACCTTTTCTGAAGAGTTACAACAGTTGTTCCATTGTGGTAAAAGTTTTCGTGTGTATAAAAATCCTGACTTTATCGGTGTGCAATTAGGTGGCGCGGTAAAAAACGTGATTGCTATTGGCGCAGGTATGTCTGATGGTATGGGGTTTGGTGCAAACGCACGTACAGCACTAATTACTCGTGGCCTTGCTGAAATGAGTCGTTTAGGTAAAGCATTAGGTGCAGATGCCGCAACGTTTATGGGAATGGCGGGGTTGGGGGATTTAGTTTTAACCTGTACCGATAACCAATCTCGTAATCGTCGGTTTGGCATGATGTTAGGTCAAGGGCTTGATGTTGATACGGCACAAGAAAAAATAGGTCAAGTAGTTGAGGGCTATCGTAATACCAAGGAAGTCCGCGCATTAGCAGAACAAGTTGGTGTTGAAATGCCTATTACTGAGCAGATCTACCAAATTTTATATCAGCATAAAGACGCGAAAGAAGCGGCATTATCTTTATTAGGTAGAGCCACTAAAGATGAGATAGACAGTAATCTATTCTAAGTCTATTTTAGATAGTTGCTTAAGGCATCAGTTTTGGTTTTAAACATAAGAAGCCTAAGTTTTTACTTAGGCTTCAATGTAAAAGAATGAGAGTGAGCATGTCGCTAGAAGAACTAAAAAAAGTCTGGGATCATATTAAAGGTGAAGCTAAATGTTTGGCGGATTGTGAGCCTATTTTGGCGAGCTTCTTCCATGCGACATTACTCAAGCATGAAAACTTAGGTAGTGCCTTAAGTTATATGCTGGCGAATAAATTAGCGACTCAGACTATGCCTGCGATTGCTGTTCGTGAAATTGTTGAAGAAGCATATCGTAGCGATGCCTCGATGATTGAATGCGCTGCTTATGATATTTCAGCGGTTCGCTTGCGTGATCCGGCTGTTGATAAATACTCAACACCACTGCTTTATTTAAAAGGCTTTCATGCCTTACAAGCTTATCGTATAGCTCACTGGTTGTGGAACCAAGATCGCAAAGCCCTTGCTGTTTATCTGCAAAATCAAATTTCTGTGACCTTTGGTGTCGATATTCACCCTGCTGCGCGCATTGGCCACGGTATTATGCTTGATCACGCAACAGGTATTGTGATTGGTGAAACAGCAGTTGTTGAGAACGATGTCTCAATCCTACAGTCTGTCACTTTAGGCGGGACAGGCAAAACAGGGGGAGATCGTCACCCTAAAGTCCGTGAAGGTGTGATGATTGGTGCGGGTGCTAAAATCCTTGGTAATATTGAGATTGGTCGCGGTGCCAAAATTGGTGCGGGATCAGTCGTTTTACATGAAGTTCCTGCACACACTACCGTTGCTGGCGTTCCTGCTCGCATTGTCGGTAAACCTACCAGTGACAAGCCTTCATTCGATATGGATCAACACTTTAATGGTGTGGTGCCGGGTTTTGAATGTGGTGATGGCATTTAATGGCATTAGCAGAAGTTACACTTTCTGAACTTAAGGCTTGCTTACACGCCGAGTATATTGGCGATAACAAGCCTTTTAGTTGGATACGTCTTTTTCACCGTGTCTTTTTTTGCCAACGTTCACGTTACCTATTTTGGTGGCGTGTCGCCCAATTCTTTTATTTTTCTAAAAATCGTTTTCTTAAAAAATTAGGCATTCGTATTGGTGCTAAAAACAATCGTAAATATTGTAACGATATCTCATTAAGAACTCGCATAGGTAAAGGCCTTTCGTTACCGCATCCAATCGGGATTGTACTGACTAATTACTGCCAATTAGGTGAGAACGTAACCTTAATGCAAGGTGTGACCATTGGAGTAAAAGAAAAGGATGGCAAAGCAGATATTCGAGTTGGCAACCATGTTTATATTGGTTGTAATTCTTCGATTATCGGTGGTGAGATAGAGATTGGTGATAATGCAGTAATTGGTGCTCACGCATTAGTATTAAAGGATGTGGGAGAAGGGTGTCGGTATATTACAAAAGTTGTTGCCGAAATCAGACAATTATCAGAGTCATAAATTAAATTTTTAGCCGTTTGAAATAAAAAAAGCGCTAGTCATTATTTATGATCAGCGCTTTTTAATTTCAGTCTCTTAGCAATGCACCAGGATAACCGAGTTGACGCCATGCCTCAAAAACCACAACGGCAACGGTGTTTGATAGGTTCATACTGCGACTATCAGCAAGCATTGGAACTCTGATTTTCTGCTGTGTTGGCATATTATCCAATACATAAGGCGGTAACCCACGGGTTTCAGGTCCAAAAAGGAGATAATCTCCATCTTGATAGCTCACATTGCTATGTGCTGGTGTGCCTTTTGTTGTTAACGCAAATACACGCGCACCTGTCGGTGATTGTGCATTATCTGGGTTTAAACCTTCACTTTCTAAAAAAGCATAGTAATCGTGGTGCTGTTTAATATCAGCAAACTCACGGTAATCAAGCCCTGCACGACGTAGGCGTTTATCATCCCAAGTAAAACCCAAAGGCTGGATCAAATGAAGATGAAAGCCTGTGTTAGCACACAGGCGGATAATATTACCCGTATTCGGTGGAATTTCGGGTTCAAATAAGACGATATTGAGCATATAAAGCCTAAGACAATGTAGAAACTAATATTATTCCAAAAGACCCAGTTTTTTAGCTAGAGAAGGAAATTTAGATCTAAAAAAACCATTAAAAGCATAATGAGAAAAATAATAGGAAGCTGAAAATAGATTAAGATTCTCTATATCTCGATAAATCCGCCATTGGTGTTTTGCTGCATCAAATTTATTGGAGGAAATTGAATTTTCTCTTACATTGTAAGAACCAAGCGACTCATTTATTCCGTAAGCATAAGGTGTTTGTTTCAGTAGTTTTAGCCAGAGAGCATAATCTTGTCTTTTTCTTATTGATGGCATTGAAAAATCAGTAAATTTATCTTTATCAAACATTACTGTTAAACAACCGATAGAACAGACTTTTAGCATATCTGAATAACTTACTTTTTCAGGAACCCCAATTTTGCAGATAAAAGCGTCATCTTCAGAAACTCTATCATAAGCGGAAAAACAAAAATCTATACTATTAGATAGCATAAAACTAAGCTGTTTTTCTAACTTATCATCTCGCCAATAATCATCACTATCTAAAAAGCAAATGAAACGTCCATTAGCAAGTGATAATCCTTTATTACGAGTAATTCCTGCGCCTTGATTAGCTTCATTTTTTAATATTTTTATCCTTTCGTCTTTGTAAGAGGATACTATTTCAATAGTATTATCATTAGAGCAATCATCAATAATGATTAATTCAAAATTTTTATAGGATTGTCTCAGAACTGAATCGATAGACTTACATATATATTCTCCTGAATTATAGGATGGCATAATGATAGATATTAAAAAATTAGTATTTTCAGATAACATCAGAACTACAGCCTAGTTTGAGGGTAAATATATAATTAATCGTTACCAAATAGGTCACGAGTATAAACTTTTTCTTCAACGTCGTTTAGCACTGATGACATTCTGTTGGTAATAATAACATCAGAGATTGATTTAAATTCATTTAAATCACGAACTAATTTTGAATTAAAGAAGGTTTCTTCTTGCATTTCAGGTTCATAAATCACTACTTCAATACCTTTGGCCTTAATACGTTTCATAATGCCTTGGATAGAAGAAGAACGGAAATTATCAGAACCCGACTTCATGATTAAACGATACACACCGACGACTTTTGGTGATTTTGCAATAATAGAGTCTGCAATAAAGTCTTTACGCGTGCGGTTAGCTTCTACGATTGCACTAATAATATTATTAGGAACCGAGTCGTAGTTTGCTAATAGTTGTTTAGTGTCTTTTGGTAAGCAGTAACCGCCATAACCGAATGATGGGTTATTGTAGTGATTACCAATACGCGGATCTAAGCAGACACCCTCAATAATTTGTTTTGCATTTAGGTTGTAAGCTTGAGCGTAGCTATCTAGCTCATTAAAATAAGCAACACGTAATGCTAGATAAGTATTAGCAAATAATTTAATCGCTTCTGCTTCTGTTGAGTCTGTAAAAAGAATATCAATATCTTTCTTTAATGCGCCTTGTTGTAAAAGGTCTGCAAATTTTTGTGCTCTTTCTGATTGTTCACCAATCACAATACGAGAAGGGTATAAGTTATCGTAAAGTGCTCGACCTTCACGTAAGAATTCAGGAGAAAAGATAATATTATTCGTATTATATTTTTCTCTCATCTCTTTAGTAAAACCAACAGGAATGGTTGATTTAATAATCATTGTTGTGTTTGGATTATATTCTAAAACATCACGAATAACAGACTCTACAGAAGAGGTATTGAAGTAGTTTGTTTTAGGATCGTAATCGGTCGGGGTTGCAATGATAACGAAGTCAGCATCTTTATAAGCGAATTCTTTATCTAAGGTTGCTGTAAAGTCGAGCTCTTTGGTTGCTAAAAACTCTTCAATTTCTTTGTCTGTAATTGGAGAGATTTTTTTGTTCAGTAATTCAACTTTTTCTTTATTGATATCTAACGCAACAACTTTGTTGTTTTGGGAAAGAAGTATTCCGTTAGATAGACCGACATAGCCAGTACCGGAGATGGTGATTTTCATTTTATATACCTTATTTCTTGTACAGTAATATCAAAAATTTCTGTATTTTTTGAATATAGATTCCCATTGTGTAATTATATATTCATCATTTAATTCATTTTTTCTTATTTTAAAACAGTTTTCATTAAATGAATCTATATTGGAATATAATGTTTCGATGGCTTTCTTTATATCTTCTACTAATTGAAGATTAGTATCCATATTTTCTATTTTTTTTGCATAAGTGAGAGCTTTCCCTGAAAAATTTGGTTTTTTTAACTTATCATATGGATGATATCTATTCTCTATTAAAATCCCAGTAACACCATCTATAATATATTCTGGAATTGCAAAAGTATTTGTGGCTATTGATGGTTTTTTTAATTTAATACCCTCAAGTAGAGATAGAGCATGGGTATCAAAATATGTTGGATGGATAATTATATCTATTTTTTTTATTAGTTCTAAATATTCACTAGTTGATAAATTAAATGGTATTAGATTAACATTTTTTAATTTTTTGGTTGATATATTCCTCAGTGTTTCTTCATCTGTTACTAAATATAATTCAATATTTAAGTGTTTCAACGATTCAAAAGCGAGCATAACTTCTCTCCCTCCTTTTAAATTGAAACTACTTGAGCAAAATAATAATTTTATAGGTGATGTTGATAAATTGAGTGTATCATTAGGAATGATTTTTTTTTCAGTTGATGAATAAGGATATATCACCCCTAAATTCATGCTAGAAAATAAATTTTCAATGTTTGCTTGAATGAAAATTTGTTTGGTAGATTCCTGTGATGCTTCAGAATAAAAAATAAATCCTTTAAAATTCTTCTTTTTTATTAACCTTTTGAAGAAAAATAGATTTGTTTTATTTATCTTTTTTGTATTATAAGAAAATAAGCCGATACCAGATTCTACATAAACCACATAATTTTTTTTAGTAAATATAAGTTTAGAACCAGACTCTATAATTAATTGAGTGTTATCTGGAATTGGAGTGAGTAAATGATATGGAATTAACCATTCTAAAGGAGGAAGCCATGGTATCGATTTAGATAAATCTAATATATTTTCTTTGAAACTTTTTTTCTCAAACATTTGCTTTGTTTTTTCTTGAGAAAAACTACAACCTAGCTTTATGGCTAAGTTCTTTATCCACTGCCTAGGAGTTCTAAAATAAATATGAATGTTATTATGCTTTTCCACTTTTAAGATGTATTCCTATTTTAATGTATAAAATAATATAAAAAATAACACTATATATTAAATAACAGTATATATATTCTACTGAAGATTGGTTTATATATTTTGAAATGAATATCAAAGATATAAATGTAAATAACTTAAAAGCTTCAAGGTATAATTGAAATTTATGTTTTTCTAGATATGTTAATGACTGTGATATGGGAATTACTGCACCTTGTACTATACAAAGAAACAATATAGGTATTAAATATACTTTTAATTCCACCCAATTATTTATAGTTTCATTGTTAAATATTGTAAGTATAAACGTCATAAAAAAATAAATAAATGAAAATATTATAATGTTTGTAATGAAACAAAAAACACTTGTCTTATAAAATAAAGTTGAAGCTGATTTTCTTTCCTTCTTCCTTAGTTTTTCTGAAAATTCTTTATTGTAGACTTGCATAATTATTCGTAGAATAAAATTAGATGGGTTAATAAATAAGCGCTGCATAATATTTATTAAACCTAATACATAGGGACCAAATAAAAACTGTATACTAATTGGTAATATTTGACTAGTAAAACTATTTATTAGGCTGGATATGCTATTGGTTATATAATAACTTTTATATTTCTTAAATATATAATTATATAAGTTTGTTTTTTTTCTAAGATTTCGCTTCAAAAACTTAAGATAAACAAGGCATAAAATAGAAAGTAAAATAGACGATAAAAAGTACCCTAGTATAAGACCTTCAGGAAAATCATGTAATGCTAATACTAACTGTAGCACAGGAATGGAACTGAGAAATATAAATCTAATAATTGAAGCTTGGTAATGTTTATTATTTCTTAATAAGATATTAGAAATAATAACTTGTAAGGCTTGAGAAAATATAGCTATAGATAAGTAAAAGGAAAATTTATATCCTAATAAGGACGATATTATAAAAACAAATAAAGAAACAAGAAATGAAGAAAGTAAGGACAAAGTAATAATATTATCTAATTCTTTATCTGTGCAGACCAAGCATATTGCTTCAAAACGAAGGCATGATATAGCTAGAAATAAACCAATCAAAGAAATAAAAAATGCATATTCTCCAAAGATATTAGGAGTGTATTTGCTCATGAAAAATGGGGTTAAAATAAAAGTTATTCCATGACCAAATACTGGGCCCAATAGTAGTTTTATAATTTTATTTTTCATTCTTTTTATTAAATAATAAAGGTGCTAATACTAAAAGTAAGACACCGGCATGAGTGAATAGAAAAGTCGAAAATGCACTACCTTGAATAGCATATATTGTAATAAAAACTAAACCAAAATATTTTGGAGGAAAATTTGAAATTTTTAAAACTTTAAATACTATACTAGCTAGAAGTATATTTATGAAAACTCCTATTTGGCCTAAATTAGCATAACCATCACTAATATAACCATTGTTAGCACTCATTTCTTCACTGTTAAAATAAGCTTTACCAATTAACTGAGGAATAGTTTTATCAAAAGGATAATCTATAAAAAGCGATAAATATGAATTTGAATAATAAGTAAAAGAAGATTGAAAAAAATCAAAAAAGTAATAATTTAATAGTGACGGAATAAAAAATAATCTACGTATTAATAATGATTCAGGTTCTTCAAAATCTGCAAATATTCTTAGAGACAATATTATTATAAATAATGCTAATGCGGCCTTTGTAATTTGAGAATATTTTTCTTTATAATTATTGGCACCAATATAAAAACCTAAAATAACAAAAAGGGTGAGGAATACAGATTTATGTGCAGTAGTCATAAATAGATATAGTAGTACTACACTTGATATAATGAATAATAGTTTATTCTTTTTTTCTAGAGCATATATGATACTGATAGGACATATCACTTTAGCTAACCAAAAATAACCATATACAGAAAGTGATGTATTAGATAACCTAGATTCTCTTCGTATATCATATATATCTTTAAATAGAAAAACATTAAAGTTAAATTTTATGCCATGCGCTAAAATTACAGGAATCAAGCAAAGCAACATAAGAGAAAATAAAAGAAATAGAATAGATCTTTCGGTTAGTTTTACTTTCTTAAACTTAATATTAATCGTAAAATTTAAAATGATATTTGTTATTGGAATCGCTATTAATGACCAGATAATTATACTAATACTAGATAGCTGATAGGAATATAACACACTGTTTGGAATAGTGTTGAATATCAAAATAAAAAAGCAAATTAGCCTATTAAAATCATTTTTAATAAAAATATAATATAAAAAACATAAATTTAATAAGGAATATGAAATAAAAAAATCAAATAGAGAAAAATTATCCGAAAATCCCATATATGAATACTTTATTGATATAAAGCTTCCATAAGAGAATAGAAATATAAAAAATATAATAGTTGGTATGATGAAGTTATTTAGCTTTTTCATAAATATTGATATACTTTGTTATTATTTCTTCTAAAGAAAATGATTCTTGGGATTTTTTATAAATTTTATTTTTTAAATCCGCAAGTAATGTATGGTTTTCAATTAAATCATTGAGTACAAAATATAACTCATCTGGAGATGAAATGAAGAACGCTCCATCATCTGAGCTTAAATATCCATCTATTCCAGTGTCTTTTTTTCCAATAATGACACATCCATTAATTGCAGCTTCTATGTACACCATTCCGAATGTTTCATTATCACTTGGTAATATAAAAATATCACTTTTGCTGAATATATTTAAAACTTCATTATTATCTTTCCAACCATGGAAATAGATATCTTTATTTTTCTTAGATAAAAGTTTATTATATAATGGCCCATCGCCAATAATATTAAGTTTTATATTTTTTATGGGGCTTCTAATTTTATTAAACACATCGATTACCCAATCTATATTTTTTCTTTCTATTAATTGGGCACAGGTTGTTATTGTTATTTCATTTTTATTTTTTATGGGGAGTGCTAATGGGAATTTACTTTTACTAACTCCATGTGGAATATTAATTGTTTTTATATTAAAAACATCTTCTATATATTTCTTTATACTCTTATTGATAGCAATAACAAAAGATGCATTTTCTAAGACAAGCTTGTATTGATTAAAATAAAAACCGGAATGTTTTATTTTTTTTATTCTATCAATATCACCTTGTCTAATACTAACAATATAATTTATATTTTTTTTCTTGGCTAGTTTATAAGCGATCAATCCATCAGGTAAAATATAATGAGCATGAATAATATCTGTGTTTTTAATAAAATCATAAATATTATTTTTTATATATATACTACATAAAGAAAACTCAAAAAACTTTGGAAGTCTAATAAAATTATAAAATAAAAGTTTTATATTATTATCTATGTGGGTTGTTTTTTTTAAGGTAGAAAATATTTTATATCTCTGAGGTAAAAAAGGGAGTTTAGGTATGTATTCTGCTGGAAATAATACTTGCTGATAAATTCCTCGTTTCTTTAATTCCTTTATAATGTTAAGAATTATTGGATTACCATTTAGATTTTTTATGGGGATATTTCTAGTGATATGTAATATATTCATATTTAGCATAGCTACCGCACTGGGTTTACGGCCCCCAGAGCGCCAAAATTCATCTCGGAAAACCCTTAACTATATGTAATATAAGAGTTTTATTATATAAGCATACTTTAACTATATGCTGAAAACCGCACTGAGAGTAGACTCTTCAAACCAGACGGTCAAGTAATAGCTGGGTATTTTAGCATTGATTGAGGATATATAAATACTGGAATAACGCTCGATTCAGCCAGATCATTCTGAATTGCATCGTTAGATGCTAGCAAAAAGAACATGCTACCTCTTCTCTAATAAGTAGCGCTATATATCGATACAGTAATTTTACTGCTCTATTTGTTGATGGTTGGGTACTTAGAGCCGTTGTTGTTAAAAATAAGCTGAAAAGGAATAGGGTAAAAAGATAGGCAACCATCTAAATATTATTAATGCCATAATATTTAGATGGTAATGTTGAGATTGGATAAGTGATATTTATTTCTTACGAAGTTCGTCGAATCTTTTTAGGTTCATTTCAGCTTTGTAAGCTTCAAATAGTTTTTTACAATCATATTGTGGCTCATAGCCTAGCTCTTCTTTAGCATTTGATACATCCATTAGAAAACCGCCACCATATGGTTTATTTGGCATATAAACGATTTTTGATTTTTTTTCTGGAGGAGAAAAAACATCAATGATAGTTTCTATCTGTTCCTGGAGTGTAATAGGAATACCTGTACCTATATTATAAAAACCTTCGTTTCTATTCACTAATGTCGCTTTACACAGCATTTGGCTAAAGTCATCAACATAAACCATATCTTTAGCGTAATTTGGGTTTCCCCATAATTCGATATCTTCACCTTTTTCTGCTTTTTCTATCATTTGGTATAAAGGTCTTTTAGCTTTTTTTCCATTTGGAAAATAATAATGATATGGGCTGTAATTATATATAGTGGGTAACCTAAAAATAAATTTTTTAAGATTATATTCTTGATGATAATGCTCAATTAATTCTAAAGCAGTGTTTTTTGAAATAACATAGACGGCATGGTCACCTTTATAATCAAAACTCTTTTCTAAGTCAGGTGATAAAGTAATATTTTCTCCTGCATGTAATGAAATATCGAAAACAGTCTGAGTATAAAGAATTCTATCAGCTTTAACCTTTCTGCAATATTCTAATACGTTAAAAGCACCCATGATATTTACATTTAAATATTCATAAGGGTCATACTCATCCATATAAGATGGAATTTTTGCTGCTAAAAGCATAACAGCATGAATATTATCAGTAGGTAATTTTTCAAAATCAGCTGAGTTGGTAATATCAACACTAACATATTTTATATTATATGCATCAAAAGTATTAGTTTCACGACTACCAACCGCAATAATTTCAAAATTACTCTCATTAAAGAAATCTGAACAATAACGGGTTAGGTAGGAGCCAACATTACCAGTAGCTCCAAATATTATTATTTTTTTCATTAGGTTATACCTTATGTTTAGCGATCATATTTATGATAATATTCATATCGTTAATATCGTATCGTTGGTCACAGGGGATCGGAAGTATGTTTTTAGCATAGTTATATTCAATACTACTTTTATCACATTCCTCTAATACATTAGGCCATAGTGTGGGTATGTATATTTTATTTTTAATTAAGTGTTTTTTTAAATTATCTGAGTTTTTTATTAATAAAGGATAGCAAAAAGGTGCATCAGGGATTGTGTTTTTTAATATATCAAGGCTGTTAATATGTGATAGGTTTTTATATAAATAAGAAAAATTAGTATTTCTTTTTATTATTGTTTTTTCATAATCGATTGCGCCCAGTATATTTTCTGAAAATTTAGACATGGACTGTATAGGGATATTTGAAATTTTTTCTTCACAATTTATATGCTGTTCATAATAATTACTTGCACATTCCTCGCTTCTTCCTATCAGTGGAATTAGATCATCTTTTATTTTGGTATCATTAAAGGAATTACTAATTACTTTGTTACAAAATAAATAAGCACCATCAGGAATACCAAAATATTTTCTACAAGAATATAATGTGGGTACATTAGATATAGGTGGTTGAAAAAAAGCCTGTGTATTATCGATTATAATATTTTTATATTTATTTTTATATTTTAATATAGTCTCGTTGGAAATAAAACCATAGTAGTTCACAATATATAAAAATGAATTTTCTACTTCTTCAATAATGGGTAAGAAATTACTGTCGATATGATAGTAGTTTATTTTTATATTTGATATGTTTTTATGTAAATATTCTTTTACACTATTGCATAAAAAATAGGGTAAAAGTAGTTTTTTTATATTATATATTTTAATTAATAATAATAAAGCTGATCTTCCGCTGTTTAATCTTATATTATTTTCATACCAAGGTTTGTTAACTAAAGATTCTAACTCAAAATAGCCACCTATTTCTTTTTGCATAAAATGAGAGCCTTAATCTAATAAATATTTATTTAATAAAGTTTTAATTTCAGATTTTGAATTATTCATTAATACATCAATCATAGACAAATTTGGTTGATATGATTTGCAATTATATTGTATGTAGTGAACATTTTGGGGCGTAATAAAGTTAAGGTTTATATTATTGGATAAAAACTCCTCTTTATTATAGAGTTTCTTTCCTCCTACACTATTTACATAGTTTCTACAATTGTAAATATTACAAAGTTCTATCAACCTTTCTTTAGCACTTATATTTTTATTGTTATTTATTAATGATGAATAGTTGTATTTAAAATCAATTTCTAAATATTTAAATGTTTCAATTATTGAGTTTGATGCTATATGAGCAATGTTTCTATTTTTATCTGTTAATACTTTTTCAATTATAGGATATATAAAAGGAAAGTAGGGAGCTTTAGAATATGCTTGTGATATAGATGCTAATATTTTTCTAACATCTTCTTGAAAATATAGTTCGTTAATTTTTTTGAAACTGGATGCTTTTATTACAGGAATTGTGAATAATTGAGGGCCGTTTTTTGTTAAAATACTATTTCTATTTATATAGCCATTTTTAATATAGTTAACATCATCGTAGAATATAAATATATCGCTATGATAAGCTAATTGGTAATATCCAATATATGGAAATAAGTATGGTTGCATTACAGCTAAAGTCATTGTGTATAATTCCCTTTTACTGTTTATTTATAATTATCTTTGTTATTAATTTTATTTTTTCTCGGATATACAAAATTCTTAAATGATTCCTATATTTAAATAATTTTTGTTGATTTCGATTAATGTTTTTATGAAGCATCCAAGATTTTTCTATAAGAAGCTTAGCAAGTTCCCATTTTTTTGCTACAAAAGATTCATTAGCGCTTACTCTATATATACTAGAGATTGCAAAATTTATATCTTCTCTATTTGCACCTAATGTTATTAATTTTGTAAGGTGTTTCTCGTGTTCAATTAGTTCTTTTTTTAATTTTTCTTCGTTGATTGTTAATTTTGATAGAGACCATGATCCTAAAGCATTAATTCGATATACACATGTAATATCTGGTAAGTAAAGGGCTCCATTGTCGATACTCCCTAATATTTGATAATAATAATCACCAACGGGTGCTTTCTCAAAATATTTTTTAAATTCTAATGCTACATTACGTCTAAATACAAGTGATGCAGTAGGCATATATGCACCACCTTGTCTAATAACTTCTGATAAAGGTGTAATAAATGAAGTTTTACTATAATTAGCTATTACATTTATTTTTCCATCTTGTTCTAATGTATATGCAGAACTAAAGCAAATGTTAATATCTTTGTTTTTTTCTAAAATATTTATTTGTTTTTCAAGTTTTTTATTATCTATCCAAAAATCATCTCCTTCGCATAATGCTATATAACTCCCATTAGAAAATGATAGAGCATTAACCGAAGGTTTTAAACCTTGTGAATAAATATTTTTAGATGGAATGATGTGTTTAATTATAGTGGGGTAGTTGTTTGCATATTTTTTTATTATATTTGATGTTGAATCTGTAGAGCAATCATCATGTATAATAAATTCATATCTATAAGATGTATTTTGGCAAAGCACACCAAGTATAGTGTCTTCTATATATTTTTCTTGATTATACGTGCAGCATATTACACTAATGATAACCTCTTCAGAGCTCCATCTATCAATTATTTCTTTTTCAGGAAGAGGTGTTTTTAACTTATTTATTGTCATTTTTTAGCTTTTAATAACATTTATAATTCTGTTTAAATCATCATTACTTAATAAATGATGAATTGGTAGGCAAATAACACTTTCAGATATTTTTTTTGCAATTGGTGTTTCTACTTTGTATTGGTTGTAAATATTAAAGTCAGTGATTAATGGGTAAAAATATCGACGGCTGATTATATTATTATCTTTTAATTTTAGATAAAGCTCATCTCTTTTTTTACTATATTTATTTTCATCGATTATTATAGGATAGTAAGAATAATTCCACATTAAGTTTTCTGGTATATTAGGTAGAGTAATGCCAGGTATATTACTCAAATGAGCATGATAAAACTCAGAGACTTTTCTTCTTTTATCTATTGCTTCATCGATATAGTTTAATGTAGCTAGGCCAAATGCAGCTTGTACTTCATTGAGTTTCGCATTGAAGCCTAACTCATCAATTACTGTTTCATTTGTGTAACCAAAGTTTTTATATCTATCGAGTTTTTCTTTCATTTCTTTGGTGTGACAAATAATTGCTCCCCCTTCGATGGTGGAGTAAGTTTTAGTTGCGTGAAAACTTAAAATAGATAGATCACCATTGTTTAATATTGAGCGGTTATTTTCTTTAACGCCAAAGGCATGAGCTGCATCATAAATGACAGGAATATTATACTTATCTGCAATTTTTTGTATTGCTTCATAATTACATGGGCGACCATAAACATGAACAGGTAAAATAGCACTTGTTTTATCTGTGATTGCAGCTTCTATTTTACTGGGATCGATATTATAGGTATCTGGTTCGATATCAACAAAGACAGGAGAGATATTGCTGTGTAATAGAGCGTGACTTGTTGCAACAAAACTATATGGTGTCGTTATCACCTCACCTTCAAGTTCTAATGCATTGATTGCTGCTATTAAGGCTAATGTTCCATTCGAGTATAAACTGATATAAGGGACATCTAAGTATTCACAAAGCGCGTTTTCAAGGCATTGGTGATAATACCCATTGTTCGTTAGCCATTTTTTATTCCATATATCTTTTAAGTAAGGTTCTAAAGTTTCTAATGGTGGGAACAATGGGCTTGTGACTGTTATTGTATTCATTAACTGATTCTCTGAAAGCTAAAAATATAGCTACCGCACTGGGAAAGTACCCAGAGTTCATGCTGTGTTGTATAGTTTTGTTATTATACACAATGTAAATATATTAGTCTTAAAGAGAGCTTTATGAAATGCGGTAATGCATGGCTGGGGTAATATTATTAGATAGTCTGTTGGTTAAGTTATAAAAGTGTAATAAGTGATATATTTAGAGATGATTGTTATCTGATTATGTTATTCAGTACAATATTATTGAAATGAAAAACTATATTTACAGATAACATAAAAATAAAACCACTAATCATAAGATTTGAATGACTAGTGGTTCTTTATGTAATTTAAATAAATTTAATTGGCATTAGGCTTATTTTCCCGCTCTCGGCAACCAAATCTCAACCCTCAGCCCGCCTAATGGGCTGTCATCGGCTTTAACATGACCTCTATGTTGGCTTACTGCTGTTTCAACAATGGCTAATCCTAAGCCTGTGCCACCTGATTCACGATCTCTTGCTTCGTCAGTGCGATAAAATGGTCGGAAGATATGTTCTCTATCTTCAGGGCTAACACCTGGGCCATCATCATCAACAATAATGGTGATACCTTGATTTTGTTCAGTAAAGGCAACTTCAATGCGAGAATTTGAATAACGCAGGGCATTACGAACAATATTTTCAAATGCACTCGCCAGAGAATATGGATTGCAGTAAATAGGCCATGCTCCCGGAGGCGTTGTAACTTGCAGTGTCTTATTACTTTGTTCAGCTTCAAATTTAGCGTTATCTAAAATGTCATCCCATAGCTCGTTGGCTTTTACCGTTTCACGTAATAACTCATTTTTATGTTGATTACGAGAAAGTACCAGCAAGTCATTAATCATACCATCAAGGCGCTGAGTTTCTGTTTCGATACGTTCTAGCTCTTTGCTTTCACCACTACGACGACGCAACAATGCACTCGCTAATTGTAAGCGTGTTAATGGTGTGCGAAGCTCGTGAGAAATATCAGAAATCAATCGTTGTTGTGCCTCAACCATGCGTTCGAGGGCACTTATCATCTGATTAAAGCTGGTGCCTGCTGCTAAAAACTCTTGAGGACCCGTTTCTAGTTCAGGATGAGGACGTAAATTACCTTTCGCAACATCATCAGCCGCATTCTTAAGTTGTCTTGCTGGTTTTGCTAGGCTCCAAGAAAGCCACACTAATAACGGTGTGCTGATAAGCATGGTAAATATGAGTAGCAATAACGGTTTATCAAATAATAAGTTGATAAAATCAGATTGGGGGCTACTTGATGGACGAACAAGATAAAGCTGGTAATGATCTTCACCATCTCTTACTGAAAATGGCCCTAACATCTCAGAACGGCCATATTTTTTCTTTTTAGGGTGATCGGCGTTATCAGATTGACCAATAAAATTTCTGACAACCTGCATCTCATTACGTTGAGCGCCGATAATGCGTCCTTCACTGGTTACGATAATTAAACGCTGACCAGGAGGTGCCCATTTATCAATAGCGCGAATTAATCGACGCCACCAAAGGAGATCGTTCGCGGGATCTTGAGCTAATTCCGCTTCGATATGTTGTTCTAGCATAACACCTTGACGGTATTCACTCTCTAAAAGAGGTGTAAGCTGGCGCGAGTCCAGCTTTGGAACCATCATAACTAGCATAAGAACTAATGCTAGCGTCAGCCAGAATATTGCAAAAATACGCGCTGACAGACTATTTATCATAAAGAATATTTATCAAGTTATTGAAACCATCAGATAACCACGTCCACGTAAAGTCTTGAACCACGGTTGTCCATCTGTTCTTTCTGGTAATTTACGGCGTAAATTGGAAATATGCATATCAATCGCTCTATCAAAAGGTGTTAAGCGCTTACCAAGCACTTCTTGACTTAGATGTTCGCGTGATACGACTTGTCCCAAATGCTGGGCAAGTAGATAAAGCAAAGTAAACTCAGTTCCTGTTAACTCTAGCGGTTCGTCATCAAAACTCGCTTCTTGTCGGCCTGGGTTAAGTTGTAGTTTATCAACCTGTAATGTTGGAGATGTATTGCTATCAGTCTGTTTTTGTTCACTCCAGTTAGAACGACGTAAAATAGCTCTGATACGAGCAACCAGTTCTCTATCATTAAAAGGTTTTGGTAAATAGTCATCAGCACCAAGTTCTAAACCAAGTACTCGGTCAAGATCACTGCCTCTTGCCGTTAACATGATGACAGGGGTCTGGAAATTTTGGCGTAACTCTTTGAGTGTCTCAATCCCGTTTTTACGTGGCATCATAATATCCAGTAATAACAAGTCGATAGAAGCATCCAAAAGTTTAAGTGCTTGTTCGCCATCAGAGGCGATTACAACATTAAAGCCTTCCATTTCAAGCAGTTCTTTCAATAGCGATGTTAATTCGCGATCGTCATCCACTAATAAGATTTTATGCATTCGTCAATTCCTCCAAGAGAAAAATACGATAATAAATAGCGCGAATCTATGACTTTACGTTCTTTTACACGCTCTGACGCTAGTTTGCAGCCGCAACTGTATAGTAATCCACATAGCAAAGAATTACACATATTTAGGTAGCATTAATTAGGTCGGTATTAATCACCGAGTTTAGGAGTAAGAGCAATGCGTAAAGTAGCAGTAGTTGCATTAGCATCAATGTTTTTAGCAGCTCCGACGGTGGTATTAGCAGAAACCGCAAATACCAATCCGCCTACTGAGCAACAATATAATGGTAATTATCACTGCGGTTATGGCTATGGTATGCATGGCGACCGTGATTATAGAGGTCACCGCGGACAACGTGGCCATATGATGAATAACGGTGGACATATGATGGGTCGCAATTATGGTGGATCTCATATGTTTAACGGCATCACATTAACCGAGCAACAACGTACTCAAATGCGCGATTTAATGCGCCAGCATCATCAAGACAGATATAACGGAAACTACCGTCAACGTCATGAGAATATGCATAAATTAGTTACTGCACCTCAATTTGATGAAGCTGCAGTAAGAGCACAAATGCAGGATATGGATAAACAAGCGATTGAGCGCCATGTTGAAATGGCGAAAGTCCATAATCAGATGTATCAGTTATTAACTCCAGAACAGAAAGCGCAGTTGGAAAAGAATTACCAACAGCAAATGTCAGATTTTGACCAACAAGGTCAACAGAATTAGTAATGAAGTAAGTAAGAGTGTAGTGCAGCAGTACCTAGTTAGAGAGTAAGTAGCAACAACGAAGTTTTTTCCTTGCCATAGACACCATCCCTGTCTTTTGCAGCCCCTCTGGAGAGGGGCTTTTTTTTGCCCGAAATCTACAACAACGCCTCTGGTGATTCAGGTAAAATCTGTCCACCATCGACGATAATTGTCTGGCCTGTAATATATTTTGCTTCATTTGAGGCAAAGAAGGCGGTGGCGTAGCCGATATCTTCTGGCTCACCTAAAGTATGTGTTGGGATAGAAGCCTTCATCTGATTTAAATATGCTTCACCTTGGGCTTGTAAGCCTTCAGTGAGGATATTTCCAGGCATCACGGCATTAATGGTAATACCATGACGAGCATATTCTAATGCTGCGCTACGCATAAAGCCAAGTTGTCCTGCTTTACTTGCGCCGTAGTGGCTCCAACCTGGATAGCCTGTGATTGCTCCTGTAATGGATGAGGTAATAATCACGCGACCTTGTTTTTGTTTCTCCATTACACGAAGTGCTGCTTTCACTAAAAAAAACATACCTTTTAAATTAACTGTATGCATTTTATCCCAATCAGCTTCGGTCATCTCTTTAATCGTTGCTTGAGGGAAAATGCCAGTATTGGAACAAAGAATATCAAGTTTGCCATATTCTTTTACGACATCATCAACCACTTTTTCACAGGCGGATTGCTGAGTGACATCCAGGTGCATAAAACCGACATTTAATTCTTGTTTTGTTTTATTGCCAGCAACATCATCAATATCCGCAATAATCACCTTAGCTCCACTCTTTTTTAGGGCGATGACAATACCTTTACCAATGCCTTTTGCACCACCTGAAACCAAAGCGATTTTACCCGTTAAATCAAACATAAAACCTCCTATGTAAGTGTGAGTTCTACTGTATCAGTCTAGGTTGAAAAGCGGTAAATCACCCAGAGAACTTTGCTGTGGGTCACAAATGTACCTTAGATAATTATTTTCGTTGAATGAATGTCATCACGAAATAGAGAGATAAACGTTAGATAGAATGCTGTACTAGAGAAAAACTGAATATTTATCAAAATATGCCGATGCTATTTTTTAGCATAAATAGCGTTTTTTTGAGGTGAATGCAAAAAGGCAGTAAAGTGTCTGTATAAAAAGTGTTAACTTATTAGAGAAACACATTTGAGATAAGATAGTCTAAACTTTATACAGACTGTCTGATTAGTTTAATGCGCATCAAGTTTATGAAAAAAAATGTACGATAATGATGAACTGGTAAAAAATATGCGTACAATGGTATTGTTGAATCAATTCAGCATTTGCGATATCGGAAAATAACACCAGATAAGCCGATATTGAAATAAAAAGTTATTCCAACAATTTTGCAATAATTACATCGAATAAGAATCAGAGGTAATCATGGTCAATGGGATCAAAAGAATTGGGGTTTTAACAAGTGGTGGTGATGCACCCGGAATGAATGCCGCGATCCGTGGTGTTGTTCGTGCCGCACTAAGTGAAGGTTTAGAGGTTTATGGGATTTTTGATGGCTATATGGGGCTATATGAAAATCGCATGAAAAAACTCGACCGTTTTAGCGTGTCAGATATGATCAACCGTGGTGGTACATTCCTTGGTTCTGCTCGTTTTCCTGAATTCCGTGAAGACAATGTGCGTGCTGTTGCCATCGATAACATGAAACAAAATGAGCTTGATGCTTTAGTTGTTATTGGCGGTGATGGTTCTTATTTAGGTGCGAAAAAATTAACGGAAGCTGGTTTTCCTTGTATCGGTTTACCCGGCACAATCGATAATGACGTAGCAGGTACTGACTACACCATTGGTTATTTCACGGCGTTAGAAACGGCAGTTGAAGCAATCGACCGTTTACGTGATACTTCAACGTCTCACAAACGTATCTCTATCGTAGAAGTGATGGGCCGTTATTGTGGTGACTTAACCTTGTCTGCGGCAATTGCAGGTGGATGTGAATTTGTTGTTCTACCTGAGGCAGAATTACCGTTTAATCGCGATGAGCTACTGGCGGAAATCAAAGCAGGTATTGAACGTGGTAAACGCCACGCAATCGTCGCAATCACAGAACACGTTTGTGATGTGCATGAATTAGCTCGTTTTATTGAAGCTGAAACTAAACATGAAACACGTGCAACAGTATTAGGTCATATTCAACGTGGTGGTTCCCCTGTTGCTTACGATCGTATTTTAGCCTCACGTATGGGTGCTTATTCTGTACAACTGCTATTAGAAGGTTACGGCGGTCGTTGTGTTGGTATTCAAAATGAAAAGCTGGTTCACCATGATATTATTGATGCGGTTATGAATATGAAACGTGTCTTTAAAGCTGATTGGTATGAAACAGCGAAAAAACTCTATTAATCAATAGTGTTATCGTAATACCCTAGCCTTTCTGAGTACTATCCTTATTCGTGAACTACTCTGATACATGTTGTCTCCGTGTCAGAGTAGTTTCTCGAGTGAAAACATTTCATTTAATAATCTTATTCTCCATCAACATTGCCTAACATCCCTTGTATAGATAGTTATATTCCTGTTGTGTATATCAATCGGCTTTTTGTTATTTCATCGTTATAAAACTTTCTGTCAGCCTAGCTAAATATTTAACGATAGGGGATGGAGCGATATGTTTAAACAATGGGGTTTATTATCAACGACTTTAGTTGCATTGCTTTTTTCTAATAATTTATGGGCTAAAGATATTCAGTTATTAAATGTTTCTTATGATCCGACAAGGGAGCTTTATCAACAATATAACCAAGCATTTAGTCAATATTGGGAACAGAAAACGGGAGATAGAGTCACTATTCGTCAATCGCATGGTGGATCAGGAAAACAAGCCACGTCGGTTATTAATGGTATTGAGGCTGATGTTGTGACATTAGCTCTTGCCTATGATATTGATGCGATTGCACAAAGAGGAAGTATTGATAAGCAATGGATAACACGACTACCTGATAACTCCGCTCCTTACACTTCAACGATTGTTTTTCTGGTGAGAAAAGGAAATCCTAAGCAGATAACAGATTGGAATTCACTGATAAACCCGGGTGTTTCCATTATTACACCTAACCCTAAAACTTCTGGTGGTGCAAGATGGAACTATCTTGCCGCTTGGGGATATGGGTTAAAAGCTAATCATCAAGATAGCGAAAAAGCAAAAGCATTCGTGAAAGCACTTTATCAGCAAGTTGAAGTGTTAGATTCAGGAGCGCGAGGCGCAACCAATACATTTGTTGAGCGGGGTATTGGTGATGTATTGATTGCATGGGAAAACGAGGCATTATTGGCAATTAATGAATTAGGTGCCGATAAGTTTGAGATTATTACACCTTCGGTTTCTATTCTTGCAGAGCCTACGGTATCTGTAGTGGATAAAATTGTCGATAAACGAGGAACACAAGAAATTGCCACAGCATATTTAGACTATCTTTACTCACCACAGGGACAAGAGATTGCAGCAAAAAACTATTATCGCCCTAGAGATAAAGTGATTGCTGAGAAATACCAGAACAGTTTCCCAAAACTCGAACTATTTACGATTGATGAGGTTTTTGGTGATTGGCAATCAGCACAGAAAATACATTTTGCGACAGGTGGTGTGTTTGATGAAATAAGTCGTCGTTGATGTGTCATAAAGCAAAAACAAAAAAATCACCTTCTGGTTTTATATTCAGCAAGGTGATTTTCTTTATTTTTTATCCATTAAAGGCGTAAGCCTGAAAGATAAAAATTATTTTTTCGCTTTCGCTTGTGCTGCTGCTTTAACGATAACGGCAAATGCATCAGCTTTCAGTGAAGCGCCACCGACTAATGCGCCATCAATGTCTGGTTGACCAAACAGTTCAGCTGCATTTTTATCGTTAACAGAGCCACCATATTGGATGATAACTTGTTCAGCGATAGCGGCATCTTTCTTCGCGATATGATCACGAATAAATTTATGAACAGCTTGCGCTTGTGCTGGAGTTGCAGATTTACCGGTACCGATAGCCCAGATTGGTTCATAAGCAATAACCGCATCTTTAAATGCAGCTGCACCATGAGCATTTAAAACAGCATCAATTTGGCGAGCACAGACTTCTTGTGTTTTACCCGCTTCGTTTTCTGCTTCGGTTTCACCAATACATAATACTGGTGTTAAACCTAGCTCTTTTAACACGCCGAATTTTTGAGCGATAAACTCGTCAGATTCTTTATGATAAGTACGACGCTCAGAGTGACCAATGATAACGTATTTAACATCAACGTTTTTCAGCATTTCTGCTGAAGTTTCACCAGTAAAAGCGCCCGATAAGTTAACACCTGTATCTTGAGCACCTAATGCAATACGGCTTCCACCAATCTCATGGCGTGCTTGGCATAGGTAAACTGCGGGTGGTGCGATAGCAACATCACAACCTGCAACACCGCTAACTTCTTTACGTAGTGCAGCAATTAATTCATGAACCATATGAATGCTGCCGTTGAGTTTCCAGTTACCCATGACTAATGGATGGCGCATAACTTTTCCTCCAACCGAGTGGTTTAAATTTAGTTTGCTAATAAACATGAATTCTGTTGATACACAACAGTATAGAGAACAATGAATAGAATAGCTTTGTTTTTTATCACGGAATAGCTGAAACGATCTTGCTGTTTAAAGAAAGCTTAATCGGTTCAATGGCAAAGGTTGTTAATTGTTCACCTTCATGCGCAATAATATAGCGGATTGCGCCAACATTATGGCTTACATAAGCCGGAGTTTGGTTTTTAAATGCAAACAAATCGAGAACTTCTTGAATTTGTGTAGGCGTTATTGAAGGGTCAAATTGAGCGATCAAAGTCATAATATATTGTGTGGTGAACTCACGGTTCATTTTTTCTAATTCAGGTGAGTCTGGTGTGTGGATAAGCGTCAGTTGTAGGCTTTTAATTTTTTCACTACCACGTTCTAATATTGCTGAAGAGTAAAGATAAGGTGTAATACGAGTTGCGGCTCTGACAAGCGGAATGGCAATATCGTGATTAGTGATAATTTTATATTCATTAAGCGAGAGCAATGGATTTTGTTGGTTGAATTTTGCTCGTAGCTCCGGGATCGTTATCTCAAAAACGGGTGCATCCTGTTTAAGATAGGCGATATCATCTTTAGTGGGCTGCTTTTGTGCGACAGATATCCCTGTTGCAAAAACAGTAGTTGGCAAACAAAGAGCAATGCTTATGATTATCAGGTATAACGTAGAAAGTGTACTTTCTTTTATCATCTGTCCTCCGTTTGTCAGTGCTGTTATTGACTAGTCTGTATTATTTGATACTAAATGGACAGTGTAATTCACACATTAAGTAAATTATTGAGAATTTATGACCTTACAACATTGGGCATTTTCATTCAAAGGGCGAATTGGACGCCGTGATTTCTGGGCAGGTTTAGGTGCTTGTTTTGCTCTTTTTTTAGGCCTTTTTATTATCAATGATATGATTTATCCATTACCTGCCATTGTAACGTGGATATTGATCTTCTTTATTCTGTATCCTTTGTGTGCGATTTTTACTAAAAGACTCCATGATAGAAATAAAAGAGGAATATGGCTTTTATTGCTTTTACTTGCCGTGATGCTGGGACTGGCTGATACAAGCAGTTTAGAACCTTTTTGGCAATGGGCGATGGGGCGTTTTCTTCCTTCCTTTATTGGGATGATTATGTTGCTTGATTGTGGTGTATTTATTGGCAATCAAAGTGAAAACTACTTTGGTAAACACACAGAGCAAGTGAATTACCGTCGCTGGCGTTAATCCTTTTTATTAAAATAAATCAGATAAGGGCAAAAGAGAAAATTGCCCTTATTTATTCTTCTGTTCATATTACCAATATTGTTCACTGGTGATATGCCCCGGTTTACGCCGTAAGTGTTTACGCATTTCTCGTTGTTCTTTTAATAGTTGTTGGGTATCTCTTACCATTTGTGGGTTACCACATAACATAATATGGCTCTCTTCTGGGGAAATGGTTAAGCCTACCGTTTTTTCTAAGGCACCACTTTCAATTAATGCAGGGATACGACCTGTTAATGAGCCAATATGATTCTCACGGCTAACAATAGTTTGAATACGTAATTTCCCTTGGTAACGCTCAACGAGTTTTTCCATTAAAGGGAGATAACTTAAGTCATTAGCATATCGAACTGCATGAACAAGAACGATATTTTCAAATCTATCCAGATCTTGGCCTAATTGTAAAATTGATAAAAAAGGCCCTATGGCTGTTCCTGTAGAAAGCATCCAAAGTGTATTGGCACTAGGAACTTCTTCTAATACAAAAAAGCCACTAGCTTGTTCTGTGACAAGTAATTCATCCCCTATTTCTAGAGCACTTAATTTAGGGCTTAATTTTCCTTCGGGTACAGTCACCAGATAAAATTCTAAGTTAGGATCATTCGGCGCATTCACATAAGAATAGGCACGTTGCACTCGTTCGCCATCAATATCTAATGCTAATTTTGCAAATTGCCCCGCTGTAAATTTATCAACTGGGGCATTTACAACAAGACTTATTAACGTGTCAGTCCAGCGATTAACTTGGATAACTTTTCCATTCACCCAATTTGCCATAGAGGTTATCTCCTTACGATAAACGCGTTTATGTCGCTTATTCATTCTAAATAGGAAGCGATTTTTTATTTATCAAGATGATGTGGTGATGTTATTTATCTGAAATTTTGTCAATGAATGACACAATATGTACATTTATATTGACAATTATGGTGTTTTTCTCTGACATTAGGCGGTGTACAAAAATTGCTGACTATCTCGCAAATTTCTACAAATTTGTTAACTTAGTCTCATTCTTAAAAGGTGTATATTTTGCAGAGTTTATTTTTATAAATTCTCTGTAGTGTACGCCTGTCCGTTAATTTATTTATTTGAAATTCCTGAGCAAAGAAAAGAAATGAGAAAGTTAGAGCATGCAAATCTATTATTATTGATAATTGCACTGGTTGCTGTGGGTCAAATGACGCAAACCATCTATGTTCCAGTGATTGCGGATATGGCGGTTTATTTTGGTGAGCCGACAGGTGCTGTACAGCAAGTAATGGGTGCTTATCTTTTTTCTTATGGTTTTTCACAGCTCATTTATGGGCCTATCTCCGATAAAGTAGGGCGTCGCCCTGTTATTTTAGTCGGAATGACGATTTTTTGTTTATCAACACTGGTAGCGATTTTCTCACAAAATTTAACCACGCTGGTTATTGCAAGTACCTTACAAGGGATGGGAACAGGTGTGGCCGGTGTCATGACACGTACTCAACCTCGTGATTTATATACAGGTACGGCATTACGTTACGCCAATAGTTTGTTAAACATGGGGGTTTTAGTTAGCCCATTATTAGCGCCGATGATTGGTGGTGTTGTCGCTCACTTCTTTGGCTGGCATGCGTGTTATATCTTCTTATTATTATTGGGAAGTAGTGTTCTTTTTTGTATGTATCGTTGGATGCCCGAAACTCGCCCAGTACAAGTTGAGAAACGTAAAATGCTGTCCTCATTTTACTTGCTACTTTCCAATAGTACCTTCAGTGCATTTTTGATTATGCTAATTTGTGCATTATCAGGTATTGCGGTTTTTGAGGCATCAAGCGGTGTCTTAATGGGCGGAGTATTAGGCTTAAATAGTATTACTATCAGTATATTATTTATTTTACCGATCCCTGCCGCATTCTTTGGGGCTTGGTATGCTGGTCGTGAAGGTAAAACCTTTGTGCAATTGATGTGGCACTCTGTTTTTTGTTGTTTATCAGCCGGTATTTTAATGTGGCTCCCCGGTTGGCTAAATATCATTAATATTTGGACTCTTCTGGTACCTGCCGCACTATTTTTCTTTGGTGCTGGTATGTTATTTCCATTAGCAACAACGGGTGCAATGGAGCCATTTCCGTATTTAGCAGGCTCTGCGGGTGCTCTGGTGGGGGGATTACAAAATGTGGGATCAGGTGTTGCAACATGGTTTTCAGCCTTATTACCACAACACAATCAATTTAGCTTAGGTATGATTATGTTTGCTATGTCAGTGGCTATTATGCTTTGTTGGCTTCCTTTGGCTCACCGTTTTAGCCATGAAGAACATACTATTTAGATCATTAGCGTAGTAAATTAAATAAAAAATGCCGAGAATAGAATTTCTCGGCATTTTGGTTTTGTAGCCTAGGCTACTTCTCTCTCAACTTTTAAATTATTAACCGCGATCTTCCCATTCTTGTGCTCGGGCAACGGCTTTTTTCCAACCATTGTAACGATAGTTACGTTCAGTGGTTTCAATACCAGGGCGGAATTCTTTATCAATTGCCGCTTTATTTTTAACTTCTTCTAAATCATTCCAGAAACCAATAGCAAGACCCGCAAGGAATGCCGCACCTAATGCTGTACTTTCACGGACAACAGGACGTTCAACACGAGTGCCTAAAATATCGGACTGGAATTGCATCAAGAAGTTATTGGCAACCGCACCACCATCAACACGCAATGATTGTAAACGTGCACCGGAATCGGCTTGCATTGCATCTAAAACATCACGTGTTTGGTAAGCGATAGATTCTAAGGTTGCACGAATAATATGATTACGGTTAGCACCACGGGTTAAACCAAAGATAGCACCGCGGGCATACGGATCCCAATATGGTGCGCCTAAGCCGGTAAAGGCAGGAACAACATAGACACCATTAGTATCGTTAACCTTAGTTGCAAAGTATTCAGAGTCAGTTGCTTCATCAATAAGTTTTAACTCATCACGTAGCCATTGAATGGATGCACCACCAACGAATACGGCACCTTCTAAGGCATAGTTCACTTCGCCACGAGGGCCACAGCAGATAGTTGTTAACAAACCATGATTAGAGCGAACAGCTTCTGTACCTGTATTCATCAGTAAGAAGCAGCCTGTACCATAGGTATTTTTCGCCATACCACTTTGTACGCAAAGTTGACCATAAAGTGCAGCTTGTTGGTCACCTGCCATACCCGCGATAGGAATACGAGTACCCCCTTTACCACCAATGTTGGTTTGGCCATAAACTTCTGAAGATGGCACCACTTTTGGTAACATATTGCGAGGAATATCCAGCAAATCGAGGATTTTCTGATCCCAATCTAAAGAGTGGATGTTAAATAACATGGTACGTGAAGCGTTAGTGAAATCGGTAACGTGAACACGACCTTGTGTCATTTTCCAAACTAACCAAGTATCGACAGTACCGAATAACAACTCGCCATTTTCTGCTTTTTCACGCGCACCTTCGACGTTGTCGAGGATCCATTTTAATTTTGTACCAGAGAAATAGGGGTCAACCATTAAACCAGTATTTTGACGAATATATTCTTCAACACCTTCTTTATCTTTTAAGCGGGTACAGAAATCGGCAGTACGACGACATTGCCATACAATTGCGTTATAAACAGGTTTACCCGTTTCTTTATCCCATACAATGGTGGTTTCACGTTGGTTTGTGATACCAATACCCGCTACATGATCAGATGGAATATCTGCTTTTGCTAATACTTCAACTAAGGTTGCACTTTGTGTTGCCCAAATTTCCATTGGATCATGTTCAACCCAGCCTGGCTTAGGATAAATTTGAGTGAATTCGCGTTGTGAGATACTGACGATATTTGCATCGTGATCAATAACTACGGCACGTGAGCTGGTTGTACCCTGATCAAGTGCAACAATGTATTTTTTTTCGCTTGATGTATTTGTTTCTGTTGTCATGTTAGTAACCTGTTCTGATAATCAACAATCTTGCTCTAAGTATTATTTATCGTCTTCAATTTTGCAGGTATCGCAAGGTAAGTGACGGCCAATTAATTTACGGTAAGCCAATGCACCCAAGATACCACCGATAAATGGAGCAATCATTGGAACTAAGAAATAAGGAATATCACGTCCACCAGTCAGTGCAATATCACCCCAGCCAGCAAAGTACGCAACCAGTTTCGGACCAAAGTCACGGGCAGGGTTTAGGGCGAATCCGGTTAATGGACCAAATGCACCACCAATAACAGCGATTAAAATACCGATTAATAGAGGAGCTAGAGGACCTTTAGGAACCCCGTTACCGTCATCAGTAAGTGCTAAAATTAAGCCAACTAAGATAACGGCGATAATGATTTCGACAACAAAGGCTTGTGCAACAGAAATTTGAGCTGCGGGATAAGTAGAGAATACACCGGCAGTGAAGAGACTTTCTTGTGAGCCTCTGACAATGCCATTAACTTGTTCGTAGTCGAGAAAAACGCTGTAGTACATAAAGTAAACAACAGCAGCAGCAAAGAAGCCACCTAGCATTTGTGCAATAATATAAGGAACAACTTTTCTGCGCTCAAAGCAGGCAAACAACCAAAATGCAACGGTAACAGCAGGGTTCAGGTGAGCACCAGATGTGCCCGCGGTAAGATAAACGGCTAAGGCAACACCCAGCCCCCAGATAATACTTATCTCCCAAAGACCTAGCTGAGCACCAGCGATACGTGCTGCTGCAACACAACCAAGGCCGAAGAAGACTAGCAATGCGGTTCCGATAAACTCAGAAAGACATTGACCTGTAAGAGAGGTTTTCGTCTGGCTCATATATTCTATCCTGAAAGAGGGTTATTTATTGTTAGTATTCTTTTCGAATTGAAAAGATAACTGTAAATTTATCGTTAATGAGCGTAAACGAGAATAAGCGAAATTGAAATTTGTGTGTCTCATCAAGAAAATGAGTGAAAACGCTCTTAATTAGTGACTTGTTCGACATTTGTAATGTGATCTGACCAGTGTTTTTGATAAATTGAAAAAAGAATGTAATTCCACGGAAGATGCTAGACAGTTGTTGATAGGCTACTTACAATCGGAAGTATCGATTATATGGGGGATTACAGTATGTCATTTGAAGTTTTCGAAAAGTTAGAATCAAAAGTACAACAAGCTATTGATACCATCACGTTATTACAGATGGAAATTGAAGAGCTAAAAGAAAAAAATGATGCGCTGAGCCAAGAAGTTCAAGCAACTAAAGGATCGCAAGAAGCGCTTGTTCGTGAAAACGAAGAACTGAAACAAGAGCAATCAAGCTGGCAAGAGCGTTTACGCGCCCTGTTAGGCAAAATGGAAGATGTACAATAATTGTCTTTGTTTTGTCTCTGAAGCCTAAAAACAAAAGCCACCAGACGGTGGCTTTTGTATCTTAAATCATAAGAAAGCAGATAAAAGTAAAATTATTCTTCAATTAAATCTTCATCTAAGCCTAAAGGCTCTTCTGATAAGATAATCCCTGTGTTATCGGCATAAAGATAATCACCAGAGAAGAACGTAACACCGCCAAAATTGACGCGGATATCACTTTCACCAATACCTTCACTTGGGCAACCTGCGGGTATTGCCGCCATGGCTTGAATACCTAAATCAAGCTCTGATAATGCGTCAACTTGACGCACTGCACCGTAAACCACAATACCTTCCCATTCATTAGAAACGGCAAGTTGTGCGAGTTCAGCATCAATTAAGGCTTTACGTACAGAGCCACCGCCATCGACTAAAAGAATACGGCCTTTGCCATTTTCTTCAAGTAAGTCATAAAGCAGGCCATTATCCTCAAAACATTTCACGGTGATGATTTGCCCACTAAAGGCACTTTGACCACCAAAGTTTGAGAAAAGCGGTTCTACGACATTGATATCTTCTTGATAGATATCACAGAGTTCAGAAGTATCATATTTCATAGGAGATTACGTCAGGTTGCCACAGGAAAAGCCAGTATATCCCTTAACAGGGGCTGTTGGCAAAAGACTCACTGAAAATTCAGTGAGTCAAATCAACAATCGGGCTAAATTATTCTAAAACTAAACCTAAAGAGAAGAGCACGTTAGTGAGTAGTGCTGCTTTTACCATATGTTCAAGTAAAGGGCGCATCGCTTCACCAGAATGATCGGCATTAACACGTTTAATATGCAATAAAAGCATTGGTGTTGCGAGTAAGAATAGCCATGCTGTCCAGCGGTGCATATACAAAAGCGTGAAGATAATTAAGCAAGCAATAGAGAGAAAAATGACACAGGTATGGTAAGTTCGTGAGCCAGCAGGGCCTAAGCGAACGGCTAATGTATTCTTACCCGCTTGGGTATCACTTTCTAAATCGCGCATATTGTTAATGTTTAGAACGGCGACAGATAGTAAACCACAGGCTGTAGCTGGAAGTAGGGTGACAATATCGAAGGTGTTAGATTGTAAGTAATAAGTTCCGATGACACTTAGCCAACCAAAGAATATTAAGACAGAAATATCACCTAATCCCATATAGCCATAAGGGCGTCGGCCTACGGTATAGGTAATGGCTGCGACAATGGCGAGTAATCCCATCACTAAGAAGCCAATAGCGTCTTCTGGCTTTTTACAGGCGACAATAATCAGTGCAATACCACAGATACAGGAAATAATAACATTAAGGATCAGCGCTTTTTTCATTTGAGCTGCTGTTATTACGCCTTTTTGCATTCCACGAAGTGGCCCTAAACGCTCTTCTGTATCAGTGCCTTTTACTGCATCACCGTAGTCATTAGCAAGGTTTGATAGAATTTGTAATGTACCCGCTGTCAAAATAGCAAGCAGTGCAATAGGTAGCTCAAAATGCCCCATCCAATACGCTAATGCGGAACCAGTCACAATGGCAATTAACCCTAAAGGCAGTGTTTTGGGTCGTAAACTTTCAAGCCAGGCTTGAGTCCGGCTAGTGGAATTTAGAGAGCTCATGCTGAAATTCGATACTCATGTTCGTTGTTATTATAAAAATAAGAATGGGAGGCAAGCCTCCCACGTAAATATTGCTGATAAGGATCGCACAAGTTGATTATAAAATAAATCGACTCAGATCTTCATCTGCTACAAGCTCATCCAGATGCTGTTTCACATATTCTGCATCAATCAATATAGATTGGCCTTGTCGTTCGCTTGCATCGTAGGAAATTTCTTCCATTAAGCGTTCTAAAACAGTATGTAAACGACGAGCACCGATATTTTCGGTTGTTTCATTTACACGCCATGCTGATTCAGCAATTTTGCGAATACCGTCTTCAGTAAAGCTAATAGAAACCCCTTCGGTTGCCATTAAAGCTTCATACTGTTTTGTTAACGATGCATTAGGCTCTGTAAGAATACGCTCAAAATCTTCTGCTGTCAGCGCTTGAAGTTCAACGCGAATTGGCAGACGTCCTTGCAACTCAGGAATTAAATCAGAAGGACTGGAAACTTGGAAAGCACCTGACGCAATAAACAGGATATGGTCTGTTTTTACCATACCGTGTTTTGTTGAAACTGTACAACCTTCAACCAGTGGTAAGAGGTCACGTTGTACACCCTCACGAGAAACGTCAGGGCCAGAACTTTGACCGCCACGCTTACAGATTTTGTCTACTTCATCAATAAAGACAATACCGTGTTGTTCTACTGCATCAATAGCTTGTTGTTTAAGCTCTTCAGGATTAACTAATTTAGCGGCTTCTTCTTCAACAATCAGCTTAAACGCATCTTTGATTTTCATCTTACGCGCTTTTTGTTTTTGCCCAGCTAAATTTTGGAACATAGATTGTAATTGATTTGTCATCTCTTCCATTCCTGGAGGAGCCATGATTTCAACACCCATTGGTGTTGCAGATAATTCAATTTCAATCTCTTTATCGTCTAATTGACCTTCGCGTAATTTTTTACGGAAAGATTGACGAGCGGCTGAAGGTTCAGAGGCTTGCTCTGTGACACCCCAGTTATTTTTTGCAGGTGGAATAAGTGCATCAAGAATGCGTTCCTCAGCCATTTCCTCAGCACGGAAACGATTTTTATCAATCGCTTGGCTACGCACCATTTTGACCGCAGAGTCGGTTAAGTCACGGATAATAGAATCAACTTCTTTACCCACATAACCCACTTCTGTGAATTTAGTTGCTTCTACTTTGATGAAAGGTGCATTGGCTAATTTTGCTAAACGACGTGCAATTTCAGTTTTACCCACACCAGTAGGGCCAATCATCAGAATATTTTTAGGTGTTACTTCATGGCGCAGCGCTTCGTCGAGCTGCATACGACGCCAGCGGTTACGTAGGGCAATTGCCACAGCGCGTTTCGCTTTATCTTGACCAATAATAAATCTATCAAGTTCGCTGGCTATTTCGCGAGGAGTCATTTCAGACATGCTCTCAAATCCTTACTCTTTTGAAGAGAGTTCTTCAAAGTTGACATTATGGTTAGTGTAAATACAGATATCTCCAGCGATACTCAGCGCTTTTTCAGCGATTTCGCGTGCAGAAAGTTCAGTATTTTCTAGCATAGCTCTTGCCGCTGCTTGTGCATAAGGGCCACCAGAACCGATAGCAATTAAATCGTTTTCTGGTTGAACAACATCACCATTACCCGTGATGATAAGGGATGTGTTTTCATCCGCAACAGCAAGTAGCGCTTCTAATTTGCGTAGCATTCTGTCTGTACGCCAATCTTTTGCTAGCTCTACCGCAGCTTTGGTTAAATGCCCTTGGTGAAGTTCTAATTTGCGTTCAAACAGTTCAAAAAGAGTAAAAGCATCAGCAGTGCCGCCAGCAAATCCCGCAATGACCTTGTCGTTATAAAGACGGCGTACTTTGCGAACATTGCCTTTCATGACGGTATTACCCATCGTCGCCTGTCCATCACCACCGATTACAACTTGGCCCTTACGGCGAACACTTACGATTGTAGTCATGAGTCAGCCCCTGGTTTAATCAATAAAAATGAGACGGGAAGTAGCTATATTTGAAATACAGCACTGCCCGTAATGTGAATTAGAATTATAGGTGGGGGAGAAAATTTATTTTTCAACCCCCAGAAGAGCGAAGAATACAACCTGATACGCCAGCACCGGCGGCTTGTCTACTTACTGAATTGGCTTGTTCTTTACTGTAAGGGCCTGATAATACGCGTATCCAGCCATCATTGCCTTTTGTTACTCGACTTTCAACGCCAGAAAAAGCCAGTGTTGCTCTTACTGATTCAGCTTGCTCTGTCTTTTTAAATGAGCCACATTGCACTAAAAATTTTGCTTCAATAACAGCAGGTTTAGGCGGTGTAACAACAGTAGGTGCAGGCGCTTGCTCTGGTTGAGCCTGTGTTGGTTGTTGAACAACAGAAGGCTGGGGTGTTGCTGGTGGTGTTACTATCACTTGCGAGCGCGGAACTTCCCCATTGTAAGGGACTTCGGGTAACTGAACAGCAGGTTGACGTTTATCTGCTTCAATTTGTTGTAAAAATCGTAGCTGCTCAGGTGAAAGTGTTGCTTTCGGATTAATCTGGCTACCTGAAGAGGGCGATTCGGGCAATAAAGGTGTGCCCACCTGACGATTTTCCAGTTCTTTAATGTACTGCCAACGCTCTTGCGGTTTAGGCGGTAAACTATTCGCTGGATGCTGCCCAGTGATTGCTGGTTCTGTTTCTACGGCTTCTTTTTTATTATGCGTAATAAAATAGAGGCCGCCGATAAACAGCGCCACAATTGCGATTGCCGTGATAAGTGTTGTTAAAGGCAACCCTTTAGCAGCCTTTTTACTTTTACTTTTCGTTGTTTTTTTGCGACGAGCAGATGTCTGCCCTCGTCCCACATAGTCTCGTTGTGCCACAGTTCGATTCGCTGATAATTAAAGGAATTGGTATCACGAACGATATGTTACTTAACATAGTGTGTTTTGCCTAGCTTTTAAGCTGACAGACACTATCTCTTATAATTAGCTCGCAATCTAATAAACGAGAACCAGGTGCAACAGGTCTACCTTGTAATTGATCGAGCAATAACAACATAGATTGACGTCCAATTTCATAACGAGGTTGTTCCATCGTAGTTAGTGCGGGTTCGCTATAACGTGTGATATCAAGATTATCAAAACCAATTACAGAGAGATCTCTTGGTAGCTCCAATCCTAATTTTTTAGCCTGCCACATCACACCAATTGCCATAATATCGCTATGGCAAAATACGGCTGTCGGTGGTTCAGGTAAAGAAATTAGCTTTTTCAGACTTTCTGCACCGCTTTCATGGGTAAAATCACCACGAATAATATAATCTTCACGTAAAGGTACACCTGTTCTACGCATTGCTTGAATATAGCCTTGCAAACGATAACGGCATAAAGGCATATCTTCAGGACCTGTAATACAAGCAATACGCTTATGCCCCATTTGTTGTAAATAGTGCGTTGCTCTAAAAGATGCAGTGAGATTATCGATATGAACAGTAGGTAATTCGAGCTCAGGCGCAAATTCATTCGCCATAATCATTGGAGGCAAATTTTTTTGCTCTTCTTTGGAAACATCAAAAGGAATATGTGAACCAAGAAGCAACATACCATCAATTTGTTTGGTGATAATGAGATTAATAAATGCATTTTCGTGTTTTTGCTGATGTTTGCAATCACCAATAAGAACGAGATAACCATGTTGTGCCGCAGTTTCTTCAATGCCACACACAACATCAGTAAAAAAAGGATCACTGATGTTAGGGACGATCACAAGGATCGTTTTTGACTCATTGCGCTTAAGATTTTTTGACAGGTTATGTGGGTAATAGCCCACGTCAAGAACAGCCTGTTCAACTTTCTGACGGGTTTGTGAGGATACTTTTTCCGGATTCATTAAAGTACGTGACACAGTTGCTGTGGACACGCCGGCTGCAAGGGCAACATCTTTCATTGTTGCTTGCGTATTATCTTTATTATTCTGTTGCAAACCCCATACCTCCCTTTTGGATGGTTTAGTTAAACGATTGCTTTTTTATTTGCAAAAAAACCGCCGGTGTTCAAAAAAAGATTTTATCGACGGTTTTAATTCGAGAAATATTCTAAATTGTTATTCTACCCGCTTTTTAAATAGATACTGTTACCTAGTTTGCATAAAAAGTGTGATACCAATCGTTTTTATGAGTTAGTTCGCAAAATTGATAAATAGTCTTGAACTGTAACTAGTATTTAATCAGAATTTTATTATCAACATAAATGTGGCTAAAATATATTCAAATAGATATAAATAGACGATCAACAATCTGTTGGGTCAACATCAATATTCCATTTTACTTTCTTACTTTCAGGTAAAGCCACAATTTGAGGATAAGTGACAGACATTAATTTTTGTAAATAACCCCGCGAAGGATGTTGTAGTAATAATTGCCAACGATAGTTCCCTCCACGTTTAGCTTGAATAGCAGGAACAGGCCCCATAACCCATAAATGGGGATCTCGCATTGGGTGCTGTTCAAAAAACTGTTTGAGTTGCCGTAAAAATTGAGGCGCACGTTGGTTATTATGATCTTCTGAACGGATCATTATATGGCTGGAATAAGGCGGTAAGAAGGTGGCTTGTCGCTCTTGTAAGGCTTCTTTGGTAAAAGCATCATAGCCTTTCTCTAATAGCGTTAATAAAAGTGGGTGATCAGGTTGGTGAGTTTGTAAATATACGGCGCCTTGCTTACCTGCTCGGCCAGCACGACCTGATACTTGTGTATAAAGCTGGGCAAAGCGTTCGGCCGCGCGAAAATCACTGGAGAACAGAGCGCCATCAACATCCAATAAAGCCACTAAAGTCACATCCGGAAAATGATGCCCTTTGGCTAGCATTTGTGTACCAATAAGAATGCGGGAGCCACCTTGGTAAATATCTTCAAGTTGTTGCTCTAAGGCCCCTTTACGGCTGGTGGTATCCTTATCAATTCGTGTTACAGGCGTATCAGGAAATAACTCACCAATCCCTTGCTCAAGTTGCTCTGTTCCTAACCCTACAGGCATTAAATTAGTTGAACCACATTGTGGGCATTGCGCTGGAATTCGTCGTTGACTATCACATTGATGGCAACGCAACATGCCATGTTTTTGATGTAGTGTGTAATAGTGATCACAGCGAGGACATTCTGCTATCCACCCGCATTCATGGCATAACAATGCGGGTGAAAATCCGCGACGATTTAAAAAGAGCATGGCTTGGTTTCCTGCATTCAGATGCTCTTTTATCGCTTTAATAAGAATAGGAGACAGCCCTGTTGTAAGTGGTTGTCCTTTTAAGTCAATCAAGTGTTCGGTTGCTGGCTTCGCATTGCCTGCTCGTTGGGTGAGTGTTAATTGCTGATATTTCTTTTGTTCAACATTAAAACTGGTCTCAATTGATGGCGTTGCTGTTCCCATCACAATAGGAATATTTTCTTGTTTTGCACGGAATACCGCTAAATCACGAGCATGGTAACGCCAACCATCTTGTTGTTTATAAGAGCCGTCGTGCTCTTCATCGATAATAATAATACCAAGATGTTGAAAAGGAGTAAGAAGTGCTGAACGTGTGCCAATAATAATTGCATTATCACCACGCTTGGCTCGTAACCAAACGGCTAAACGTTCTGTATCATTTAATCCAGAATGTAAAACATCTACAGGGGCATTAAAACGGGCTTTAAAACGACGAATAGTTTGAGGTGTTAAGCCAATTTCAGGTACTAGAACTAAGGCTTGCTTACCTTGTGCGAGAATTTTTTCTAATACACTTAAATAAACTTCTGTTTTGCCTGAACCAGTGATCCCTAATAATAACCAAGGTGAGAATTGATCAGCTTGAGCCGTAATGGCACCAACCGCGATAGCTTGTTCAGTATTTAATTTAAATCGTTCGCCTTGCACTGCAAAATCATTGTGCCAATGTATGGGGGCCGGTTGTATTGGGCGTAAGTCTGCAAACTCTTTCTTCTTTAGGTTATTGAGTGTTGCCGTGGTGATATCGAATTCATCAAGCTGGTGCCGATATAAAGGTGTACGACGAAGTGCTGCTAAGGCTTGTTGTTGTTTTTTCGCCCCTTTTAAACTGTTAAGGTCGAGATTAGCTCCCTCTTCTGTGGCATACCATTGCCATAACGGAGTAAATTCAGCCGGTTTGCCTTGTCGTAATAAAATAGGTATGGCATGAAATAATACTTCTCCTAAAGGGTAGTGATAATATGCGGAAGCCCAATTTAACATATCCCACAGTACACCCGGGAAGAGTGTTTCAGTGTCGAGAATTTCCTCAATAGGTTTTAGCTTTTCGATAGGAAACTCACTATGTGTGCTGAGCCCTTTGACAATGCCAAGAGAACGGCGTTTATTCCCAAAAGGAACAATCACCCGACTGCCAATAACAGGCGCATTGATCTCTTCTGGTAACAGATAATCAAAGGAGGAGAACAGTGGTACAGGTAAAATTACCTGAACTATAGTCATATCAGGGTTTCCGAGTGTTTTAGCGAAAAGGTAGCGTTAAGAATATCACAAAAAGTGTGCAGATTTCATTGCGCGTTTAGTGGATATTCTGTATGATCCGCCCCCTTTGGTAGATAAATTACCAGACACTTAATTTCAATCAACACGACGTGTGGTGTTCGGCTGTGGGCTGAATGGCGACACGGCCTTAGTAGAGGTTTTCCATGCAAAAAGATATCCATCCTAAATACGAAGAAATTACTGCATCTTGTTCTTGCGGTAACGTTATGAAAATCAACTCCACAGCAGGTCACAACCTGAATCTGGACGTTTGTGATAAATGCCACCCATTCTATACTGGTAAACAACGTGATGTTGCAACCGGTGGTCGTGTTGATCTGTTCAACAAACGTTTCAAAATCCCAGGCAGCAAATAAGATATTTGTTGTCACAAGATATCAGCAAAGTCTAATATCTTGCGGACAGTTTGGAATTGAAAAAAAGCCCAAAGTTTTTGCTTTGGGCTTTTTTTATGGGTAAAGCCTTTTCTTTTTAGATAACGGTTTTGGTAGTGACAAGCCAGATTACAACTGATAAGTTATCTATTCACAAATCTATTCATTTATCTATTCATAAAGTAATTAATGCCATGACAATACGCTCTGAAATGATACGAAAAATACTACGTAATGGGCCTAGTGCATCAAGACAACTTACTGATATTATGAATATTAGTCAGCCAACATTGTCACGGGCATTAAATACTCTGAGTGATGATATTGTTCGGATTGGTTCTGGATCTTCTATTCAATATGCTTTACGTGATATTTTCCGTGGGTTCAATTCAGTACCTATTTATCGCATAAATGAAGAAGGTAAAGTTAAGCCTCTAGGTAAACTGACGCCAGTTTTCCCAGAAGGTTTTGTTATGGAGCGGATAGATAATGTGAACCGATATAGTGAAGGTTTGCCGTGGTGGTTATTGGATATGCGTCCCCAAGGATATCTTGGGAGAGCTTATGCTTCTGCTTATTCGTCTAAGCTTGGTTTGCCCCAAAATCCAGATCGTTGGTCTGATACAGATATAATCAGAGCTTTACTGGCTCATGGGCATGATGCTGTGGGAAATTTGCTAATAGGAGAGCAAGCTAGAGATCAATTTCTGGGTATGCAGACACCAAAAATTGTTGAGCGCGCTAAAACTTACCCCACATTAGCACGAGCTGTTAGTTCGGGAGAGGATCTTGGTTCATCCGCAGGTGGGGAACAGCCCAAATTTTGCACCTATACAGAGAAAGGCCATGTTATCGTAAAATTTACAGCTTCCGATGATAACGCAGTTAGTGAGCGTTGGCGTGATCTGCTTCAAGCTGAGCATCTTGCATTAAAAGTGCTTGGAGTTGAAACGGAAGTTTTTGATTTTGAAGGACAACGCTTCCTTGAAATTCCACGATTTGATCGTGTAGGTTCACTAGGTCGCATAGGACTTTTTTCTTTACAGGCACTAGATGCTGAGTTTATAGGACGGGCAAGAGAGCCTTGGCCTGTGTTAGTTAATGAGCTAATTAAGCAAAAACGTGTTCATCCTGATGCTGCGATTAGCACAGCACGCCGCTGGGCATTTGGTATGTTGATTGGAAATACTGATATGCACCATGGCAATTTATCATTTATCAGTAGCCATGGTCGCCCATATGCGCTTTCACCTGCCTACGATATTTTACCAATGGGATTTGCGCCTAAGTCTGGTGGTGAAATAGTTAATACGCTTCGCCCAGTAACATTACTTGATGGGATCAGCGGTGAAATCTGGCAGGAATGTTTAGAGTTAGCCGAGCAGTTTTATACTTTAGCTAATAGCTGTAATTGTTTTTCCGACAATTTTTCGCCATGCCTTAAGGCATTACGTAGTCATCTTGATGAAGCAAGTTCGCGTATATCTCGCCTAGGATAATGATAAATAGACTTAAAAAATTAAGTTAAGATAATGCATTGCTGTGTTTGATGCAGATAACTGATGGGAAAAATCTTCGATGTATATCTAAATAACCCCCTTCGAGTAAAACCAAGGGGGTTGTCATAATCTGAAGCCCAAAGTTTTGCTTTGGGCTTTTTTGTTCGTGTTAATCAAGCAATGAGTCAATAAATTGACGCTGATTAATACTCCCAAGTATCGGGATCAACCCCGCGCTGGCGCATTATTTCTTTTGCCTCTTCAGGGATTTCATCGTTACGTTCTTTACGTAAGTCTTCATCATTTGGGAGAGGCTGTCCGGTAAATGCGTGCAAAAATGCTTCACACAATAATTCACTATTGGTTGCATGTTTTAGGTTATTAACCTGACGGCGAGTGCGTTCATCAGTCAAAATTTTTAACACTTTCAAAGGAATTGAAACTGTAATTTTTTTTACTTGCTCACTCTTTTTGCCATGCTCAGCGTAAGGGCTGATATATTCACCGTTCCATTCAGCCATGGATTACCTTAATTAATATCATTTAGTTGAAGTCAGAATAGGGGAAAACCCACATTCTGATGGGCGATGCCAGTTTATCATGACTTTTCTAAAACCACCGACTCTTCTGACTGAAGATGAGAGAAAAAGCAATTATCACTGGCGATATCCTTAATTCATGTATTATTCCATTACTTAATCTATCCGTAAAGGAGTTTAGATGTCTAGATGTGTTGACGTCTTGGTGTCTAATTGGATATGCTGTTGTCGACTTCCCCACTTATCTCTGTGACAAGGTGCCTGTATGACGAAGAAAACAGCAACAATTGCTATCCATAATGGGCTAAATGAAGACTCACAATTTGGTTGTGTAGTACCGCCTATCTATCTTTCTAGTACCTATAATTTTTTAGAATTTAATCAGCCTCGCGAACATGATTATTCTCGCCGTGGCAATCCCACTCGCGATATGGTGCAAAAAGCATTAGCTGAGCTAGAAGGTGGCGTAGGCGCAGTTGTCACAAGTAGTGGAATGTCAGCAATTCATTTAATTTGCACAGTTTTTCTTAAACCAGGTGATGTCATTGTTGCACCTCATGACTGTTATGGGGGGAGTTATCGTCTGTTTAATAGTCAACAAGAACGTGGCGCTTATCGTGTCATTTTTGTTGATCAAAATGATGATGTCGCATTACAACAAGCTTTAGCTCACAAGCCTAAAATTGTTTTTATTGAGACTCCTAGCAACCCATTACTGAGAATAACGGATATTCGAAAGATCAGCGAATTGGCTCATCATCAAGGAGCTTTAGTGGTGGCGGATAACACTTTTATGAGTCCTGTTTTGCAAAAGCCACTAACATTAGGCGCAGATATTGTTGTGCATTCCTGCACAAAATACCTTAACGGGCATTCTGATATTGTGGCAGGTGTTGTTATCTGTCAGAGTCAGAAATTGCTTGAGGAGTTAAGCTGGTGGGCAAATAATATCGGTGTTACATCTGGCGCGTTTGATAGCTATTTATTATTACGAGGTATAAGAACACTCGTGCCACGAATTCGACTTCAACAAGAAAATGCACAGGCATTAGTGGCATTTTTACAGACACAACCTTTAGTCGAGAAAATATATTACCCCGCACTGGAAAATCATGCAGGCCATCAAATAGCAAAAAAACAGCAGCAAGGTTTCGGTGCGATGTTAAGTTTTGAGTTAAAAGGGGGATTGGCAGTGATTAAACTCTTTTTATCTCAATTAACACTCTTTACACTGGCAGAATCTTTAGGTGGGGTAGAAACCTTAATTTGTCACCCTGCCACGATGACACATGCAGGTATGTCAGAAGAGGCGAAAATAACAGCAGGAATAAGTTCCTCATTACTTCGTATCTCAGTAGGCATTGAAGATAGTCAGGATTTAATTAACGATTTGCAAAGTGCGTTTGATGCAGCAACTAAAAGGTAACCATGGATCATGAGCGTAGTGGCAATTAAACAACAGGCGGAACCGATTTGCCGCCAGTTACATAAATTCGGTGGTAGCAGTCTTGCAGACATAAAATGTTATCAACGTGTCGTGAATATCATGACAAACTATAGCCAACCTAATGATCTTATGGTTGTTTCAGCAGCAGGTTCAACAACTAATCAGCTAATTAGCTGGCTCAAACTAAGTCAAAGTGATCGCATTTCAGCGCATCAAGTTCAGCAAACATTACGACGTTACCAATTATCCTTAATCGAAGGACTTCTTTCAAAAGAAAATGCCGAACTTCTTTCTCAATCCTTTATTGCTGATCTCGAACGTTTGAGTTATTTGCTTGATAAGCCTATTACAGATGCGACTTATGCCGAAGTTGTCGGTCATGGTGAAATTTGGTCTGCGAAATTAATGGCAAAATTACTGACTGAACAAGGTTTACCGAGTGTTTGGTTAGACGCTCGTGAATTTCTGTGTGCAGAAAGAGCCGCACAACCTCAAGTAAACGAAACGTTATCTCGACCATTATTGCAATCACTATTAGCCAAGCATCCTGAAAGCCGTTTTGTAGTAACGGGTTTTATTAGTCGTAACCAACAAGGTGAAACCGTTTTACTGGGTCGTAACGGTAGTGACTACTCAGCGACACAAGTCGGTGCGTTAGCTGATGTCGGAAAAGTAACCATTTGGAGTGATGTTGCAGGGGTATATAGCGCTGATCCACGTAAAGTTAAAGATGCCTGCTTATTACCTTTATTACGCTTAGATGAAGCCAGTGAATTGGCGCGTTTAGCCGCTCCAGTTTTACATACACGGACATTGCAACCCGTGTCAGGTAGTAACATTGATTTGCAACTTCGTTGTAGTTATCAACCAGAGCAGGGTTCTACTCGCATAGAACGTGTCTTAGCATCAGGAACTGGCGCTAAGATAGTCACAAGCCATGACGATGTTTGTTTAATTGAGCTACAACTCTCTTCTCATCAAAATTTTGAGCAAGTAGCAAAAGAAGTTGATGAATTGCTTAAGCGTGCGCAAATTCGTCCTTTAGCAACGGGTGTGGATAAAGATAGCCAACTTTTACAACTTTGTTATACCAGTGAAGTGGCTAACAGTGCGTTAGATGTATTACAAGATGCAGTTTTGCCGGGTAAATTACATTTACGTGAAGGGTTTTCTTTAGTGGCGTTAGTTGGGGCCGGTGTGTGTAAAAATCCACTGCATTGCCACCGTTTTTATCAGCAACTTAAAGATCAACCGGTTGAATTTATTTGGCATGCTGAAGATAACATCAGCTTAGTTGCTGTATTGCGCAATTATACTGAGCATCTATTACAAGGTTTACACCAAACATTATTTAGAGCTGAAAAACAAATTGGTTTAGTGCTGTTTGGTAAAGGCAATATTGGCTCTCGTTGGTTAGAGCTTTTTGCTCGAGAACAAGAGCCGTTATCCGCACGCAGTGATTTTGAATTTATTCTTGCTGGTGTCGTTGATAGTCGCCGTAGTTTACTTGATTATCAAGGCATTGATCCTAGTCGTGCCTTGGCTTTCTTTGATGAAGAAGCAACAGAACATACTGAAGAATCACTTTATCTTTGGATGAGAGCACATCCTTATGATGATTTAGTGATTGTTGATATTACAGCGAATGAGTCCCTTGCTGCATCTTATGAAGATTTTGCCAGCTATGGTTTTCATGTTATTAGCGCTAATAAAATTGCAGGCTCTGCATCAAGTTTGCGCTATCGCACCACACGAGACGCCTTCTCTAAAACTGGCCGTCATTGGCTATATAACGCCACTGTAGGCGCAGGTTTACCGATTAACTATACAGTGCGCGATTTACGTGAAAGTGGCGATTCTATTTTATCAATTAGTGGTATTTTTTCAGGTACATTATCGTGGTTATTCTTACAATTTGATGGCTCTGTGCCGTTTAGTGAATTGGTAGAACAAGCATGGCAACAAGGGTTAACAGAGCCTGATCCGCGAATTGATTTATCAGGACAAGATGTAATGCGTAAGCTGGTTATTCTTGCTCGTGAAGCGGGTTATGACATCGAGCCAGAGCAAGTACGAGTTGAATCTTTAGTGCCTGTACAAGCTGAAACGGGGTCGCTAGAAGAGTTCTTTGATAACAGCGCGTTGATCAATGAGCAGATGGCACAGCGATTAGCCGCAGCAAATGAAATGGATATGGTATTGAGGTATATCGCGCGTTTTGATGCCAATGGAAAAGCCAAGGTGGGTGTGGAAGCAGTGAGAAAAGATCATCCACTGGCATCATTGTTACCTGGAGATAATTTGTTTGCGATTGAAAGTCGTTGGTATCGTGATAACCCATTGGTCATAAGAGGGCCGGGAGCAGGAAGAGATGTGACCGCTGGCGCAATTCAATCAGATTTAAACCGCCTTTCTCAATTACTATAATTTAATTATTTATTTTTTATTAAGGTTATCAGCGAGTTATTTTGTGCTGATAACCTTTTGTCATTTTTGTGTCATATCACTCAATTTTTTTAAATTCATTGGCTATACTTGAAGTATCTCTAGTCACAAAGGAGCGATTGATGTCAAAAGTAGTAAGACAGATTGTCCCACTAAGAAATGAAATGACGGAGGTGAACCATCAAGCTAAAGAGAACTATTGTCAGTAGCTCATGATGTGAAATTTAAGCGTCTTGAGTGGAAGTTGAAGTACAGTTACAACGTGTTTGAACGTTATTAAGAGTACAATTCGATTTACCACGTGTTTTACAACAGACAATTTAATTTACTGAAAAAACAATTCGTTATTCTTAATTTAAAGCGCTGATTTTTCAGCGCTTTATTCATTTTTATCTTATGAAAATTTTAATCGGAAAATTTAATCGAGTAAAAATGTAAAAGATAAGGAAATAAAGAGATGAGATAGCGCTATTGGCTATAACACATCAGAGAAATAAGCTAAAAAGCAAAAACAGACCAGACAAATTATCAATATTAAAAAAAATCATCTAAATTTTTCGCCAGATAAATTTTCATATATTCTCTCCTTTCTAGTAAAAAACTCTTCTTAGTAGATAAGAAACGAAAAAATGTCCTTATTCTTGGCAAAATTGAGCCAAAACAACACGAATATTAGCCATTCTTATAAGACTAAAGTCGTAATTAAATTTCAGAAAAATCCCCCAAAACGATTATTTTCTGATATGAATAGTAGGCTAAGTAAAAAAAGCAGTGTGGCTTATCACAAAAATCAAAATAAAGTCACATTAGAAATGAAAGTTAATTACACAACTGGGAGGACATGACTTTTCTAATAGGAAGATGCATGTTGTTACCGCCACAAAGACAAGGTCAGGAGTCTCATGAATCAACAATATTCTGCTATGCGTAGCAATGTCAGTATGCTTGGCAAGCTACTTGGAGATACGATAAAAGAAGCACTTGGTGAAGAAATTTTAGATAAGGTTGAATCTATTCGAAAATTATCTAAATCATCACGAGCGGGTAATGAAGTACAGCGACAAAAGCTGTTACTCACGTTACAGAATCTCTCTAATGATGAATTATTACCCGTTGCTAGAGCATTCAATCAATTCTTGAACCTGACGAATGTAGCCGAACAATACCATAGCATTTCACCTCATGGTGAAGCCGCGAGTAATCCGGTGGCATTGGCAAAATTAATCTCTCGACTGAAAGATAAAAATTTTACGGATGCACAATTAAAAGAAGCCGTAGAACAAATCTCTATTGAACTGGTATTAACGGCGCATCCAACTGAAATTGCACGTCGTACACTGATCCATAAGCTGGTTGAAGTGAATACTTGTTTATCTCAACTCGACCATGATGATTTAGCCGATTATGAACGCACGAATATTATGCGTCGCTTACGCCAGTTAGTTGCTCAATCATGGCACACAGATGAAATTAGAAAAATCCGTCCAACGCCAATTGATGAAGCAAAATGGGGTTTTGCTGTTGTTGAAAATAGTTTATGGGAAGGCGTGCCCGCTTTCTTACGTGAATTTAATGAACAGCTTAAAGAATCGATAGATTACAACTTACCTGTAGAAGCCTCACCTATTCGTTTTACATCATGGATGGGAGGAGACCGTGATGGTAACCCAAACGTTACAGCTGAGATCACACGCCACGCCTTACTATTAAGCCGTTGGAAAGCCGCTGATTTATTCTTAAATGATATCCAAGTCCTTGTTTCAGAACTTTCGATGACAGAAAGTACACCTGAATTACGTGAATTGGCGGGTGGTGCTGATGTTGCAGAGCCTTATCGTGAAATTGCTAAACAGTTACGCACTCGCTTACAAGTGACTCGTGATTATTTAGAACAACGTATTAAAGGCCAACAATCTTTACCACCTGAAGGGCTATTAATTGATAATGCAGAGCTTTGGGAACCACTGTATGCGTGTTATCAATCGCTGACTCAGTGCGGTATGCGTATTATTGCCAATGGGCAACTGTTGGATACATTACGTCGTATCCGTTGTTTTGGCTTACAACTGGTTAAACTGGATATTCGCCAAGAAAGTACCAATCATACGGAAGCGCTCTCTGAATTAACACAATATTTAGAGTTGGGCGATTATGCAACTTGGTCGGAAGAACAAAAGCAAACATTCTTACTAGAAGAATTAAACTCTAAGCGCCCTCTTATTCCTACAAATTGGCAGCCTAGTGCTCCGACACAAGAAGTATTTGAGACTTACCGTGTTATTGCACAATCACCAAAAGATTCTATCGCGTCTTATGTTATCTCAATGGCAAAAGTGCCTTCTGATGTATTAGCAGTAAAACTTTTATTAAAAGAAGCGGGTGCGGATATTCGCTTACCTGTTGCTCCGTTATTTGAAACACTTGAAGATTTAAATAACGCTGAAAGCGTGATGACGCGTTTGTTTGATATTCCGTGGTACCGCGATTTAATTGATGATAAGCAAATGGTGATGATTGGCTATTCAGACTCTGCAAAAGATGCAGGTGTGATGGCTGCGTCATGGGCACAATATCGTGCTCAAGATTCGTTGATCAAGCTCTGTGAAAAATCAGGTGTAACATTAACACTATTTCATGGACGTGGCGGTACTATTGGTCGTGGCGGTGCACCCGCTCATGCAGCATTACTTTCTCAACCACCGGGAAGCCTGAAAGGTGGCCTGCGTGTAACTGAGCAAGGTGAAATGATCCGCTTTAAGTTTGGTTTGCCACAAGTGACAATCAGTAGCCTTGCTCACTATGCTGGCGCGATTTTAGAAGCGAATTTATTGCCACCACCAGAGCCCAAAGCCCCTTGGATTGAAGTGATGGATTCATTGTCTGACGTTTCTTGTGCAATGTATCGTGATTATGTTCGAGGGCAAGAAGACTTTGTGCCTTACTTTAGGGCGGCAACCCCAGAAGGGGAATTAGGAAAATTACCTCTTGGCTCACGTCCTGCCAAACGTCGCCCAACGGGCGGCGTTGAAACATTACGTGCTATCCCGTGGATCTTCGCGTGGACACAAAATCGCTTAATGTTACCTGCTTGGTTAGGCGCTGGTGCTGCATTACAGCATGAAATCGATAGCGGAAAACAAACGGTATTAGACGATATGTGTGAGAACTGGCCGTTCTTCAATACACGTATTGCTATGTTGGAAATGGTGTATGCCAAAGCAGATTTATGGTTAGCGGAATATTATGATCAACGTTTAGTTGAAGAGCGTTTATGGCCATTAGGAGCGAAATTACGCCAACAACTTTCTGATGATATTAAGAGTGTCTTGGCAATTTCAAAAGATGAGCATTTAATGGCGGATTTACCATGGGTAGCGGAATCTATTGCACTACGTAATGTGTATACCGATCCATTAAACGTACTTCAGGCTGAATTATTACAGCGCTCTCGTACTCATAGCGAGTCTGATCCCCGTATTGAACAAGCGCTAATGGTGACGATTGCCGGTATTGCAGCGGGTATGCGTAATACTGGTTAGTGCTGAGCGAGTTAAAAATGAAAAACAGCGCTTAATTAGGCGCTGTTTTTTTTATGCTTATTTATTTTAAAGATGCGATAAATAAAATGCAGTTAACACGAAAAATAAACCAGCGTTGATGCCAATCAGTTACCCCTTTATTGAGAGAGGAAAATAAAGAGTAACTAGAAAATTGTTTTGCGATTATTTTTTGATTTTTTGCATCACAACATTTACGAAAAAGAATAAAAAAACTGCCTAATTCACGAACGGCCTGTTGGCGGAGTGCTTTTGCTAATAACTGATCAGATTGTTTATCGGCTTCTTTTAATAGTTGTAAGATTATCTGCAAATAACTTTGTGTTCGCTTGGCTTCTTTTTGTGGGTCGGGTTTACGTGTAATCGAGTCAGGATTAGCACAGTAATAATAGAGAGGTTGGTTATCAAAACCTATCCGCTCTGCAACAAGCGCTAATTGCGTTGTCCACAAAATATCTTCATGATAAAGCCCCTCAGTAAATTGCAGTTGGTATTTTTTTATTAAGTCATGTCGGATTAATTGCAACCAAACGAAATGAGGCCATTGATGTTGAGCGACGGCATAAATGATCCACTCACTACCTTTTATGACTTTTTGATAAGGCTGTCGTTGATGGATTGGTCTTTGGTGCTTTTTAAGATCACTTGGATTGAATCGTTCGCCATTGCCAATTAAAACATCAACGTGTTGCGTAACGGCTAGTTGATACCAATGTGCGAGTAATTCAGGCTTAATAAAATCATCACTATCAAAAAAAACTATCCATTCACCTTGAGCATATTTTAACCCCGTGTTTCTTGCACTGGATAATCCTTGATTAGTTTGATGATAAAGCTTCACACGTGCATCTTTTTGACAATAAGACGTTGCGATTTCAGCACTATTATCTGTCGAGCCATCATTAATAATAATGACTTCAATATCGGTGAAAGTTTGAGTGATCACACTATCCAATAATCTCGTAATACGAGACGCTTCATTAAACATAGGAATGATGACAGAAATTTGGGGTGTTTTCACAAGATTGAGCCAATTATCAATAAATAAAGTTTTACTATCTTACCCTTTTTTTGCCTCTTCATAAGACTCAATCGCGCTTATTCGTGCTTTGGCGTGATCAACTATCGGTAATGGATAATCAAGAGGATTATTAGTTTTTGCCGCCCACTCATGAGGGGTGTGAATATATCGACTAGGCACATTGGCTAGCTCAGGAAGCCAATGACGAATAAATTTGCCATCGGGATCAAACTTACGACCTTGGGTTGTGGGATTGAAAATTCGAAAATAAGGTACTGCGTCGGTTCCTGTTGATGCTGCCCATTGCCAGCCGCCATTATTTGAAGCGAAATCACCATCAATAAGTTGGGACATAAAGTAACGTTCACCCCACCGCCAATCAATTAATAAATCTTTGACGAGAAAACTGGCGGTGAGCATCCGTAAACGGTTATGCATCCAACCTGTATGATTAAGCTGTCGCATTGCTGCATCAATAATAGGAAATCCGGTTAAACCCTGTGCCCAAGCATTAAATTCCTCTTTATCATTGCGCCAATTAATTTTTTCTGTCCAAAGCTGAAAGGCAATGTGTTTGCATAAATGGGGATTTGTCACCATTAAGTGTTGATAAAACTCTCGCCAAATTAATTCGTTAAACCAGATAAAAGCACCTGATGCACTATTTTCTAGAAAATCAGGCTCTGTTTGATATAGGCGATTAAAACATTGGCGAACAGACAGTAATCCATGAGTGAGATAAGGGGATAATCGACTTGTGCCATCAACTGCAGGAATGTCTCGCCATTTTGCATAGTGTGGGGCGCTTTCATAACAGAATTGTTTTAAGCGTTTAAGTGCTTCTTCTTCAGTGGCGATAAAAGAGGGTGAACTTGTATTTTCAAGTGAAAACAGCGGAGCTTTTAAAGGTGATACTGCTTTTTGATGTGTTCTGATCTCTGGAATAGGTAACGAAGCGTTATCTTGTGAAAAAAAGAGTCGCAAGAATGCATTTCTAAAGGGAGTAAAAACTTTATACATCTCCCCTTGTTGGGTGACTACATTACCCGGTGGAATAAACACATTGTCATGATAGGCATAAACGGTTGTCTTGTTCTCTAGTAATTCTGTCACTTTTTTATCACGGCATTGCTCATTAAAGGCATATTGGTGATTGAAAAAAAGCGCAGTAACTTGATGTTGTTGACAATAGCGCGCGACTTCATTAGCGGCATTTGAATAAGTGTCGCTAATCACTAATGTTAGTGGAATATTAAGTTGTGCCAGTGATATCGAAAGATTAAGTAATGCATCATGAATAAACGCCTGACATGACAAAGCCATATGATGGGCTCTCCATTGTTCAGGCGTAATAGTGAAAAGGGCATGCACCTGTGCGTGTTTATCTTGGCAAGCATTAAAGAGTGCTTTGTTATCCATCACTCTTAAATCATTACGAAACCAAACTAAATGAACAGGGGACGGGTGCATGTAACCTCTCTTAATCTAACTTAGGATGTTGATCGATAAGGGCTTGGCGTTTTTTCTGCAATGCTTCAATTTCCGCTTCGATATCTTCAACACGGTGTTCAATACTATCATAGTGCTCTGACAAAATTTCTTTAGCTTCTGATTTATCAGATGCTGCCGGTGTTGCTCCACGCAACGGTTTATTGGCAGTTTCAATCATCTTAATCCCCGTGATCAAACCGACAACGGCAACAATCATCAGATAATAAGCAGGCATATATAAATCACCGCTCGCTTCAACTAACCATGCAGCTACTGTTGGTGTTGCACCTGCTATTAATACGGAGATATTAAATGCGATTGCTAATGCACTATAACGAATATGAGTCGGGAATATGGCCGGTAAAATAGATGCCATTACTCCCGTAAAACAGTTAAGTAAAACCGCAAGAATTAATAATCCTAAGAAAATTAAACCGATTTCATCACTGTTAATCATCATAAACGCAGGGTAAGCAAGGACAAATAAGCCAATACTACCGCCAATAACAAAGGGTTTACGGCCAATTTTGTCACTCAATAACCCAATTACAGGTTGTACGAACAACATACCTATCATAATCGCGATGATGATCAGCACACCGTGATCTGCCGAATAGTTTAGGTTATGAGATAAATAACTCGGCATATAGGTTAATAACATATAGTAAGTGACATTAGTGGCAATCACTAAACCTACACATACGGTTAAACTTTTCCAATATTTCGATGCGATTTCACGTAATGAAACACGAGGTGGATCTTGAATAGATTTGCGGTCGTCGCTATTCATTGCATCAACATGTTGTTGGAATGCAGGTGTTTCTTCTAAAGCATGACGTAAATATAAGCCAATAAGACCTAACGGTAATGCTAAGAAGAACGGAATACGCCATCCCCATTCATGAAATGCGGCTTCACCCAAAATAGTTGAGATAAGTACAACAACACCCGCACCCATGACAAAGCCTGCGATTGAACCGAAATCTAACCAGCTTCCCATAAATCCACGTTTACGATCTGGTGAGTATTCAGCAACGAAAATTGCAGCTCCTGAATATTCACCACCAATAGAGAAGCCTTGTGCTAGCTTGGCAAGTAATAATAAGACTGGTGCCCAAATACCGATGGTTTCATACGCAGGGATAAGACCGATGGCAAACGTACTGAGTGCCATAATAATGATGGTGACAGATAAAACTTTCTGGCGACCAAATTTATCCCCTAGCATTCCAAATACAACACCGCCTAATGGTCTTATCAAGAATGGTACAGAGAAGGTGGCAAGAGCAGCGATCATCTGTACGCCAGGTGATGCTCCAGGGAAGAAGACTTGACCTAAAACGTAAGCAAGGAAGCCGTAAACACCAAAGTCAAACCATTCCATGGCATTACCTAATGCGGCAGCAGTGATGGCTTTTTTGAGCTTACTATCATCAATAATGGTTATATCATTGATTTGTAGTGGTTTGTTTCTTTTTTTCTTCATTTTCATATTAAGTGACCTTTATTAAGGTATTCGTAATTTCTTGTTATTCAATTAATTAAAAGAAATGAAGTGACTATTTGTTAGCGAGAAGAGTGAGTGATAAAAATTCACTAAAAAACAGCTTACTTCTACCAAAATTAAATAGTGATATTAAGCTAATAGATAAGAGAATATTTATTAAGTATAGATGAGATTGAATAAGATAATAGGAAGTTTTCTTTGTTGTTTTGATATAACAAAACATAGCCTCTAAGTATTAAAATGTGATCGTTATCATAACGTAATTCTGCTTTTCTGTAAAATTTATGGTGTTAGTGATTGTAAATTTAGCTTAGGTGAAATGAAAGTGTTTGCAATAAAATCGTGAAAGTAAAATTAAAATTCTATCTTAATAACATTGAGTTAGGTGGATTTATTGTTTTTTTGATTCAGGCTAACGCATTTGTATGAGTATTGTGCATAATACAAAGGTTGATAGATAAGTAGAAAATAATAACACCTTATTTTGCTTTATTATTCTTTCGAATAGTTAAAGTGAATGTGTGGATAATAGAATAGATCTCGCTATGCTTATTATAAGATTAAATCAAGATAGTATGATGAGATATCAAGACAGAGATATTAAAGATAGTTTCTCTATTACGCATATTTAGAATAAAAATTTATAAAATTAATAATTAACCGCGCATTTGTGCAGATTAACCCAGGTACCTCTATGAACATTAATCAACTGAAAAGCTTTGTTGAAGTCGTAAAAAATAATTTCAACATTACTAATGCGGCTGAAAAACTCTACACCTCTCAACCCACAATTAGTAAACAACTCAAAATATTAGAAGATGAACTCAGTGTATCTCTGTTTGTCCGTAAAAATAATAATTTATTGGCATTAAGCCCAATGGGTAAAGAAGTGCATAAAATTGCCTGTGATATTCTCGGACAAGTTGATCGTATTAAAAGTATTGTGGCTGAAGAAGATCGTAATAAAAAAGTTGATTTGCATATTGCAACAACACATACCCAAATTCGTTATTCATTGCCCAATGTTATTGACCATTTTCGTCGCTATTACCCGAATATTTCTTTGCATTTTCATCAAGGGGCTCCAGCACAGTTGGCTGAGATGGTTAAAAATGGTGATGTTGATTTTGCTATCGCAACAGAGTCTATGCACTTGTATGAAGATTTAATTACCCTACCTTGTTATCGCTGGACACGTAGTTTACTCGTTCCTTATGACCATCCTCTTGCTGAATTACAAGATGATGAACAAGTTACTATTGAACAAATGGCGGAGTATCCATTAATTACTTATGTTTTTGGTTTTACGCGAGGATCGAAGTTAGACAAGGTATTTTATAAAAATAATCTTAAGCCCAAAGTAGCATTAACAGCAACGGATACAGAGATTATTAAATATTACGTTAAGCGTCATTTAGGTATTGGTGTTATTGCAACGGCTTCTTATGATGAAACGGAAGATAGTGGAGCATTAAAATGTATAAATATCGATCATCTTGTACAACCGAGTTATACCCATATTTGTGTCAGTAAACATACGCATATGAAGGATTATATGCATGAGTTTATTTCTCTTTATGCTCCACATATTGATAAAAATATTATTCAGATGCCAGAACAGTGGGAAAGCCAATGGCATAGTAAAGAGGTCTACCAAGAATTACCTGATTTACGCTCTGTGAATATCAATAATAGCGTTGCAGAATAGATAACAGAATAGAAAAAGCCCGTTGTGCGGGGGCAATAACGGGCTTTGGGCAGAATAATAAAAGATTAGCGAGTCAGAATGTTAACAAAGATCTGAGCGCCAACTAATAAACAATCATCATCGACAAAATAAGGATTAGCGTGAAGGTAATTATTAATTCCTTTCGCTTGGTTACCACTTCCTAAGAAGAACATGGCTCCGACTTTACCTTTAGTCGCATTAACCATATAGCTAAAGTCTTCACTGCCTGTCATTGGCTTACCGTTTGATTCAATATTCTCTTCAGGTAAGAATTTACGCATTGCATCTAATAAACGCTGATGTGCAGTTGGATGATTCACAACAGCAGGGTATCCGCTATAGCTTAATGTAGTTTTAAATCCACCAGCCGTACTACGAGCCACAATTTCATCAAAACTAGCTTTCAGTACTTGGTCGGTATTTTCATCCATAGAACGGATAGTACCGCGAGCTTGAACGTGGTCAGCTAATGCGTTAGGGATAGTTCCCCCATTGATCATGCCACAACCAAAGACTGCAGGGCTAAATGGATCTGTTTTTTTCGCAACAACATAATCCATATAATCAATTAGGCGAGTTGCTTCGCGAATGGCATCTAAACCTTTGTGTGGTGTTGAACCATGAGCAGAAACGCCATAAACATCTAATGTCCATGCTGAGCCATAAGATGACATCACGCCATCATTAAAGCGTACACAACCCGTTTCAATAGCTGCATCATTATGAAGTGCGTAGGTTTCATCAACGCCTTCCATACAACCCATTTCAACCATTTTTTCAGCACCAGGAACACGCATATCTTCTTCAGCCATTTGGAAAATAAAGCGGACGTTCGCGCTCATCTCTTCTTTATTTTCGGCAAGATATTTTGCACTGGTTAATGCCATGGTCATATGAGTATCGTGACCACAGTTATGCGCACAACCTTGGTGAATTGAGCTATGTTCATTATTGGTTAAGTCTGGCATTTCTAATCCGTCCATATCAGCACGGATGGCAATTAATGGAAATTCAGCATTAACAATTAAGTCAGCAGTAAAGCCGGTATATCCATCAAAAGTTTTAATTTGATAACCAAAACTTTCCATTAATTCACGACAATACTTTGATGTCTTATATTCTTCACCTGATAACTCAGGTATTTTGTGCAAGTCTTGTCGTGTTTTTTTACTAAAGTCATTTAATTGAAAGAGTTTTTCACTGACATTATAAATATTATTCATTAGATAACTCCCTGGATAGTAAATCCAATTTGCGCGACGATTGATGCTCCAAAGAAACAACATGTTGAAACAATCATGAAAATAAGAATAACTTTCCATGACATTTTCTTAAGTTCTTCTAATTGACCACCAACAGATAAACCAGCAAATGCTAATAAAGGTACACAACAAGATAAGAAAGAGACTTTACCAATCGAACTAATAAAGAAATCTCTCACTGGTGTTTCGGGTAAACAAATAAGTATTCCGATAATTGTTGCATAAGCAAATGTTGGTAAAGATGAAGGTAAATAATGTTTTGCAACGAGTGAAATAAATACCACTAATGACATAGCAATAAAGCTATCCCACATTGCATAAAGAGCGATCCCTGATGTTAACGTCTGAGTAAACATTGCCAGTAAAATAGCAACGAATACAAATTTCATATCAATAATTATATTTTTCATGCAGTTTTGCCTCTGGTGAAAATTTTATAAATTTTTTCTGAAAGAGGTAAACCTAAATAGGTTAATGACAGTGCGCCAAGTGCTGATGATAATAAGTTAGATGCAGCAGCAACACTTAATACTTGCTGTGCTAAAGCTTCATCAAGACCATTAATTAATGCACCTGATGCAGCACTTAACATTGAACCAGATCCCACGCCAGAGCCTGCGGCAAGCGCAAGTGGGTGTAACCCTGTTAATGGAGCAATACTACCTAATACACTAAACCACAAAGTACCAATAACAGAACCACATAAATAAATGGCTAATACACCAATATATTCTTGCGAGCCTGTACCAAACTTACCTTGAATAACAGCAATAGAAGGTTCACGGCTAATAGATGAACAAGCACCAATTGCACGACGACCAAATCCAAATTTAATCGCTAATGGAACTGCAATTAATACTGGTAATAAGTTTCCGAGTTCCTGAACAAATAAAGGAATGCCGACACTTAAAATCATTTTAATATTAGGAACAATCATCCCTGCATATTGAGTACCTAAAATAAGTAGGCTAAAACCTACCATTTTACCGCAGAAGCCTTCTTCTTTTTCTGTAAATAATTTACCCCATACTTTAATTTTTTTACGGGTAAATCCAGCAGATATACACATACCAATAATGACAGCAAAGAGCATTGGTAGAATAGGTATTACTGCAATGCCAATCTTAATTTCTTTTTTACCAATCACGTATTGTGAAATAAAAATTAAGAAAAGGACTGCCAGAATACTAATAAAGAAAACCTTTATCGGACTTCTACTTTTGTCCATCCGTTAATCTCCGTTGAAAAATAATCAGGCTTTATTCTAGAGGACAAAAAGCAAAAGGTAGCGTGACCAATGTCATGTTTACTTCATACCTCTTTTTCATGGGGCATGAAATAATACAATGGTGATAAATTTATTAACAAATAGAAAAAAGTTAAATTTTTTAATAAAGACAGTGAGTAAGGCTGAAATGAGTCAGCTTAATTGTTAATAAAAATGTGATGTGAAAAACCATAATTAAAAATTATTTTAATTATTAAAATAATCCTATAAACAATGTTTGTCCATTATTTATTAAATAATAATACGTTATTAATGAGATATATTCTTATTTAATGCGATTGTTATAAATTTAATGAATGTATTTGTAAGTGATATTTTATTTTTACATTTTTTACCGAGACTTACTTTATCACGACAGTGACATTATAGTGATAGGTGTTATTCTTTATATTTGAGTTAGTAAAATAAATTTCTCTGTAAGCAGGTAAGGGAAAGAAATCGATGAACACAAGGAAATAGGCTTAGCGCGCAGAGATATAATTTACCCAAAACTGAGGAAAGAGATCACCATGAGTAAGCAAACAGTTGCAACTTATATTGCTAAAGTACTCCATAATGCAGGTGTAAAACGTATTTGGGGCGTGACAGGTGATTCACTCAATGGATTAAGTGATAGCTTGCGAAAAATGGGAACAATTGAGTGGATGGGAACTCGCCATGAAGAAGTGGCCGCATTTGCTGCAGGTGCCGAAGCCACAGTCAATGGCGAATTGGCGGTTTGTGCTGGCTCTTGTGGGCCGGGAAATTTACATCTTATCAATGGGCTTTTTGATTGCCATCGTAATCATGTACCAGTGTTAGCCATTGCTGCCCATATTCCTTCTGCTGAAATTGGTAGCAATTATTTTCAGGAGACTCATCCTCAAGAGCTTTTCCGTGAATGCAGTCATTATTGTGAATTAGTTTCAAACCCAGAGCAGATCCCGCAAGTTCTCGCTATCGCTATGCGAACCGCGATTTTGAAAAAAGGGGTGGCGGTTGTGGTTTTACCGGGTGATGTCGCGCTAAAACCCGCTCCAGAAGATGCGCCTGAAAATTGGTATCCGCTGCAGTTCCCACTGATTATGCCTAATCGCTTTGAAATCGAAAAATTATCTGATGCACTGAATAATGCAAAAAATATTACCTTAATGTGTGGTGCAGGGTGCGCTCAGGCACACGATGAAGTGATTAAATTAGCTCAAACTTTAAAAGCACCTGTTGTACATGCATTGCGAGGCAAAGAGCACATTGAGTGGAAAAATCCGTACAGTGTAGGAATGACTGGGTTAATTGGTTTTTCATCAGGTTATCATGCGATGGAAAATGCGGATACGCTGGTGCTATTAGGAACACAATTTCCTTATCGCGCGTTTTATCCATCAAAAGCCAATATTATTCAAATCGATATTAATCCAAGTAGTCTCGGTTCACATTGTCATGTCGATATGGCAATGATTGGTGATATTAAAGCAACGCTAAATGCTATACAGCCTCGTTTAAAAGAGAAAACAGATACCTCTCACCTTGATGCTTCCTTGAAACATTACTCGAAAGCACGACAAGATTTGGATGCACTTGCACAACCAAGTGAACGAGAACTTATTCATCCACAATATCTAGCACGTAGACTGAGTGAGTTGGCAAATGATGATGCCATTTTTACCTGTGATGTCGGAACACCAACCGTGTGGGCAGCTCGTTATGTAGGAATGAATGGAAAACGTCGTTTGCTGGGCTCGTTTAATCATGGCTCTATGGCAAATGCGATGGCTCAAGCTATTGGTGCACAAGCATTAGATAGAAAACGCCAAGTTGTTGCAATGTGTGGCGATGGTGGATTTACTATGCTAATGGGTGATTTTATCTCGTTAGCACAAATGAATTTGCCAGTGAAAGTGGTTATTTTTAATAACAGTGTATTAGGTTTTGTGGCTATGGAGATGAAAGCGGGGGGTTATTTAACGGATGGCACAGATTTGCATAACCCTGATTTTGCAGCCATTGCTAATGCATCTGGTATCAAAGGTATTCGCGTCGAAAAAGGGGAAGATCTGGATAAGGCCCTGAAAGAAGCTTTTGAACATGATGGTCCTGTGATTGTGGATGTCGTAACTGCAAAACAAGAGCTTTCTATGCCTCCTGAAATTAAGTTTGAACAGGCAAAAGGTTTTAGTTTGTATATGATGAAAGCGATTATTAATGGCCGAGGTGATGAAATTGTTCAACTCGCTAAAACCAATTGGTTACGTTAATCGTCTACCGGCAACTTGGATTATTTAGAATCTAAATTGTAGATAAATAGACCAGACCCTATCAACATAAGCCGATAGGGTTTTTTATTATTTAGCTTTCTCTGTTAAACAGAAGTTTTCAATTAATTGCCCCATTAATTCACGAGTTGGCTCAATAAAAGCCATATCAATAAACTCATCAGGCTGGTGGGCTTGTTCAATCGAACCTGGGCCTAATACTAAGGTAGGGCAGAGATCCTGAATAAATGGCGCTTCAGTACAGTAGTTCACTGTTTGCGCTTTCTCACCTAATAACTTTTCAATGACAGCAACCATTTTATGATCGGTCGGGCACTCATAACCGGGAATAGGATCGTGTAGCGCTTCAACATTTAAGCGACCCGGCCAACGTGCTTTTACGGGCGCTAATGTTTCGTGTAGTAAATCATCTAAATCTTGCAATGTAAGCCCTGGTAATGGGCGAATATCCATATGAAGTTCGCAGCAAGCACAAATTCTATTTGCTGCATCACCGCCATTAATATAACCAAAGTTCATAGTGGGATAAGGGATAACAAATGCAGGGTTGTTATAGCGCGTTTTTAGCGTATCGCGCAGTGTACTAAGATGAGTAATGGATTCATGCATTAGCTCAATCGCATTCACTCCTTTTTCGGGATCGCTAGAATGTCCTGATTGCCCCGTAATACGTATCGCATTTGATAAATGCCCTTTATGAGCACGAATAGGTTTTAGGGATGTCGGTTCGCCAATAATGGCAAAATCAGGGCGGATTGTCGTATTGGCAGCAAAATAACGTGCGCCTGCCATAGAGGTTTCTTCATCTGCGGTGGCGAGAATATAAAGAGGGTGAGTTAACGCCTTAGTGTCTATATTTCGCAATGCATCAAGAATAAAAGCAAAAAAACCTTTCATATCCGCAGTGCCTAAGCCGTATAACTTATTTTCTTTTTCTGTCAGTGTAAAAGGATCTTGTGTCCAACGACCTTCATCAAATGGCACTGTGTCAGTATGACCACAGAGTAATAATCCGCCTTTCCCTGTTCCCAATGTTGCTAAAAGGTTAAATTTTCCTCGAGTTTCAGGTACAGGTTGAATTTCAATTGAAAAACCTAATGTTTCCAACCAATTAGCAAGCAAATTAATCAGCGATTCATTGCTTTGATCGTTCTTAGCATCTGTAGCACTGATAGAGGGCGTTGCAATTAATTGACGATAAATCTCAATAAATGTAGGTAATTTAATATTCACTGTTGACAGCCTTTCTTCATAATAGTATCAATATTCATGCACTTTTTTTGAATAAAAATACATTAATCGGTTTGTGTTCATAGTACAAGGTAAGAATGACATGTTAAATACTCTGATTGTAGGAGCAAGTGGTTACACTGGCGCTGAATTAGCCGCCTATCTTCAGCAGCATCCTCATGTGAATTTGAGCAGACTGATGGTATCAGCTCAAAGTGCAGATGCAGGAAAGTGCTTTTCTGAACTTCATCCTCAATATCGTGGCTTAGTGGATCTTCCTTTAGAGCCAATGGTTGATGTTGTTAAAGCGGCTGAAAATATTGATATCGTTTTTTTAGCAACAGCCCATGAAGTCAGCCATGACATTGCCCCGATTTTTTTAGAACAAGGTTGTGTGGTGTTCGACTTATCGGGTGCTTATCGAGTACAAAACAAGCATTTTTATCAACAATACTATGGATTCGAGCATAAGAATATAGATTGGTTATCACAGGCAGTTTATGGATTAGCTGAATGGAATGCTGACGTTATCAGTCAGGCGCAATTAATTGCTGTGCCGGGCTGTTATCCAACAGTATCTCAGTTGTCTCTAAAACCGCTTGTGGAAGCGAGGCTGTTAGATACTGCGCAATGGCCAGTCATTAATGCCACCAGCGGTGTGAGTGGTGCTGGCAGAAAAGCCTCTTTAACTAGCAGTTTTTGTGAAGTGAGCTTGCAGCCTTATGGTGTGTTTACACACCGCCATCAACCTGAAATTGCAACACATCTGGGTATTGATGTCATTTTTACACCTCATCTAGGTAATTTTGCCAGAGGGATCTTAGCCACTATCACCTGCAAGTTAAAAGAGGGTGTGACACAAGAGGATGTAAGACAAGTCTTTGATGAAGCTTATCAAGACAAGCCATTGGTGCGTATTTACGACAAAGGATTACCTGCATTAAAAGCCGTGGTAGGAACTGCATTTTGTGATATCGGGTTTGCTCAACAAGGTGAACATCTGATTGTGGTGGGTGTTGAAGATAACTTGTTAAAAGGGGCCGCAGCGCAGGCGGTGCAATGTATGAATATTCGGTTTGGTTTCGCTGAAACCGAATCACTTATTTAAATAATGAGTAGGGAAGTTTCATGGAACCATTAATTATCAAACTGGGTGGTGTACTCCTTGATAACGAAGAAGCGTTAACACGCTTTTTCACAGCATTACAACAATATCGTTCAACACACTCTCGCCCTTTGGTCATCGTACATGGTGGTGGCTGTTTGGTGGATGAATTGATGGGTAAATTGCAATTACCGGTCGTGAAAAAGCAAGGCCTGCGTGTTACACCCGCTGATCAGATAGACATCATTACAGGAGCACTGGCGGGAAGTGCCAATAAGACCTTGTTATCGTGGGCAACTCAATTTGGGCTTAATGGCGTGGGACTTTCTTTGGGTGATGGACAATTAGCGAAAGTCACTCAAATCAATGAAGAGTTAGGCCATGTAGGAAATGCAACTCCCGGCTCTCCTGATTTACTTAATTTATTACTGGGTGCGGGCTATCTACCTATTATCAGCTCTATCGGTATGACTGAGAAGGGAGAGTTGATGAATGTGAATGCAGATCAAGCCGCAACCGCTATCGCAGAAACATTGGGTGCTGATTTAGTGTTGCTTTCAGATGTCAGTGGCATTTTAGATGGTAAGGGCCAAAAGATAGCAGAGATATCAGCCGAAAAAGCACAGACATTAATTGACCAAGGCATTATCACTGACGGCATGATTGTGAAAGTAAATGCAGCGTTAGAAGCGGCAAAAACACTCGGTAAACCCGTTGAAATTGCTAGTTGGCGCCATGCTGAAAAACTAACTGCACTGTTTAATGGTGTTGCAGTAGGAACCCGTATTTTAGCTTAAAAATAACTCTAGAAATCTTATCACTATTTGATAGTTGGCTGAATTTAAACAAATTAGGAATTGAAGGTTATCACTATGACTAAAGGCATTAAGAAAATTGTACTTGCGTACTCAGGTGGATTAGATACTTCGGCGATCATTCCTTGGCTAAAAGAACATTACGATAACTGTGAAGTTGTTGCTTTTGTTGCAGATGTTGGGCAAAGCCGTGATGATTTAGTTGGTGTAGAACAAAAAGCGTTAGCGTCGGGAGCATCTGAGTGTTATGTCGTTGATTTACGTGAAGAGTTTATCAAAGACTATGTTTATCCTGTATTAAAAACAGGTGCTTTATATGAAGGTAGCTACTTATTAGGTACTTCAATGGCACGTCCTGTTATTGCTAAAGCACAGGTTGAGTTGGCATTAAAATTAGGTGCTGATGCTGTTGCTCATGGTGCAACAGGTAAAGGTAACGATCAAGTTCGTTTTGAAAGCACTTATGCGGCACTTGCTCCACAACTTAAAGTCGTCGCACCTTGGAGAGAATGGGATTTACGTTCTCGTGAAGCACTGCTGGATTATCTGAAAGTTCGTAATATTCCCACTACGGCTACACTTGAGAAAATTTATAGTCGTGATGAAAACGCATGGCATATCTCAACGGAAGGTGGTGTGTTAGAAAGTCCATGGAATGCGTCAAATGAAGATTGTTGGGCATGGACAGTCGATCCTAAGAAAGCGCCAGAGACACCAGAATTAGTCACTGTTACAGTGAAAGCAGGTGAAGTTGTCGCGGTAAACGGTAAAACACAATCACCTTTTGAATGTTTAGATACATTAAATACATTAGGTGTTAAGCACGGTATCGGACGTATTGATATTGTTGAAAACCGTTTAGTGGGAATGAAATCTCGTGGCTGCTATGAAACTCCAGGGGGCACTATCATGATGGCTGCTCTGCGTGGTGTTGAGCAACTTGTTCTTGATAGAGATGCATTTAAATGGCGTCAACAACTTGGTTTAGAAATGTCGTATGTGGCTTATGACGGTCGTTGGTTTACGCCAATCCGAGCTTCACTACAAGCAGCTGCTGAATCGCTGGCAAAAGAGGTGAATGGCGAAGTGGTTTTAGAGCTTTATAAAGGCCATGTGAATGCCATTCAGAAAAAATCAGAAAATAGCCTGTACTCTGAGGAATTTGCAACCTTTGGTGAAGATGAAGTTTACGATCACAGTCATGCTGAAGGTTTTATCCGTTTATATTCTCTGCCATCACGTATTCGTGCGCTGAGCAAGAAATAACATCAGGCAATAGAGTGGTGCTAATAAGCATCACTCTCACTCTTTTTTATTACACAGAATAAATACAGGAAGCGATTATGGCACTCTGGGGTGGACGTTTTAGTCAGGAAGCTGATCAACGGTTTAAACAATTCAATGATTCACTGCGGTTTGATTTTCGACTGGCACAACAGGATATCTTTGGCTCAGTAGCTTGGTCTAAAGCGTTAGTCACAGTGGGCGTATTATCGCAAGATGAACAAGCTCAACTTGAGCAAGCTTTAAATGAATTATCAGAAGAAGTAACAGCAAATCCACAATCAATTTTGCAAAGTGATGCAGAAGATATTCATAGTTGGGTTGAAAGTAAGCTTATTGCTAAAGTTGGCGATTTAGGTAAAAAATTACATACAGGTCGTAGCCGTAATGATCAGGTCGCAACAGACTTAAAATTATGGTGCAAAGAAGAGGTCATTCATCTTCGCCAAGCGATTGTTGAATTACAAAAGGCTTTAGTCATTACGGCAGAACAAAATCAAAATGCGGTGATGCCGGGTTATACCCATTTACAACGCGCTCAACCAGTAACATTCGCACACTGGTGTTTGGCCTACAATGAAATGTTAGCTAGAGATGAAAGTCGTTTAGCTGATGCTTTGAAACGTTTGGATATCAGCCCACTGGGATGCGGTGCATTAGCGGGTACCGCTTATGATATCGATCGTGAACAATTAGCGGAGTGGTTAGGTTTTGCGAGTGCAACTAATAATAGCCTAGACAGTGTATCTGATCGTGATCATGTATTGGAGCTATTATCTTCCGCATCTATTGGGATGGTACATTTATCTCGTTTTGCTGAAGATTTAATTTTCTTTAATAGTGGAGAAGCAGGCTTTATTGAATTATCAGATAAAGTGACTTCAGGCTCATCATTAATGCCTCAAAAGAAAAACCCTGATGCGCTTGAGCTTATCCGTGGAAAATGTGGACGTGTTCAAGGTGCATTAACAGGCATGATGATGACCTTAAAAGGCCTGCCTTTGGCTTACAATAAAGATATGCAAGAAGATAAAGAAGGGTTATTTGATGCTATTGATACATGGTCTGATTGCTTGCATATGGCAACATTAGTTCTTGATGGCATTCAGATCCGTCGTTCTCGCTGTGAAGAAGCCGCTAAACAAGGTTATGCTAACGCTACTGAACTGGCAGATTATCTTGTTGCTAAAGGCGTGCCATTTCGTGAAGCGCACCATATTGTGGGTGAAGTGGTTGTTTGTGCGATTGAGCAAGGTAAAGCGATTGAAGAGCTTCCTCTTTCTGAATTACAGATGTTTAACGATAAAATCACGATTGATGTGTACGATATTTTATCGCTTCAATCATGTTTAGATAAGCGTCTTGCAAAAGGTGGCGTTTCTCAAAAACAGGTCACTTATGCGATAGAAAAGGCAAAAGAAACATTAAGAATGGATAAATAAAAAAGAGTTTATTTAAGACAACTTACTGTTATTCCATAAGAACAGGGGATTTATTGCCCTGTTTTTTTATTTTGAATTGCCGATAATATCTGTGTTCATCTTGAATTCTTTAGAATATAAAGTAATTAGACTTGTTTATTAAAAAATATCAAAAAAGAGAGACAGAATAACATTCGACTGATAGAAAAATTTATCAGTTGCTATATTATCTATAGACATTAACTATCAGCAATAAATGTGGGATCTGCAATGAATATCCGTGATTTGGAATATCTGGTGGCTCTAGCTGAGCATAAACATTTTCGCCGTGCGGCAGATTCTTGCCATGTGAGTCAACCAACATTAAGTGGCCAAATTCGTAAGCTTGAAGATGAACTGGGTGTAATGTTGCTTGAACGAACTAGCCGTAAGGTTCTGTTTACGCAACAAGGTTTGTTGCTGGTGGATCAAGCGAAAACCGTTCTACGTGAAGTAAAAGTGCTACAAGAAATGGCTTCATTGCAAGGCGAAAGTATGGCTGGCCCTTTACATATTGGACTTATTCCTACTGTCGGCCCTTATTTATTGCCTCATATTATTCCTGAATTGCATAAAAACTATCCTAAGTTAGAGATGTACCTTCATGAAGCACAAACTCATAGCTTATTAGCTCAACTAGATAGCGGAAAGCTCGATTGTGCAATTTTAGCAATGGTTAAAGAGAGTGCGCCGTTTATTGAAGTGCCTCTATTTGAAGAGCCAATGAAATTAGCGATTTATGAAGGACATCCGTGGCATGAACGTGAGTCTGTACCAATGGGCGATTTAGCGGGTCAGCGTTTATTGATGCTAGAAGATGGGCACTGTTTACGGGATCAAGCGTTAGGATTTTGCTTCCAGGCGGGTGCAAAAGAAGACACTCATTTTAGAGCAACGAGTTTAGAGACATTACGTAATATGGTCGCTGCGGGTAGTGGAATAACCCTATTGCCTGATTTATCAGTGCCTCAAGAGCAGAAACGTGATGGAGTTTGTTATCTAGAATGTACTGATCCCAATCCATCACGTTCTATTATTTTGGTTTATCGTCCCGGATCGCCTTTGCGTAATCGTTATGAACAGTTAGCAGAGACAATCCGTGAACATATGACCGCATTTTATGCAGAAAAACAGAGTGCATTAAAATAAGCGGTTTAAACCATTAAGTGCAGCAACACGATAGGCTTCTGCCATTGTTGGATAGTTGAAGGTCGTATTAACGAAATATTCGATAGTATTACCTTCACCTTTTTGTTCCATAATTGCTTGGCCAATATGAATAATTTCTGCTGCGCGTTCGCCGAAGCAGTGAATACCTAAAATTTGCTTGGTTTCACGGTGGAAGAGAATTTTCAAACTCCCTACATTCATACCTGCTATTTGTGCTCTTGCCAGATGTTTAAACTGAGAACGGCCCACTTCATAAGGGATTTTCATTGCAGTGAGTTGTTGCTCTGTTTTACCTACAGAACTAATTTCAGGAATGGTGTAGATCCCAGTTGGAATATCCTCAATCAAGTGTGTTTCTGATTTTCCCGCTGTGATTGCCAAAGCCGCAATACGACCTTGATCATAAGCAGCTGAAGCCAGACTTGGATAACCAATGACATCCCCTACGGCATAAATGTGTTCACAACTGGTTTGGTAATGGGCGTTAACAGAAACGAGCCCACGACTATCTGTTTTAATGCCCACATTTTCTAAGCCCAGCAGATCCGTATTTCCTGTTCGGCCATTTGCGTAGAGTAGGCAATCTGCTTTGACTTTTTTACCTGATTTTAGGTGAACAATAACACCATCATCGACGCCTTCAATGCTTTCGTATTCTTCATTATGACGAATAACAATGCCGTTATTCCAGAAGTGATAAGAAAGTGCATCAGACATCTCTTGATCAAGGAAAGACAAGAGGTGATCACGAGTGTTGATTAAGTCTACTTTTACTCTTAATCCTCTAAAGATAGAGGCATATTCACAACCAATGACACCCGCGCCATAAATAATGACATGGTGAGGTTCATGCTCTAAATCAAGTATAGTGTCACTGTTATAAATACGAGAATGAGAGAAATCGACATCAGGTGGGCAGTAAGGGCGAGAGCCCGTTGCAATAATAAAGCTATCAGCAGAGAGAATATCGCAAGTACCATCAGGGTAACGTACGCTGATCCTGTGCTCGTCAATAAATGCTGCTTCACCCGAATACATTGTACAGTTATTACGTTCGTAGAAACCTTGACGCATTTTAGTCTGCTGACTAATCACGGTGCTGGCTTGACGAAGTATTTGAGAAAAAGAGGAGTTAATAAGACGAGATTGGTCGCTATAAAGTGGGTTTTGATTAAACTCGATAATGCGACTTACTGCATGGCGTAGGGCTTTGGAGGGAATAGTGCCCCAATGCGTACAACCACCACCAACTTTGTTATAACGTTCTATAACTGCGACGCGTTTTCCTTGTTTCACAAGCCCCATGGCCGCGCCTTCACCGCCAGGACCTGAACCGATAACAATGGCATCGAAATGAGAATGTTGCATAGGAAGAGACCTGTTTTATACAAACCGACAACGCTATATTAACATTAGAATGAATAATAGCCCAATTGACATTAAGGGCATTAGTCACACTTTGTTGAGTTTTTATGAGAATGTGTCTTTAGAGATGATTGTACGCACTGCTTTTTTAACAAAGTTTGATATATTGAGCATAAACCAAATTAGGATTATCAGGATTTCTGTGAGTAATAATATTGGCATCAGAGCTAAACAAAAAGAAAAAACTCGTCGCTCTTTAATTGAAGCTGCTTTTAGCCAACTGAGTGCTGAACGTAGCTTTACCAGCTTAAGCTTACGAGAAGTAGCTAGAGAAGCCGGTATTGCGCCTACCTCATTTTATCGCCATTTTAAAGATGTGGATGAACTTGGGCTGACAATGGTTGATGAAAGTGGATTGATGTTACGCCAACTGATGCGACAAGCACGTCAACGCATTGCGAAAGGTGGCAGTGTTATCAGAACATCAGTAGCTACTTTTATGGAATTCATTGGCAATAATCCTAATGCATTTCGATTACTATTACGTGAGCGTTCTGGGACTTCGGCGGAATTTCGTGCCGCAGTCGCACGAGAGATCCAACATTTTATTGCAGAACTGGCAGACTACCTTGAGCAAGAAAGTCATATGCCACGTTATTTTACAGAAATGCAATCTGAAGCAATGGTCACTATTGTATTTAGTGCAGGCGCAGAAGCACTGGATATTGATATTGAAAAGCGTCAACAATTAGAAGAAAGATTAGTTTTACAACTGCGTATGATTGCTAAAGGTGCTTATTATTGGTATCGACGCGAGCAAGAGACGCAAACACCTCTACAAGATAACCCAGAAATAAAGAAAAAAACGCATCAGAAAGGAGACAAATGATGGAACAAAATCGCTGTGAAAAAAGCACGCTATTACTTGCCACAGTCATTGGTGTCGCTTTACATGGTACTTATTCGAGTTTTTTTAATCCGTTTATTGAGACGTGGTCAGTTTTCCCACTAATCAGTTTAATCTTGGCAGTTTACTGTTTATATCAGCGTTATTTAAATCAACCTATGACCGATGGTATGCCTAAGCTGATTTTTTCATTCTTTTTATTAGGCCTATTCGGTTATAACGCTTACACCAGAACAGCTAACCCTGAATGGGGTTCAAACTTTTTCTCTTCTGTTTGTATTGTTATTGTTGCGTTGTGGATTTATCGTCAATTTAAACAGCGCCAACGCTTACGTCTACAGGCCGAAGAAGCTGAAAGAGCATCACAAGCAGAACAGTACTAGTCTGTACTTATCTCTTTGTTGTAAACACAGCGAAATTTTGACACCAGCAAGTTATCTTGCTGGTGTTTTTGTTTTTATTCGGGTTATTAAAGGATTTTTTACTCTAAGAAGAGAAATAAGCAGTTATCTTTTTTCTAATAACACACCACATTCCATATGATGGGTGTATGGGAATTGATCGAATAAAGCTAATTTGCTGATTTTATGTGTTTTTATTAGGGTCTCTAAATTTTGACAAAGTGTTTCTGGGTTACAAGAGATGTATAAAATGCTAGGATAAGTTTTAACCAGCTCTACAGTTTTCTCATCTAAACCACTGCGAGGTGGATCGACAAAAATGGTTTCACATTGGTAATCTTTTAAATCAATCCCTTCTAGACGTTTAAATTCTCTTACTCCATTCATTGCTTGCGTAAAATCTTCTGCAGACATACGAATAATTTTTACATTATCAATGTGGTTCATTGCTATGTTGTATTGCGCCGCATGAACAGATGGTTTTGCAATTTCTGTTGCCAGTACACGCTCAAAATTACGTGCGAGCGCTAATGAAAAGTTGCCATTACCACAATACAATTCAAGCAGATCACCTTTCGCGTTTTCTGTTGCCTTTAATGCCCATTCCAACATTTTAATATTGACCTGAGCATTAGGTTGCGTGAAGCTATTTTCAACTTGGCGATAAATCATCTCTTTACCCGCGACAGGTAACACTTCATCAATAAAATCGTTGTCGAGCATAATTTTTGTTTTATATGCACGGCCGATTAACTGCACATCAAAGCCTTGAGCAATTAAGGTCTGGCGTAATGCTTGTGCTTCTTGTTGCCAAGTTTCATCAATTTTCTTGTGATACAGCAAAGAGACAATAATTTTATTACTTAACGTAGAAAGATAATCAATTTGAAATAGTTTCTTTCTGAGTGTTGGCTTGTCTTTTATTTCTGCCAATAAGGCAACCATCATTTTATTAATAAGTTGGCTGGCAACGGGAAATTGGTCAACACGAATACGCTGCTTAGTCTCTTGGTTAAACATAATATGATAGAGAGAATCTTCTTCATGCCAGATACGGAATTCCGCACGCATACGATAATGCTGTTCTGGTGATGAAAAAACCTCTGCTTCAGGCGCATTGAAAGGAGCCATCATCGTTTGTAGACGTTGTGTTTTTTCATTCAGTTGAGACTGATATGTTTGCGTTGGTAATGAATTCTGCATGGTATCTCGCCTTTTTTTGGCAGTAATAAAGTTAAGCGAGCGAAATTGTAGAGATCCTCATGAAGATGTCCAGTATTCTTCATGTTCAATTTCTGGACTCAGTGAAGTTGAAATCGTAGCATAGCTGTTCGGCCTCCTTTATAGGAGTGAAAAGGGAATCTGGTGCAAAGCCAGAACTGACGCGCAGCGGTAATAGGATCAAGGATAATAAAAGACACTGCAAAGCACTCATAAGTGCGGTGGGAAGTCATTATCTTAAATACACAAAATTGTTTATTTAACCTAGAGTCCGAAGACCTGCCGAAGACCTGTCGCATCTTAAATTAAATACGCGCTTTATTTAATTTTGGCGGCATCCTGCTACTTATTCTGTTGGATGCAGATTTTCATGAATAATAAAAAAGTTTTCTTTATTTCAAGTATAGCTTTGAGTGTAATGGTGAGCAGTTTTAGTGCATTTGCTAATAACAGCGATACATTAAGTGTGACTGCAAACCGCTTTCAAGAGCCGAACTCTTCTATTTTAGCGCCTATCACCGTTGTTGAACGTGAACAGATTGATCGCTGGCAGAGTAATAGTGTGATTGATGTATTACGTAGAATGCCGGGTATTGATGTGGGACAAAATGGTGGAATAGGGCAGATGAGCTCTATTTATGTGCGTGGTGCTGAATCTCGACATGTACTTATCTTAGTGGATGGTGTGCGTTTAAATCAGGCTAATGTGTCTGGCAGCTCCGATATTAGCCAAATTCCCCTTTCTCTTGTTCAACGAATTGAATATATAAGAGGGCCTCGTTCTTCTGTTTATGGTTCCGATGCAATTGGTGGTGTGATTAATATCCTCACAGAAAGAAAAACGGAAGGAGGAACGCTTAACGCCACAATGGGTTCTCATGGCTACCAAGAATATGATGGATCTGTAAAACAGAAAGTCGGGGACAGAACGACATTAACGGCAGCAGGCAGTTATCTCTATACCAAAGGCTATGATGTAGAAGCAAATGGGAATACAGGTGGGCATCCACAACCTGATCGCGACGGTTTTATGAATAAATCGTTGTGGTTAGGGGCCAATCACGATATTAACGATAATGTTTCTATATATGCACGTGCTTATGGTTTTGATAATCGTACCGCTTATGATGCTTATTATGACAGTTATAATGATATCTTAACGGATACAAGAGCACTATTCAGCCGCACCTATGATGGTGGCGTGAAATTTAATCGCGATAACTACTCTTCTTCTTTAAATACCAGTTATAACTACACCAAAGATTATGACTATGATCCTCGTTATGGTCGTTATGGTAAAGGAAGCCGTTTTACTAACTCTGAACAATATAATGTGCAGTGGGGAAATCACCTTTTATTAGGTAATGGCAGTGTCGGTGGCGGTATAGATTGGCAACGTCAATCTATAAAAGCCGGCTCTAACGGATTCCCTAATAAAGAACACTTTGACAATACCGGCTTATATCTCACAGGACAGCAAAAGTTAGGTACTGTTATCGCTGAAGCGTCTGTGCGTTCTGATAATCACTCAGAATATGGTTGGCATACCACTTGGCAAACGAATTTAGGTTGGGAATTTGTTGAGGGCTATCGTGTCATTGGGGGATATGGTACTGCATTTAAAGCACCTAATCTCAATCAGTTGTATGTGGATAACCCGTTATGGAATTTGGAAGGGAATTTAAATTTAAAACCAGAGGAAAGTAAGCAGTGGGAAGGAGGCTTTGAAGGATTAACAGGCCTTTTAGCGTGGCGAGTAACGGCATACCGTAATGATATTGAGAACTTAATCGCATATAAATCAGCTAAGCCTGTCGATACATATGAAAATATAGGTAAGGCATTAATTAAAGGCGTCGAATTTACGGGTGAAATGGATACGTGGATTTTCCATCACACCTTTAATTACCAATATATAGATGCAAGAAATAAAGAAACGCACCAACGTCTTGATCGTCGTGCTCGTCAACAGTTGAAATATCAACTTGATTGGCAAGTTGAGAAACTCGATATGGGAGTGACTTACCAATATATTGGTCAGCGCACAGATAAAGATTACGGCACGTATGAGAATGTTTCTTTAGGTGGAGTGAGTCTTTGGGACTTAACTGCGTCATATCCTATTACATCACATCTATCGATTCGTGGTAGAATAGCTAACCTGTTTGATAAAGATTATGAGACAGCTTATGGCTATCACACACCAGGACGTGAATACTTCCTCACAGGAAGCTACAACTTCTGATGCACAACTTACCGCTAACCCTACTGTATTAGTTTTTGATTCAGGGGTTGGCGGTTTATCTGTTTATCGTGAGATCCGTGAAAAATTACCGGATGCTCACTATATCTATGTTTTCGATAATGAAGCTTTCCCTTATGGGGAAAAATCCCAAGAGTTTATTATTGACCGTGTTGTTCGTATCGTTAGTGTGGTTGCTGAAAAGCATGATCTTGCGGCAATTGTTATTGCCTGTAATACAGCCAGTACTGTAAGCCTTCCTGCTTTGCGCGCTAAGTTTACCGATATTCCTATTGTGGGAGTTGTACCCGCCATCAAGCCCGCTGCAAAATTAACGTGTAATGGTGTAGTTGGATTATTAGCGACGAGAGCAACCGTTAAACGGCCTTATACCCATGAACTGATAGAACGCTTTGCAACTGATTGCAAAGTTCACTCTTTAGGTTCGGCCGAGCTGGTGGAATTAGCTGAAAAGAAATTGCACGGTGAAAAAGTCTCTCTAGATGAGCTACGTAAGATTTTAGCACCTTGGCTAAAAATGAAAGAGCCACCCGATACTGTAGTATTAGGTTGTACGCATTTCCCTTTATTAGCAGAAGAACTACTTTCAGTTTTACCTGATGGTACTCGAATTATTGATTCTGGTGCTGCAATTGCACGAAGAACTGCGTGGTTGGTCGTAAATCAAGCGAAAATTAAGGGGTCAAATGAAATTAGCTTCGCTTATTGCCTAAAAGAAGATGAGAATAGCGAATTACTAAAACCTATTTTAGCGAGCTTTGGCTTTGGATCGCTCAGAAAACTGGCGCTTTAAGTGCAATTTGATGGAAAATTCAACGGTCAGTAAAAAAACTCAAAAAAAGTGTTGCCAGCTTCACAAAACTCCCTATAATGCGCCCTCGTTGTCACGGCAAACCACGCTAAGTGAGTTAGCCGAGAGAACAAAGAAAAAAAGTGAAAAGCCTTGAAAATAAACGCTTGACACTGAATGAGGAAGATGTAGAATGCACCTCCTCGCAACAACGCAGAAGACCGGAAACGGCAGCGAATGTTGCACTGCTCTTTAACAAATTATCAGACAATCTG
>NZ_JBEEUL010000007.1:0-198143 GCF_040139345.1 Proteus sp. fly-1067 | reverse complement strand
GGAATAGCTCAGTTGGTAGAGCACAACCTTGCCAAGGTTGGGGTCGCGAGTTCGAGTCTCGTTTCCCGCTCCAATCTTTCTTAGACAATTGTTAGTAGTGTTATGCGACGCGGGAATAGCTCAGTTGGTAGAGCACAACCTTGCCAAGGTTGGGGTCGCGAGTTCGAGTCTCGTTTCCCGCTCCAAGTTTTTCTCTTCTGTTTTATCAAATCTCATTTTTTAATCCTCATAAAGAAAATTTTAAGTTTTTCCTCTCGCTTTTTTAAATATCGACTACACTGTTTTAGGATCATAAATTAGGGAATTTTACTTAATACACGTAAAGAGAGTGTGAGTAATTATTGTGCAAAAAAAGAAATGCCGTTAATGCATGTAAGATCAAGCTATTTTTTTGTGATCTATCTTTGATCTTTGCTTGCTTTTCTATTTTGACGGCACTAGAATGTGCGCCTTTCCTCATTTAAGGGGGAAATAAGAGGCAAGATCATTTTTTTGGTTTTAGGCCTTTATTCTGTTAAACACGCATTGAATAGTATTTTAGAAAAAAGAAAGGGTTTTAGGCGCTTTTCTTAAAAAAAATGTAATAAATATTCTACTATTCTTAAAATCTTCCCAAATTGATTTATCCACAGAGAGATGCTAATAACCACTGCATCTAAGCATTATTTATTTTTTTACTGCACAGAGTTATCCACAGAGACTTATCATTAAGTGATAAGAATACTATTCTCTTCAATAAATCAATTGGATTTTATATCTACTTGATAACTAAGTTTATTTTAATTTTTTTTAAATTTGGGTCTTAGTTCGCTTGAATTTTTTTTTCATGTTGATAGGCAAGGGTTTTTTATTTTATTCACAGGTAAAATTAAAGATTACTCATTATATGTTTATTCTGTTAAAAACTAAGCATCTCTCGGTAAGCCTTTAGTTATTGCTCTTACTAGACGTTTTTGTTGCGAAGTCTGTATTTTTACCTCTTTTTCATTTCGTTTTGCTGTCTGCTGGGCTATTGCCCAATTCAAATGTTCATCTAAAACATCACTTAATCCAAAGCGCTCTTTCAAGGCAAGTATAATTTTATCTTGATAAGGTGCATTTCCTAACGCTACGCTAATATTTCTAAGCCAGCGTAAGTAACCGATACGACGGATCGGTGAACCTTCTGTTATACGAAGAAATTTTTCTTCACTCCATTGAAAAAGATCGAGTAATTCAGGTGTATGGAGTGCTCGGCGGGGAGAAAAATCTTCTTCACCTGTCAATGATGAGAAGCGATTCCAAGGACAAATAAGCTGACAATCATCACAACCATAGATGCGGTTACCCATTAATGGGCGAAATTCTTCAGGGATCGCGCCATCAAGCTCTATTGTAAGATACGAAATACACCGCCGTGCATCGATAGTATAAGGCTCGACAATGGCGCCAGTCGGGCATGTTGTCATGCAAGCGACACATTTACCACATTGTTCTTCGACAGGGCTATCTGTGGGTAAAGGCAAATCGATAAGTAACTCACCTAGAAAAAACCAAGAGCCAGCTTGGTTGTTGATAACAAGTGAGTGTTTACCAACCCAGCCAAGCCCAGCTTTAACCGCTAAAGGGCGTTCCATTATAGGTGCTGAATCAACGAAAGGACGAAAATTGACGATCCCTTGGTATTCATATTGTTGGCAATATTGTGTAATTTTTTCGCAGAGTTTTTTAAGACGCTGTCTTAATACTTTGTGATAATCCCGACCTAGTGCATAACGACTAATATAGCCTTGTTCTGGGTTATTTAATGTTCGAGCAAAAGCGGCATCTGTGGGAAGGTAATTCATTCTCACGCTAATAACCCGTAATGCGCCAGGCACAAGCTCATGAGGTCTTGCGCGTGTCATGCCATATTTCGCCATCCATGCCATTTCGCCATGATATTGTTTATCTAACCAAGCTTGTAAGCGAGGCTCTTCAAGTGATAAGTCAGTATCACATATCCCTGTTTGTTGAAAACCTAACTCAAAACCCCATAATTTAATGTTTTGAGCGAGAAGATTAAGATCGAGTGATGACATGAATAAACCGAATCAATAGGTAAGAGGTGAGTCCTAAGAGCGCGCAGTGTATCATAGTGAGTCAGTAGGAAAAATCCTCGCAATAAATAGATTTATGGTATGGTTATTTGATAGTTATTTCGATAACTATTTGCCTTAAGAGAACATATAAAGCTTGGTATTTGAGGTTATCCAACGATCTCTCTTTATTAAGCCGTTATAACTTAACAATAGATTATATAAATATGAAAGAATGGGTTGTTACATTAGAAGATGAAGCGGCAACAGTTGAACTTGGGCGTACTGTTGCAATGGCGACTAATCATAGCGGATTGATCATTTATTTATATGGCGATCTTGGTGCTGGAAAAACAACCTTTAGCCGAGGCTTTTTGCAAGCGCTTGGTCATCAAGGGCATGTTAAAAGCCCAACATATACATTAGTTGAGCCCTATATGCTTTCGCCAAATCCTGTTTATCATTTCGATCTTTATCGTTTAGCATCAGCTGAAGAGCTGGAATTTATGGGAATACGCGACTATTTTGAGCAAGACGCGTTATGCCTTATTGAATGGCCATCGCAAGGCGAAGGCTTTTTACCTAATGCCGATTTAGAACTTCATTTAAGCTATGAAGATGAAGGTCGAAAAGCGCGTTTTGTTGCCCTTTCACAAAGAGGGAATACTGTTTTATCCCATATTCAGTCTGCATAAAGGAATATTGATTATGTCGAGTCTCATCACTATTGTGAGTCAAAGTCAGCGCTATTTTGTTGCCTTTCTGTTGGTTGTTTTATCTTTTTTCTTTGTGCAAATAGCGCAAGCTGCCACTGTGACAGAAGTAAAAGCAGAAAATGGTAGTTCAGTAACAACCCTCACATTCTCTTTTAGTGGTGGGAAGCCTAGCTATCGATATTATTCATTAAAAAATCCTGACCGTTTGGTGATGGATTTTAAACAGAGCACAAAAATTACAGGGTTGCCTGCAACATTAGGCAATGGGCAGTTAGTTCATAAAATTCGTGCAACGCAATCAAAAGATAGCCAATACCAAAGTATGGTCGTGGAACTTGCCCAGCCAGTTGTTGCGACTGAAAGGCTAATGAATGTAAGCGGAAATTATAAGTTAGTGCTTACTATCAAGCCAATAAATGCTCGACAAAATAATCACTCTCAATCCACCGTGAATGTGGTCGCTTTAGCACCGACAACAATGACGGCGTCAGCCTCAAATACAAATAGAGAAATGGCGCCTTTAACCATGACACCCAAAGCAGAGGTTGCCCCAGTTGCTCCTATTGTGAAACCACGTACCACTTCATCAAAACCACAAGTGGGCTCTCGTCAAATTATTATTGCGATAGATGCAGGTCATGGTGGACAAGATCCTGGTGCGATAGGCCAGAAAGGTAATCGTGAAAAAGATGTCACTTTAAGTGTGGCAAGAAAATTAGAAACTCGTTTACATAACGATCCGATGTTTAAACCTGTATTAACGCGTAATGGTGACTATTTTATTTCCGTTGCTGGACGTTCGGAAGTTGCCCGTAAGCAAAATGCGAATATGTTAGTTTCTATCCATGCAGACTCGGCCCCTAATCGCAGTGCAAGAGGTGCTTCTGTGTGGGTGCTTTCTAATCGTCGAGCAAACAGTGAATTAGGTAAATGGCTTGAACAAAGTGAAAAGCAATCTGAATTACTGGGTGGTGCAGGTGATGCTTTATCAGATGGGGCTGATCCTTATTTAAGTCAAACGGTACTTGATTTACAATTTGGTAATTCACAGCGTGTGGGTTATGACGTTGCAGTTGCTGTGTTATCTGAATTGAGAAAAGTGGGGTCTTTACATAAAAAGACACCAGAACATGCGAGTTTAGGCGTGTTACGTTCACCGGATATCCCTTCAATTTTAGTTGAAACGGGCTTTATTAGTCATGTAGCTGAAGAGCAGTTACTGATTTCTGATGCTTATCAAGAAAAACTTGCTGCTTCTATTCATGCGGGTTTAAGAAATTATTTTCTGGCTCATCCTTTACAAAATGCACCCAATTGATTGAGTAAAAGGAATAAAAGGTAATGGCGATAAATTTATTACCTCCTCAGCTTGCAAACCAAATTGCCGCAGGGGAAGTTGTTGAAAGACCTGCATCTGTGGTCAAAGAGTTACTCGAAAATAGTTTAGATGCGGGGGCGACTACAATTGATATTGATATCGATAAAGGTGGCGCCAAACTTATCCGCATTCGTGATAATGGATGTGGTATCACTCGTGATGATTTGAAGTTAGCACTTGCTCGCCATGCAACTAGTAAAATATCAAGTCTTGATGATCTTGAAGCCATAATAAGTATGGGGTTTCGTGGAGAAGCATTAGCCAGTATTAGCTCTGTTTCTCGCCTAACGCTGACCTCACGTACTCAATCTCAAGATGAAGCGTGGCAAGCTTATGCTGAAGGCCGAGATATGACCGTTACCGTTAAACCAGCAGCTCATCCTGTGGGGAGTACGGTTGAAGTCCTTGATCTGTTTTATAACACACCAGCAAGGCGAAAATTTTTACGCACTGAAAAAACAGAATTTGCACATATTGATGAAGTGGTTCGTAGAATTGCGTTGTCGCGCTTTGATGTCTCTATTAATCTTACCCATAATGGTAAACGTGTTCGTCAATACCGTGCAGTAAAAGATGAAAGCCAGCAAAATCGCCGTTTGAGTGCGATTTGCGGTAATAATTTTGTCAATCAATCAATGCATTTATCGTGGGAACACGGTGATTTAGCAATAAAAGGTTGGGTGGAACACCCCTTATCGCCAGTACAATGTAGTGATATTCAATATTGTTATGTTAATGGGCGAATGATGCGTGATAGGTTGATTAATCATGCTATTCGCCAGGCTTATGATGGATATTTGAAAGAAGAACAACAGCCTTCTTATATCCTCTATTTGAGCGTTGATCCTCATCAAGTGGACGTTAATGTTCATCCGGCGAAACATGAAGTCCGTTTTCATGAATCACGTTTAGTGCATGATTTTATCTATCAGGGTGTGTTGAGTGTTTTACGACAAGCCACGCAGACACCTTTATCACAGACTTTAGATGAAGAAGATAATGAAATCGCGTTGAGTTTTCCTGAAAATCGTCAAGTTGCAGGTGAAAACGTATTCTCACAGCCTTATCAAGCACCAGTTAGTCAGAACCCCGCCAATAGATCCCAGTCACATCAAGTTAATGAGCGGGAGACTCATCATCAAAAACAATCTCACCAATTCGGTGAAAATCGTCAGTTTGGTGAAAGCTATCAACGTACACAAGGTGCGCTTTATCAAAAAATGATGCAAGAAAGTGCTTCTACATTAAATGATAAAGAAAAAATACCATTATTTCCTGAGCGTGCCCCATTGAATTTAGATGAAATCGTTCATACAACTAATAATATTAAAGAAGATGCGATTTCGGTGATGCCTCGTTCTGTCAATGCGAAAGAAGGGCAAACTGATTATACTTTTGGGCGAGTATTGGCAATTTATCAGCAGAAATATGCGTTAATAGAATCTTCACAAGGTCTTGGGCTGTTATCATTGGAACAAGCTGATTTTCTGTTAAAATGTGCGCAATTATTGCCTAAAGATGAAACATTAAAGCCCCAACCTTTGTTAGTGCCTTTAAAATTAGCATTAAGTAAAGAAGAAATTAATGTATTCAATCAGTTTCACGCATTAATCAGTGAATTTGGTATTACTATTGAAATTTCACAAGGTAAAGCAACAATATATGCAGTACCGTTGCCTTTGCGTCAGCAAAATTTACCCGCGTTACTGACCGCATTATTGGCGTATTTGTCGATTGAAAAATTATGTACAAAACAACAGCTTGGGCAATGGTTTGCAAAACAGATAAGCGTAGAGCAAGCAATATGGTCACAAGCTCAAGCGGTTGGGCTATTGGCCGATATTGAAAGACTTTGTCCTCAATATGTCAGACAGCCAGCAAAAAACTTATTACAATTAATAGAATTACAACCGGTGGTAGCGGCATTAAATAATGAGCGATGTAAACATACAAATAAAACCTAAAGCTATTTTTTTAATGGGTCCTACAGCGTCAGGTAAAACAGCATTAGCAATAGCACTAAGACAAAAATTACCTGTAGATATTATTAGTGTGGATTCTGCTCTTATCTATCGTGGAATGGATATTGGAACAGCTAAGCCAGATGCGATAGAGCAATCGCTTGCGCCACATCGATTAATTGATATTCTAGACCCGGCATTACCTTACTCAGCAGCAGATTTTCGCCGAGATGCATTAAGTGCAATGGAAGAAATTACAGCTGCTGGGCGAATTCCACTATTAGTGGGTGGGACTATGCTATATTTTAAAGCGTTACTTGATGGCCTATCGCCTTTGCCTAGTGCCAATCCTGAGGTTCGTGCTGAAATAGAGAAAAAAGCAGCAGAGCAAGGATGGGAGGCAATACATAAAGAGCTTGGATTAGTCGATCCCGTTGCTGCGCAACGAATACATCCTAATGATCCTCAGCGGCTTTCTCGTGCGCTAGAAGTTTACCTGATTTCAGGTAAAACAATGACAGAGTTGACAAAAATATCAGGCGAATCTTTGCCCTATGATGTTTATCAATTTGCGATTGCTCCGAAAGATAGAAATGTTCTTCACCAGCGCATTGAAGCACGTTTTAAACAGATGCTAACGTGTGGATTTGAAGATGAAGTAAAAGCATTATATGAACGGGGTGATTTGCATGAAGATTTACCTTCTGTACGTTGTGTCGGTTATCGCCAGATGTGGTCATATTTATCAGGCGAAATAGATTATGATGAGATGGTTTATCGAGGGATCTGTGCTACCCGGCAATTAGCGAAGCGACAAATCACCTGGTTAAGAGGCTGGAATGATATTCACTGGCTTGATAGTGAAGAACCGAAACAATCTCTTGACACTGTTTTGCAGGTAGTTAGTGCATAGATGGTAGGTTTGTGTAAAATTGATAGTTGCCAAAGCGCAATTTTTGAGTAGTTCATTTTTCGAACCAATTGGGTTCTAATATAAAACAACAAAATAAGGAAAACATAGAATGGCTAAGGGGCAATCTTTGCAAGATCCTTTCCTGAACGCATTACGTCGTGAAAGGGTTCCCGTTTCTATCTATTTGGTAAACGGTATTAAATTGCAGGGTCAGATCGAATCTTTTGACCAATTTGTTATTTTGCTGAAAAACACAGTAAGCCAGATGGTATATAAACATGCTATCTCTACCGTGGTACCTTCGCGTCCTGTTTCTCATCATAGCAATACAGGTACGAATCAAACTGGTACAGGTTACAGCGGTAGCGCTACTCAGCAGGATGATGTTGCAGAATAATTATCCACTATTATTCTTGATATAAGAAAAACATAGGTAGGGAGACTTTACCTATGTTTTTTCCTGTTTTTATAAAGTCCAAGAGGTTTCGCCTTTGTTTGATCGTTATGAAGGTGGCGAACTCGCCGTCTTAGTGCACGTCTTCTTTTCTCAAGAAAAGGATGTTGATGATTTGCAAGAATTTGAATCCTTGGTGACATCTGCGGGTGTTAAGCCAGTTCAGATTATTACAGGAAATCGTAAAGCGCCTCATCCCAAATATTATGTGGGTGAAGGTAAGGCAGAAGAAATTGCCGAGGCTGTAAAAGCAAGTGGTGCAGATGTTGTTTTATTTAATCATGCACTGACACCGGCACAAGAACGAAATCTGGAAAGACTTTGTGAATGCCGTGTAGTTGATCGCACGGGAGTTATCCTTGATATTTTTGCTCAAAGAGCAAGAACTCATGAAGGAAAGCTACAGGTAGAACTCGCCCAGTTACGTCACTTATCAACTCGTTTAGTCAGAGGGTGGACTCACCTTGAGAGACAAAAAGGAGGGATTGGGTTACGAGGACCGGGTGAAACTCAGCTAGAAACAGACCGCCGCTTACTCAGAGGTAAAATTAGTCAAATTCTAATGCGATTGGGTAGGGTTGAGCGTCAGCGTGAACAAGGAAGACAAGCGCGGAGTAAAGCTGATATTCCAACATTATCCCTTGTTGGTTACACAAATGCAGGGAAATCGAGTTTATTTAATCATATTACCTGTTCTGATGTGTATGCAGCAGATCAGTTGTTTGCAACATTGGACCCCACATTAAGGCGTATTCAAGTTGATGATGTAGGAACAGTTGTATTGGCTGATACCGTTGGATTTATTCGACATTTGCCTCATGATCTTGTTGCTGCTTTTAAAGCGACTTTGCAAGAAACACGAGAAGCAACCTTACTTCTTCATGTTATTGATGCGGCGGATAGTCGTTTTGAGGATAATATTCATGCAGTTGAAAGTGTATTAGAAGAGATAGATGCTCAAGAAATACCCACACTGCATGTCATGAACAAAATTGATCTTCTTGAAGATTTCACTCCAAGAATTGATCGAAATGAAGAAAACTTACCCATTAGGGTTTGGGTTTCAGCACAAACAGGTGAAGGTATTCCTCTGTTATATCAGGCGTTGACAGAACGTCTTTCAGGTGAGATCGCACACTTTGAATTACGTTTACCGCCAGAAGATACAGGGCGCTTGCGTAGTCGTTTTTATCAATTACAGTCAATAGAACGTGAATGGATTGAAAAAGACGGTAAAGTTGGGCTAATCATACGTATGCCTATGGTAGACTGGCATCGCCTTTGCAAGCAGGAACCCAATTTATTGGATTACGTGGTCTGATATTCGGCCATAAAAAAGAACATTAACTGAGAGCTGGCGACGAAATCGGCTCTTAAGCCTGATAAATCTAATCATAATAATGGAGCTAGAACATGGCGTGGAATCAGCCCGGTAACAACGGACAAGACCGCGACCCGTGGGGTAACCGAAACAGCGGCAATAATAATGGCGATGGTAACGGTAACTCCAACGGCAATCAAGGAGGTCGGAATCGTGGAGCATCAGATCTCGATGATATGTTCCGTAAACTGAGTGAAAAACTTGGTGGTTTCGGCGGTAAAAAAGGTGGGAACTCCTCTTCTGGGCAAAATGGCGGGCCTCGTGGTAATGCTGGAAATCTTTTGATTTCTCTTGCATTAGGTGCGGTTGTCGTAGTTTGGGCTGCCAGTGGTTTTTATACCATTAAAGAAGCAGAACAGGGTGTTGTGACTCGTTTTGGTAAATTTTACCAAATCGTTGAACCTGGTCTGAACTGGAAACCGACTTTTATTGATGAGGTTCAGCCTGTTAACGTGAAAACTATCCGTGATTTAACCACGGGTGGCATGATGTTAACGTCAGATGAAAATATGGTTCAAGTTGAGATAAACGTGCAGTACGTTGTCTCTGATCCAGAAACATTTCTGTTTAACCTCACAACACCTATTAACAGCTTAGGTCAAGCAACCGACAGTGCTGTACGTGGTGTTATTGGTCGTTCAGAAATGGAAAAAATTCTGACTTCAAACCGTTCAGAAATTCGTGACCAGACGCGTCAAGAATTAGAAGAGACTATCCGTCCTTATAATATGGGTATCTCTATTGTGGACGTCAACTTCCAAGTAGCGCGTCCTCCAGAAGCTGTAAAAGCGGCATTCGATGACGTAATTGCGGCTCGTGAAGAAGAACAAAAAACAATTCGTCAAGCTGAAGCTTATAAAAACGAAGTGTTACCGTTAGCTAAAGGTAACGCACAACGTATGATTGAAGAAGCAACAGCGTATAAAACCAGTGTGGTGATGAGAGCAGAGGGTGAGGTAGCTAGCTTTGCTAAAATCTTACCTGAGTATCGTGCAGCTCCTGAAATTACTCGCGAGCGTCTTTACATTGAAACGATGGAAAAAGTGCTATCGAAAACACGTAAAGTCATTGCAAATGATAAAGGTAACAGTATGTTAGTGCTACCTTTAGAGCAAATGCTACGTCAGCCATCTCAATCGGGAGTATCAAATACCCTTGAGGCGCCGGCTCGTATGCCCGCACCAGCTCCAACTGTAAATCCAACACCGACACAAAAACCAGCAACAACGACTTATAGTAATGGTGGATATGGTAGTAATAATGGCGGTTATGGTCAGCCTTACGGCAATAATCAAGGAGGACAATAATCATGCGTAAAGTTATCGCTGTTGTTGCAGTTATTATTTTAGCGTTGTTGTACTCCTCTGTATTTGTCGTTCAACAATATGAGCGTGGTATTATTTTACGCTTCGCAAAAGTTGTTCGTGATGCTGAAAATAAACCTGTTGTTTATGAGCCAGGTCTTCATTTTAAAATTCCATTCATTGAGAATGTGAAAAAACTGGATGCGCGTATTCAAACTATGAATATCCAGCAAGACCGTTTCTTATCTGGTGAGAATAAAGACTTATTAGTTGACTCTTATCTAAAATGGCGTATCAGTGATTTCAGTACTTACTATCTGGCAACAGGTGGTGGTAATACAACGCAAGCTGAAACTTTACTGCGTCGTAAATTCAGTGACCGTTTACGTTCTGAAATTGGTCGTATGAGCGTAAATCAAATTATTACGGATTCTCGTGGTCGTTTAACCATTGATGTTCGTAATGCACTGAATGAAGGTACACCTTCTCGAGATACAAGTGCTGCTGATGATGCTATTGCCATTGCAGCGAAGAAAGTAGCTGAAGAAACTAAAGGTCAAGCTCCTGCTATCAATATGAACAGTATGGCGGCATTAGGTATTGAAGTGATTGACGTTCGAATCAAGCAAATCAACCTACCTATGGAAGTTTCTGAGGCGATTTATCAGCGTATGCGTGCAGAACGTGAAGCAGTTGCTCGTCGTCACCGTTCACAAGGTCAAGAGCAAGCGGTGAAAATTCGCGCGGCAGCGGATAAGACAGTAACAGAAACATTAGCTGAATCTGAGCGTGAATCTTTACGTCTTCGTGGTGAAGGTGATGCACAAGCAACAAAACTGTTTGCTGATGCATTCAACCAAGATCCTGACTTCTATGCTTTCATTCGTAGCTTACGTGCTTATGAGAAGAGCTTTAATCAAGACGGCAATGACGTCATGGTGTTAAGCCCAGATAGCGATTTCTTACGCTATATGAAAGCACCAACCAAAGCGCGTGCGATTGAAGAGTAATTAAAACGCGTTAGATTGGCTGAATAAATAATAAAAATCCTCCACCTTAATAAGTGGGGGATTTTTTTTGATATCAATAAGATAAAAAGAATTACTTAGTAGCAAAATAAATAATTGTGCTTATTAAGATGAAAAATTACCCTTAATGGTTTCCAAAATGGCTTTAGCTGGGATAGTATAAAGTGAAAATTGCATTTCAAGATAAACCTTCGGCAATTCCGAAGCGTCTTCTTCGCCATTTTCACTTTTATGTCACTCTGCTTCCTATTTTTGCGATCAAAACTGTTGATGAAAGTCACAATATGTTTGTGGTGCGGATTTTTCGGGCAAAAATATTGACAATGGCAAGATAATCTATTGCTTAAAAGCGGGGATGACATAATTAGATAAAATCTACTGTAACTCTTGATTTGAGATGGTAGAATCCTTTTTTAAGCAACCGAGTGTATTTTGAAATGAGTAATAACGTTGTCGTATTGGGCACCCAGTGGGGTGACGAAGGCAAAGGCAAGATAGTCGATTTGCTGACAGAACGCGCTAAGTATGTTGTTCGCTACCAAGGTGGCCATAACGCGGGTCACACTCTAGTCATCGACGGTGAAAAAACCGTTCTTCATTTAATCCCATCAGGCATTCTCCGTGAAAATGTTGTTAGCATCATAGCAAACGGTGTCGTTTTATCACCAGAAGCACTGATGAAGGAAATGACCCAACTTGAAGATCGTGGCATTCCTGTTCGCTCTCGTTTACTTCTGTCTGAAGCTTGCCCATTAATCCTTCCTTATCATATCGCATTAGATAATGCGCGTGAGAAAGCACGTGGCGAGAAAGCTATCGGTACAACAGGTCGCGGTATTGGCCCTGCTTACGAAGATAAAGTTGCTCGTCGTGGTTTACGTGTTGGCGATCTGTTTGATAAAAAAGCATTTGCACAAAAACTCAAAGAAATCATCGAATACCATAACTTCCAACTGGTGAACTACTACAAAGTTGAACCGGTTGATTACCAAAAAACCTTAGACGATATCATGGCAATCGCTGATATTCTGACAGGTATGGTTGTTGATGTTTCTGACTTACTGTACAAAGCAACACAAAACGGTGAGTTAGTGATGTTTGAAGGTGCACAAGGTACTTTATTAGACATCGACCATGGTACTTATCCGTATGTAACCTCTTCAAACACCACAGCAGGTGGCGTGGCAACTGGCTCAGGTTTAGGCCCTCGCTATGTTGGTTACGTATTAGGGATCATCAAAGCGTACTCTACTCGTGTCGGTGCAGGTCCATTCCCAACTGAACTGTTTGATGAAGTGGGTGACTTCCTGCGTGAGAAAGGCCAAGAGTTTGGTGCAACCACTGGTCGTAGCCGTCGTACTGGTTGGTTAGATATCATCGCTATTCGTCGCGCTGTTCAAATCAACTCACTGTCTGGCTTCTGCATGACTAAACTGGATGTATTAGATGGTCTGAAAGAAGTGAAATTGTGCGTAGGTTATCGCTTACCAAATGGTGAAGTGATTGATACAACGCCTTTAGCTGCTGATGATTGGGAAGGTATTGAGCCTATCTATGAATCAATGCCGGGTTGGAACGAAACGACATTTGGTGTGAAAGATCACGCTCAATTGCCACAAGCAGCACTGAACTACATCAAACGTGTAGAAGAGTTGACTGGTGTTCCTGTTGATATCGTTTCTACAGGACCAGATCGCTCCGAGACTATTATTCTCCGTCATCCATTTGATGCTTAATTTGCATTAAATAGGTTTGATGTGAAAATCGTCCCTGAAAATGACAGGGGCGATTTTTTCGTATCTGTTTGTTAGTGAATTAAAGACAAAAATACACGTTACATAATAAGATAAGACAGCTTTACACTCGGTTTTGCTTCTGTTTTGTCTGTAACGAGTAAAAACAATAAGACAATGTTATTATTGTAACGCCAGAAATAGAAAAGCGATCTGTTGAAAATCGACAGTATCGCTTTTTCTTTGCCTGTGATGTCGCTATTATTTTGTTAGTAGTCAAGTGAGAGACGGAAATGACTCACTTTTGAGCATATCTTTGCTAAATGTCCAAAAATTAAACATAATATTGCTTAATAAAATGATATTCTCATTACTAATTACTTATCCCTTAACACATTTAATAGGGAAAACCACTTTTCAGAGGTCATTGTGCAATTAACCAGTTTTACAGATTATGGATTGCGAGCATTGATATATATGGCTTCACTGCCAGAAGGCAAAATGACGAGCATCACAGAAGTGACGCAAGTTTATGGTGTCTCACGTAACCATATGGTGAAAATTATTAATCAACTGAGCCATTTGGGATTTGTTGAGGCTATTCGCGGTAAAAATGGAGGGATCCGTTTAGGCAAGCCTGCAACAGACATCATTGTTGGTGATGTTGTCCGTGCTTTAGAGCCACTTTCATTAGTAAACTGTAGTGCTGAGTTTTGTCACATTACCCCAGCTTGTCGGCTAAAACTGGTTTTAAATCAGGCGATTGAGCAGTTTTTGAAAGAGTTAGACCGTCACACACTCGCAGAGCTAGTTGAAAACAATAGCTCCTTATATAAATTGTTATTAGAAGATATTTGAGTCTACTATTTCATTAAATCTGATAGCTTGGAGGTCATAATGTCAAAAGATCCTTTTCAAGATAGAGAAGCTGAGAAATACGCCTCTCCAATTGCTAGTCGCGAATATATTTTAGAAGAAATGAAAAAACGCACGGCTCCAATGAGTCGTGAAGATTTAGCGCAGGCGTTAAAAATTTCTGGAGAAGAAGACCTAGAGGCGTTACGTCGCCGTTTAAGAGCGATGGAGCGTGATGGTCAGTTAGTGTTTACTCGCCGTCAGTGTTACGCATTGCCTGAACGCCTTGATTTATGGAAAGGTAAGGTCATCGGTCACCGTGATGGTTATGGTTTTTTACGTGCAGAAGGTCAAAAAGATGACCTTTATCTTTCACAAGATGAAATGAAAAAAACCATGCATGGTGATGTGATTTTAGCGCAACCTTTAGGTATGGATAGAAAAGGTCGTCGTGAAGGTCGCGTAGTGCGTGTTATTGAACCAAGAAATAACCAAATTGTTGGTCGCTATTTTATTGAATCTGGTATGGGATTTGTTGTACCGGACGATAGCCGTTTAAGTTTTGATATTCTTATTCCTAAAGAAGATATCATGGGTGCGCGTATGGGTAATGTGGTGGTGGTTGAAGTCACTACAAGACCAACGCGACGGACTCAAGCTGTAGGTCGTATTGTTGAGATTTTAGGTGAAACGATGGGAACGGGTATTGCGGTAGAAATAGCATTACGTACTCATGAAATCCCTTATACTTGGCCTGCAAAAGTAACAAAGGAAGTTGCTGATTTAAAAGAAGAAGTACCTGATTCTGCCAAAGAAGGTCGTATTGATTTACGTGGCTTGCCTTTAATTACAATTGATGGTGAAGATGCGCGAGATTTCGATGACGCAGTGTATTGCCAACGTAAAAAAGGCGGTGGTTGGCGTTTATGGGTCGCAATTGCTGATGTTAGTTACTATGTGCGTCCACAAACGGCATTAGATACAGAAGCACGTAGTCGAGGAAACTCCGTTTATTTCCCTTCTCAAGTTGTCCCAATGTTGCCAGAAATTCTGTCTAATGGGCTGTGCTCACTAAACCCACAAGTTGATCGTTTATGTATGGTTTGTGAGATGACCGTTTCTGAGCAAGGGCGTCTCTCTTCTTATAAATTCTATGAAGCGGTGATGAGCTCTCATGCACGAATGACATACACCAAAGTGTGGAAGATTATTCAAGGCGATGAAGAGTTACGTGAACATTATAAGCCTATCGTTAAAGATATTGAGCATCTATATGAGTTATACCAAGCGCTTGATAAAGCGCGTGAGCAACGTGGTGCAATAGGGTTTGAATCTGAAGAAGCGAAATTTATCTTCAATGCAGAGCGCCGTATTGAACGTATCGAGCCTGTTGTTCGTAACGATGCACACAAATTAATTGAAGAGTGCATGATCTTAGCGAATATCGCCGCAGCTCGTTTTGTTGAGAAAAATGAAGAGCCTGCGTTATACCGTATTCATGATAAACCGAAAGAAGAAAGTGTACTGAATTTACGTTCAGTCTTTAATGAATTAGGTTTAACATTGCCGGGTGGATTAACACCAGAACCAGCAGATTATGCACGTGTCATGAAAGAGGTTGAAGACCGACCAGACCGTGAAATGCTACAAACTATGATCTTGCGCTCAATGAAACAGGCGATTTACGATCCTGAAAATCGTGGACACTTTGGTTTAGCATTGAAGTCTTATGCGCACTTTACTTCGCCAATTCGTCGTTATCCTGATTTAGCCTTGCACCGAGCAATTAAATATCAAATTGCTAAACAAGAAGGTCACGGCTCACAGCGTTGGACCCCAACAGGCGGCTACCATAGTGATATGGATACTATGTTGCAATTAGGTGAGCACTGTTCTTTAACGGAGCGTCGTGCTGATGAAGCAACAAGAGATGTGGCTGATTGGCTAAAATGTGACTTTATGCTGGATCAAATTGGTCAACAATTTACCGGTATTATCACTAGTGTAACGGGCTTTGGTTTCTTTGTTCGCTTAAATGATCTATTTATCGATGGATTAGTGCATGTTTCTACATTAAATAATGATTACTATCAATATGATAATGTGGGGCAGCGTTTAATTGGTGAGTCTTCAGGACAAGTCTATCGCCTCGGTGATGAAGTTGAAGTTAAAGTTGAAGCCGTCAGTATGGATGAACGTACTATCGACTTCTCCTTAATTTCAACAACACGCACAGCACGTAACCCAGGTAAAACAGCACGAGTTCGTGGCTTAAAGGGCGAAAAAGACAAGAAAAACGCAAGTTCTAGTAAGTCTCGACGTCGTGATGCAAGCAAAGATAAAAACTTTGAGCCAGATAGCGCCTTTAAAAAAGGAAAATCAGCTAAAAGTAATGCAAACAAAGACAGAGCTGTAAAAGACCAAGTTGCTAAAGATAAAGCGAGTAGTAAACGCAAGAAAGCATCATCACAAACCAAAAAGATAGAAGCAAAGCTTAAAGCTAAACGCGCGGCCAAACGCGATAAAGCATAAGATTTGTTCTTCTAGTTCTTTTTTAAAAGGCGGAGACCCCGCCTTTTATCTGTTTTGTACCTTTTATTTTTTTAATGAGTAATCACCGCTATGAGCGAAGAAATTATTTATGGTATTCACGCAGTAAAAGCATTACTTGAGCGTGATCCTGCACGATTTAAAGAAGTTTATGTATTAAAAGGGCGTGAAGATCGCCGTTTAACTCCCGTTATCCATGAATTAGAATCCCAAGGGATTTTAGTTCAAGTGGCTAATCGTCAGTGGTTAGATAGCCAAACGGAAGGTGCTGTTCACCAAGGTATCATTGCAAAAGTGAAACCTGGTCGTCAGTACCAAGAGCAAGATTTACCCGATTTATTAGCTAAAGTCGGTACACCTTTCTTATTAGTGTTAGATGGCGTAACAGATCCGCATAATTTAGGCGCATGTTTACGTAGCGCAGATGCAGCCGGTGTACATGCTGTCATCGTTCCCAAAGATCGTTCCGCACAATTAAATGCTACAGCGAAAAAAGTCGCATGTGGTGCAGCGGAAAGTGTTCCTTTAATTAAAGTGACTAACCTTGCTCGTACATTGCGTTTTTTGCAAGAAGAGAACGTTTGGATTGTCGGCACAGCAGGGGAAGCAGACCATACTTTATATCAAAGCAAACTTACCGGTCCTATGGCTTTGGTAATGGGGGCTGAAGGTGAAGGAATGCGCCGTTTAACGCGTGAGCATTGCGATGAACTTATTAGTATTCCAATGGCAGGTACGGTGTCTTCGCTCAACGTTTCTGTCGCAACGGGTGTTTGCTTATTTGAAGCAATGCGTCAGCGTATTATTGTGAAATAATCGCTTAGCTTATTTTATTCTCTATACTCCCTTGAGTTTTATTGGCCGCGGGGGTATAGTTACGCGTCAATTTTTTCAGTCACAACTTAAACAAGTTCCTTGCCTCCATGGGTGGTGACTGACCCTGACAGGAGGCTGATAAATCCGTAAGGAGCAATATCAAATGCGTCATTACGAAATCGTTTTTATGGTTCATCCTGACCAGAGCGAACAAGTTCCGGGCATGATCGAGCGTTATAAAACCGCTATCACTAATGCAAATGGTCAGATCCACCGTCTAGAAGACTGGGGTCGTCGTCAATTAGCTTATCCAATCAACAAACTGCACAAAGCACACTACGTTCTGATGAACGTTGAAGCTCCGCAGGAAGTGATTGATGAACTGGAAACTACTTTCCGTTTCAACGATGCCGTTCTCCGCAACATGATCATGCGTACTAAACACGCAGTAACTGAAGCTTCTCCAATGGTTAAAGCAAAAGACGAACGCCGTCGTGATATCGCTGATGACCTCGATGAAGAAGATGAAGTTGATGATGTAGCAGAGGATTCTGAAGAGTAATTAGTGCTGTGACGGCTAATAATCATTTGGTGCTAACTGGCACAGTGTGCAAAGCATTAATACGAAAAGTTAGCCCCGCTGGGATCCCGCACTGTCAATTTGTTATTGAACATCGTTCAATGCAAGAAGAGGCGGGATTAAAAAGACAATCATGGTGTCGAATGCCCATTATTGCTAGCGGGAAAGCGTTACAAGCAGTTACTCACAGTATAACGGTCGGCAGCCAAATCACCGTTTCAGGATTCATTAGTAGCCATCAGGCGCGAAATGGATTGTTTAAATTGGTGCTTCATGCCGAGCAGATTGAATTGATAGATTCTGGAGACTAGCCATATGGCACGTTATTTCCGTCGTCGTAAGTTCTGCCGTTTCACAGCAGAAGGCGTACAAGAGATCGATTATAAAGATATCGCTACGCTGAAAAACTATATCACTGAAAGTGGTAAAATTGTACCAAGTCGTATCACCGGTACTCGTGCAAAATACCAGCGTCAGCTGGCTCGTGCTATCAAGCGCGCACGCTACCTGTCTTTATTACCTTATACTGATCGTCATCAGTAATAGGTATATAGTCCATTAATGACTTGTAGAGGATAAGGTAATGCAAATTATTCTGCTTGATAAAGTAGCGAATCTGGGTAGCCTGGGTGATCAGGTTAACGTAAAATCGGGCTATGCTCGTAACTATTTAATCCCACAGGGTAAAGCTGTTTCTGCGACTAAGAAAAACATCGAGTTTTTCGAAGCGCGTCGTGCTGAGTTAGAAGCTAAATTAGCTGAAACTTTAGCAGCAGCTGAAGCTCGTGCAGCGAAGATCAATGCACTGGGTTCTGTCACTATCAGCTCTAAAGCGGGTGACGAAGGTAAACTGTTTGGTTCAATCGGTACTCGTGACATCGCTGATGCAGTAACTGCAGCTGGCGTTGAAATGTGTAAGAGCGAAGTTCGCCTGCCAAATGGCGTTCTGCGTACTACTGGTGACCACGAAGTTCACTTCCAAGTTCACAGTGACGTATTCGCTGAACTGAATGTTATCATCGTTGCTGAATAATCTTTGATTAAACAGTGAATGTTGATAAAGAAAAACGCCAGCTTAGCTGGCGTTTTTTTTAACTCAATTTTTGACTAAGGTGTTCGGTAATAACTACCATCACTTAAACGTGTATAAGTGATAACTGTGCCAGCACTGTTTGTGACTTCCAGCATACTTACATCACCTTGTGGACTACGTTGTAATCGAATTGCCTGCCCTGAACGTAGTTGGCTTAATGATTTTTGTTGATCTTCAGATTTTGCCATAGAGAATGCATCATTTACTGGAAGTTGATTATCTCTAAAGAGCTGCGCTAAGGTCTGCCCTTCTTTAATGGTATATGTTTGCCATTTTTGTGCGGATATTGAAGCAGAACCTTGTGGTTGTGTTGTTTGAGCAACACCTTCATCTATATTGTTTGTCGTTGAGTTCTCATTAGGAAGCTCCGTTCTTTGATCGGCATCTAAGCTATCTTGTGCTTGAGGGATCGGTGCTTGATAAATTGGATCATCGCTAGTGACTGATGGTGCAATGGGTACCGGAAGATCTTGCGTCGATGATGACGGTTGAGGTGGCTCACCGCTATTTTCACTTGTTGGCCAAAAAAATACGACCAACAAAACCACGGCAATAACCAGTATTGCTCGACGATGTAAGCCAGGGAATTTGCCCATATTCACCTCATTATTGATCTGTGAATCAGTATTATGAATTGCTGTAACATCTTTTTTATTCCTTGTAGCCATACTAGCACGAACCATGATCCTAACCTGCTCCCTGAATTCTTTTCAGAATTATCTATTCGCTCTAACCATTAATGTTCTTCGTTTCCTTGATGGTTAACTAAAAATAACTTTATACGTTGATAAGCATTTTTATCGGTTTCTATGGTTAAGGCTTGTGTTAATTCACCATAAAGATCATGAGGCAATAAAGTATCAGACCAAGTTGAAAGAACATTTAGCGCCATATTTCTATCACGCAATGTCGGGCTACGTAACTGCCGTTTGATGAGTGACCAGCCGATACCGGGAAAACCACCAAGATCTTGCATAATGTATTCAACGGCATGATGAGGCTGATATTCAGAGTCAGTAGCTATTAATGGATCACCTGTGCTATTTAATTGTGTTAATTCAATTTGTTGTTCTGCAAGTTTGACTACTCTTTCTATTTTATGAGAGGCATCTGTTTGCATTAATTGATGCCACCAGTCTGCATTGGGATTATCTTTTTGCAGTGAAAAAAGCAATTCCCAAATATCAAGACGAAGAGATTTTGCAACCAAACTTGCTTGGTAATTTTTTGAGCGAGAGGGATGTTGTAATGCTTCAATAATGAGTGTTGACCACTCTGGTTTTTGAATAATATTTTGTGAAACAGACATAATTTGCTGTTGGCCATGGTCATCCCACCCTAATGTTTCGAGTAATAACCAATCTTCACCACTATTTTGTACAAAATCAGCGATTTCACAAACGCAATGAAGCAATTTTAGCTCTTTGGGTGGCAGCACATCGACTTGTGAAATAAACGCTTTGCAAACCTGAGCTCCTTCAATGTAATCATAAATATCTTTTGCTGGGCCACCATTAAGCAATGCACGCAGTAAATCACTACAACCTAGTAGCAGTGTGTTATCTAAAGGATGCGTATGGAGCATCTCTAAAAGTTTGCCTTTCGTTACACAGTCATAGGCAACATATTCTGTCATTACATTATTCTTATAGCCTTCCGTGAGTAACCAATAACGGTTATTCACCGAAAGCATTGTTGGCAGATATTCAATAAATTGAATTCGTCCCCAACCCTTAGTACGTTGACCAAATGAATATAAAAAAGGCTCAAATTCTTCACAGGGAAGGCGTTTTTTTAGTGAACGAATAGCATAGAGTGTAAATTCAGGATGAAGAGCAAACAATAAAAGTAAACGTTGAGATGTATTATCACGAAATGATCTTAATAATCCTAAAGCGATTTTAACTGGATTCTTATCAGGGCTCAGTTTCAAGATCCATAAGATCAACTGAAAATAGATCTCATTTTTAAACAGTGCTTCATCTTGTTCTATTTGCTCGTTCAACTGGGAAAGATAAGTTATCGGGGCGAGTTTATCCTGACAGGCAATTGCATAAAAAGAAGTAATATGATCTTTATCGGGTAAAAGCACAACATGTTTGATGGCGTTATAGAGTGATAGGGCAAATTCCTCACATGATTGTTGTGAAGGTTGCTGTTCGATCGCACGACCTATCCGTTGATGCAGAATAATGCCTTCACGAGCTCCTGCTGACCAACTGAAAGGAATAGACTCATTATTTGATTTTTCTTTTAAGTGGCTTTCTGACAATAGATTTAATTCATCAGATAAAGGTACATCGCCTATTTCATAAGGAATTAATAGTGAAAAAAGTGAAGGAGTAGAAGCAGGAAAAACATTAGGAAAGTCTATGTTGAGATCGATAGACAGAGGTGACTTACTGAAAAGCTTATCGCGCCAATTAGTCATAATATGTCCTATTTGTTTTGCCGTCTTAGTATAACTCTAGCGGAAAATAGAAAAACTGGATAAAAAAAGGCCAGAAAATCCACTTATATCACTTAAAAAGTACATACCTAAAACAACCTACTTTTTCCTAAGATAAAAAACAGACTAAAAAAAACTGGTCAAGGAAATTAAAAAGCGCTACATTACTGCAATTCAATATTGTTACATTATAACATTACATATATGAGTTGGAGTTTTATATGAAACCAGGCATTCATCCACAATATCGAACTGTCATTTTTCATGACACAAGTGCAGATGCTTACTTTAAAGTTGGTTCAACCATTAAGACGGAAAAAACGGTAGAGTATGAAGGGCAGATGTATCCTTATGTCACGTTAGATGTCTCTTCTCAATCTCATCCATTTTATACCGGTAAGCAAAAAACACATTCTCAAGAAGGTAATGTGGCGCGCTTTAATAAACGTTTTGGCCGTTTTGTTAAATAAAAAGGAAAGAAAAATGCAGGTATTAAGTTCATTAAAAAGTGCAAAACAGCGTCATCCTGATTGTAAGGTTGTGCGTCGCCGTGGTCGTCTTTATGTGATTTGTAAGTCAAATCCACGTTTTAAAGCAGTTCAGGGGTAAGATTATGCAAAGTTCGATACTTTCTTGTGTTTTAATTATGGGATTGTTGAGTAGTGCGATGTCTGTTTTAGCTCATGGGCATCATCATGAAAAAGTAAAAACACAAGCACAACGCGATGCTGCTAACGGAATTTTTGAGGACAAGGATGTTCTCAATCGCCAGCTTAGTGACTGGGAAGGTGTATGGCAATCAGTGGAGCCTTACCTTCATAGTGGCGAACTCGATATTGTCTTACAGAAAAAAGCAGAAGTGAAAAAAGATAAGACAATTGAAGAATATCGTGCTTATTACACACAAGGGTATAAAACAGACATTGATATGATTGGTATTGAAAATAACATCATTGAATTCCATCGTGGTGAAAACGTAGATAGCTGTGAATATCACTATGATGGTTATCGTATTCTACATTATGAATCAGGTAAAAAAGGAGTACGTTATCTTTTTCGCTGTGATGATGCCAAAAGCCAAGCGCCCAAATTTATTCAATTTAGCGACCACATTATTGCACCAGAGAAAGCAGAGCACTTCCATTTATATATGGGCAATACATCGCAAGATGAATTACTTAAAGAATTAAGCAACTGGCCAACATATTACCCTTATTCAATGAAAGCAGATGATATTGTTCATGACATGCTTTATCACTGATTTAAGCAAAATAAAATAATAAAAAATCTTTAGCAAAGGAATGCTAGATTTTTTCGATAATAAGAGAAAATAGTAAAGGAAAAAGCAGTAGCATCCATGCTGACTTACTTTTATAGGGGGGATAGCGATTATTTATAATCCTTGGCAGAGATATTTCATCTCCATATAGTCTTCAATGCCATGTTCAGAGCCTTCACGACCTAAACCTGATTGTTTAATACCGCCAAATGGTGCCACTTCATTGGAAATTAAACCGGTATTAATTCCCACCATGCCGTATTCTAAATTTTCAGCAACACGCCAAATACGTTGTGGGTTTTCACTGTAAAAATAAGCAGCTAAACCATAAATAGTGTTATTGGCTAAATACACCACTTCATCTTCATTTTCAAAAATAACTAAAGGTGCGACAGGGCCAAAGATCTCTTCTTCAAGAATATGGCTATCAGCCGGAACATTGCCGATAACAGTAGGTTGGAAAAAGTTTTCACCTGCTTTATCACGTTCTCCACCACAAAGCAGTGTTGCACCCCGTTTTAGTGTGTCGGCAAGCAATGATTGTGATTTTTCAATAGCTTTACGGTTAATTAGAGGTCCAATAGTGACTCCTTCTTCAAAACCGTTACCGACTTTAAGTTTTTTAACAGCTGTGACAAAACGTTCACTAAATTGTTGGTAAACATCTTTATGGATATAGAAACGGTTAGCACAAACACAAGTTTGCCCTGCATTACGGAATTTAGCACCCATGGCTCCTTCAACCGCTTTATCAATATCTGCGTCATTAAACACGATAAATGGTGCATTACCGCCTAATTCTAAAGAGACTTTTTTGACACTATCAGCACATTGGCGCATTAATAAACGTCCAACACCCGTAGAACCAGTAAAACTTAATTTGCGAACACGATTATCAGAGGTAAAGACTTCACCAATTTTAATAGCATCACCAGTGACAATATTAATAACACCAGCGGGAATACCGGCTTGAGTTGCTAATTCAGCTAAAGCTAGTGCGGTATAAGGTGTTTCATTGGCTGGTTTAATTACCATAGTACAACCTGCGGCTAATGCCGGTGCGGCTTTACGGGTGATCATAGCAGCAGGAAAATTCCAAGGTGTGATGGCGGCACAAACGCCGATACCTTGTTTTATCACCATCAAACGTTTATCAGCAGAAGGTGAGGGGATGATTTCACCGTTGGTTCTTTTACCTTGTTCAGCAAACCACTCAATAAAAGAAGCCGCATAAGTAATTTCGCCTTCAGCTTCAGCAACAGGTTTTCCTTGCTCAAATGTCATTAACTCAGCAAGTTTTCTCTTGTTTTCAGTGATTAATTTAAACCAATTTTGTAATAATGCGCTACGTTGATGGGCTGTTAGTGCTCGCCATTCGGGTAAGGCTTTTTGTGCAGCATCAATCGCCATTATTGCTTCTTGTGTTCCCATATTAGGAACAGTACCCAGAAGTGTGCCAGTTGCGGGATCAATGACATCAACCGTGTCGTTATTTTTAGCGTTACACCAAAGGCCATTAATATAGCCTTGTTCGCGGAAATAGGGGTTTGTCGTTATCTTCACTTAATACCTCTCTGAACACATCTATACTTGTCATACTTCAAACTTCAGGAGGATTGACTATGCTTAGTGAGACGAATGACATCGTTTTCTATGCACTCCCACCTGACTACCACTTGAATTATTTAGAGTATATATATTGATATTTATAGATTTAGGCAGTTTTGAGCCTATTTATAAGTATATGCCTGTGTTGCGATGTTGTGAAAATAAGTATGACAAATCACACTAAAAAAGTGCTAAAAATAGGATAAATAGAGTCAATTGTTTAGGTTTTTAATGAATAATTCCCATTACTCAAGACAGAAGGTTTACGCTGTACCTTACCACTGTTATTCTTGGGACTAACTTTCATAAAAAACAGGTATTTTTCATGTCAAAACCATCATTTGATTCTATCGAATCACAGGCAAGTTACGGTATTGGTCTGCAAGTCGGTCAACAACTGACTGAATCAGGTCTTCAAGGATTAGAGCCCGCAGCACTGTTAGCTGGCTTGACCGATGCATTAGAAGGTAATGCGCCTTCTGTACCTGTTGAAACATTACACAATGCCTTACGTACTATGCATGAACGTGCTGAAGCTGTTCGTCAAGAACGTCAAGCTGAGCTGGCTGATGCTGGTAAAATTTTCTTAGAAGAAAATGTGAAAAATGAAGGCGTTCAAGTTACAGAATCAGGTTTACAGTATAAAGTACTGACAGCGGGTGAAGGTACGATCCCTGCACGAACTGATCATGTTCGTGTTCACTACACTGGTCGTTTAATTGATGGCACTGTATTTGATAGTTCTGTTCAACGTGGTCAGCCAGCAGAATTTCCTGTAAATGGCGTTATCGCAGGTTGGATTGAAGCATTAACATTAATGCCAGTAGGCTCTAAATGGGAACTCTATATCCCTTATCAATTAGCTTATGGCGAACGCGGAGCAGGTGCGGCTATTCCTCCATTCGCAACATTAGTATTTGAAGTGGAATTATTAGAAATTTTATAATTTCTTATTCTGCGGTAAATCAGAGTAAAAAATAGCCGGTTTTGCCGGCTATTTTTGTCTCTATACTAAAATAAAGAGATCGTAGGGTAATTGATTTTTATAAGAGAAGTGATCATGCTTATAGAAATAAGAGAGGTGCATTATGTTAGAACAAGTCAGCAAATTAGCTCGCCAAGCCGGTATGGCGATAATGCAGATTTATCAGCAATCCGAGCCAATTCAAGTGCAGGAGAAAAGTGATAATTCACCTGTTACAGAAGCAGATTTAGCAGCTCATCAAATTATCAAAATAGGACTTGCTTCTATTGCTCCTGATATACCTCAATTATCTGAAGAAGATCCACCTGAATGGGAAGTTCGCCGTCATTGGGAGCGGTATTGGCTAATTGATCCACTAGATGGTACTAAAGAATTTATTAGTAAAAATGGTGAGTTTACGGTGAATATCGCCTTAATCGAAAAAGGCATTCCTGTTTTAGGGGTAGTTTATGCACCAGTGCAAAATGTGTTATATGCAGCTGCCAATAAAAAAGCGTGGAAAGAGGAGTGTGGCCAGCGATTACCCATTCATGCAAGTCGAGCAGAACCCCCTGTGATAGTGATCAGTCGTTCTCATCAAGATGACGAGTTAAAAGAATATTTATCACAGCTAGGTGAACATCAAACGGTCGCCGTTGGTTCATCCCTAAAATTTTGTCTTGTTGCGGAAGGTAAAGCACAGCTTTATCCTCGTTTTGGACCAACACATACATGGGATACGGCGGCAGGTCATGCCATAGCGATTGCTGCTGGCGCACATGTCACAGATTGGAAAGGCATAACGTTGGATTATTCTCCCAAAGAGTCTCTGATTAATCCGGGTTTTAGAGTTTCAATATTTTAGTGTAATAAAATGAAGTTGGAGCCCTTTGTTTCATGAGGGCTCTGACACAGAAAATTACTCTTTTATTAAATCGTTGATAAGATTAATTGCCGTCGTTATTTCAGCACCACTCAAAACACCTTCTTTAGCAAAGCGGACTTTACCTTGTTTATCAAGTACGACAATCATTGAACTCTCTTTTTCTAATCCCCATCCTTTTTGTGCAATACCATCAGCATCAACAATAAATTGTGACCAAGGAAACTCTTTTTTGCTGTCTTCAACACTGCCACGTACAAAGGGACCGGTACCAAATATGGCATCATCTGTATTAATGATTGTCGTTGTTTGATAACTCGCTTGCGGGAATTTGGCCAATTTAACCGCTTCAATAAACGGTGCATTCATCTCCTTTGCCTTACTACGTCCTGCTATATGCTGAACTGTTCGTACTTTTCCACTAAGCAGACCACTGTTCCAATTTTGGTAGCTAAACTTATCTTTAGTTGTGTCATAAAGCAGTTCACCTTTGTCATTGATGGTGACTGCTGGTAGTACGGTATTTTCAGTGATGTTATGAGCAAATCCCCATGTTGATGTGCTAAGTAAAAGTGCAGCTAAGGTGAGTTTGTGCATAGCCATTGTCCTATGATTGAGATGACGTTTGGTTCTATTTAAGCATAGAAGCTAGTGAAGAATAATACCGCATTTTTGATACATTTATTTAACATTGAGTGGGTAAGATATTGCTTACGTTATCTTGATTTATATTCTTTACTGTCAATAAATGTAAAAATAGATAAGAAATTTAAATAAGTTGAACCTAGTACTTATAATTAGGTCTTTAAATTTGATATATAAAGATAAGTCTTTATGACTTATTAAACTCAACAACGAGCATGGGAGACTAACTGAAAGATGAAAATCTTCAATCGCTATAACCCTGAAAAAATTGCTCTCTACGTTAAGACGTTATTTCGTGGACGGTTTTACATCAAAGGAATGGGTGCATTTGAATTCGATTACGGCAAAATTTTACTGCCTAAAATAAAAGATAAGCTACATTTTAATGTTATGAGTGAAGTAAACCAGCAGGTTATTTTGCTTAAGGCTGAAATGGGTTAACTTTTATCTGATAGATAACTGAGTCTTTCTCTTTGAGTTTTCAGATAAGACTCAGTTATTAATTTCATTTAGTTACTAATCTGCAATTTTATTTTCATCTTTTTTGATTTCTACTTCCGTCGTTGTTGTCTGTGTAACAGGAACATGCTCTTGTAAGACGGGTTTAACGGGAGGAATATCATCAATTTTTGTCACAAGTAATTGATCAATTTTATAATTATCAATATCGACAACCTCAAACTTATACCCTGAGAACTTCACATAGTCTGTACGTTTTGGGATCTTGCGTAAGCGAAACATCATAAAACCAGCAATAGTTTCGTAATTACTTGAATCAGGGAAATCGTCAATATCAAGTGCGCGCATCACATCATCAATTGGTGTACCACCTTCAACTAACCATGAATGCTCATCACGACTGACAATTTGCTCTTCTTGTCCTGGTCCAATTAAATCGCCCATCAATGTTGTCATCACGTCATTTAGCGTAATAACGCCCATTACCATGGCATATTCATTGAGGATGATGGCAAAATCTTCACCTGATGTTTTAAAACTTTCTAACATATCTGAGAGTGTTAATGTATCAGGAATAATGAGTGCTTTGCGGATATGAACACCTTCATTGAGATTTAGGCTTTGTCCATTAATAACTCGATTAAGAAGCTCTTTAGAATCCACATAACCAATAATATGGTCGATATCACCTTCACAAACTAAAAATTTAGAGTGGGGTTGGGTGGCAATTTTTTCTTTAATATCACTTTCAGTTTCTTCGCGATCAAAATAAACCACATCTTCCCGAGGAGTCATTGCTGAAGGAACGGTGCGTGATTCTAATTCAAAGACATTTTCAATAAGTTCATGTTCTTGTTTACGTAAAACCCCTGCAACAGCGCCGGCTTCTACAATGGCAAAGATATCATCAGAAGTAATATCTTCATTTCTGACCATCGGGATTTTAAACAGCTTGAAGATGAGATCAGCCATGCCATTGAATAACCATACTAGAGGGCGGAAAAAGGCAAGACAGAAACGCATTGGATTCACAATTCTTAATGCGATGGCTTCAGGCTTAATCATACCAATACGTTTTGGGGTTAAGTCAGCCAGTAAAATAAACATTGATGTGACAATAATAAAAGAGCAGATAGATCCAAGTTGTTGAGCTAGAGGCTCTTCAAAAAATTGTAGGTAGAAACTTTTTAGTGAAGGAGAGAATGCAGATTCGCCAACGATACCCGCCAAAATGGCAACTGCATTTAATCCAATTTGAACGACAGTAAAAAACATGCCTGGCATTTCTTGCATTTTTAAGACGCGGGCAGCGTTAATATTACCTTCATCAACGAGTTGTTTGAGTTTAATTCGACGAGAGGCGGCAAGAGAAATTTCAGACAGCGAAAAAAAGGCGCTGATGGCACAAAGCAAAAGCACAATGAGTAAACTATTAAGCATATAAGGCTCACATCACCCCGAGTATTCAATCCAAAGGGCAATACTAGAGTGTTAAAAATAGAAGATAAATCAATATATTGTGATGAAATTATTCACAAAGATAGATAAGAGGGCGTAATTATATCATCGCCCTACTATTTTCTGCTAGTGTTACTTTTCAGGTGGAAAACAGATACCAATCCCGCCCAATCCACAATAACCTTGTGGGTTTTTGTGTAAATATTGCTGGTGGTAATCTTCAGCAAAATAAAAAGGGCCAGCTGGCTGTATTTCTGTCGTAATTTCCGTTGTTGCACCTTGAGTATTCATTGCTTGTTGATAACGTGTTTTTGACTCAATGGCTTGTTTATATTGCTCTGCGTTAACAGTATAAATGGCAGAACGGTATTGGCTGCCAATATCATTACCTTGGCGCATACCTTGTGATGGATTATGATTTTCCCAAAAAAGAGCCAGAAGTTGTTGGTAGCTAATTATTGTGGGATCAAAAACAACTCTCACCACTTCACTATGGCCAGTTAAACCTTGGCAAACTTGTTGGTAGGTTGGATTTTCTGTTACACCGCCGCTATAACCTGCACTTGTTGAGTAAACACCGGGTTGTTGCCAAAACAGACGTTCTACGCCCCAAAAACAACCCATGGCAAAATAAGCGACACTCATCTTTTCAGGAATGTCATTAATAGAATGCCCATTTACTGCATGATTAGCAGATATTTCTAATGGTGTCGAGGTACCCCTTAAGGCATTCTCTGGTTGGTAAGCTTTATGTTGCAAGGTAGACTCCATTTTTTATATTTGTAAACGCTTTACTATGGTAAAGGCTTAATATTGTTATAAACTAAATCTACAATAAAGCTTAAAACAGTTTGTCGTCAATTTATCACATGGATTAAATCATATTGAGGAGAAAACGTGCCGAGATACTCCGTTATCTACGTTCTCTGTCTGTCTTTTATCGCACCTGTTGCTTATGGGGCAAGTTTGCGTTTAAAAGTAGAAGGTTTAGAAGGGCAACTCGAAAAAAATGCACGAGTCCAGCTATCAAACATTACAACAGAAGAAGTTGCACCTGACGGGCGTTTTCGTGCGCGTGTTGAAAAAGCAATTCAAGAAGGACTTCGCCCTTTAGGCTATTATCAGCCTAGTGTGACATTTTCTTACCAAGAAAATACACCACCAACGCGCTCTGTATTAACCGCTAAAGTTGAACCAGGCATTCCTATTTTACTTAAAGGGGTCGATATTGTTCTTGAAGGTGGTGCTAAAACAGACGAACAATACGCAAAAGTAATTAAAGAAAATACTCCTCCTCTTGATAGTGTTTTAAACCATGGTGATTATGAAAAGCTCAAAGGTTCATTAACAGGACTTGCTATCCGTCGTGGTTACTTTGATGCAGAAATGGATAAAAGCCAGCTAGGCGTCTCGTTAGATAACCATGCATCATATTGGGATTTTGTCTTTAATAGTGGTGAACGTTATCGTTTTGGCAAAGTAAATTATACTGGCTCTCAAATCCGCGAAGACTATTTGCAAAATATTGTTCCTTTTAAAGAAGGACAGTATTACGCCTCTGAAGATCTGGCTGAATTCAACCGACGCTTAGCCGCAACAGGATGGTTTAACTCTGCGGTTGTTACTCCTGATATTGCAAAAGCACGGGCTGAAGGTTCTCATCTTTTACCGATGAGCGCAGTTGTAACACCTCGTTCTCGTAACTATGTAGAGCTTGGTGGCGGTTATGCCACCGATGTTGGTCCTCGCCTTAATATGCAGTGGGATAAACCATGGATGAATTCGCGTGGCCATAGTTTAACCTCCAACATTAGTGTTTCTCAGCCTGAACAATCTATTGGAGCAAACTATAAAATTCCACTTAAGGTCAATCCATTAGAGCAATATTATGGTGTTCAAGGTGGTTTTAAACGTACTGATTTAAATGATACTCGCTCTGATACCACAACGTTAAATGTGTCTCGTAACTGGGATATGTCTACAGGCTGGCAATACAGTGTGAATACACGTTGGAGTCTCAGCCACTTTACCCAAGGTGAAGTCACAAATACCACCATGTTGCTTTATCCCGGTGTAACTGCCAGTCGAGTACGTCAACGTGGCGGTATGATGCCTTATTGGGGAGATAGCCAACGTTACTCATTAGACTACTCCAATAAAATATGGGGTTCAGATGTTGAGTTTGCTGCATTCCAAGCGCAACAGGTGTGGATACGTACACCATGGGAAGGGCACCGCTTTGTTGTAAGAGGCAATTTTGGTTGGATTGAAACCAATGCTTTTGAACGAGTACCTCCTGAATTACGTTTCTTTGCAGGGGGTGATAGAAGTGTTCGAGGCTTTAAATACCAAAGTATTTCACCAGAAGATAGTAAAGGTAATTTAACAGGGGCATCAAGGATGCTCGTTGGATCGGTAGAATATCAATATAACGTTACGGGTAATTGGTGGAGTGCTGTCTTTATTGATAGTGGTGAAGCCGTTAATGATTTTACTCGCAGCGATTTTAAAACCGGTGCTGGTGCAGGTGTACGTTGGGCATCACCTGTTGGGCCAATTAAATTTGATTTAGCACTACCTGTGAGTGACGTTGATAAACGTAGACTCCAGTTTTATATCGGGTTAGGAGCAGAGTTATGATAAAAAAGTGGTTGAAATGGATTGCGTTAACACTCCTTATCATTATTTTGCTTACATTTGGTGCTGTAGCTTGGATCTTAGGAACACAATCAGGTTTGCATTTTGCCATTAATAGTGCGGCTCGCTGGGTTCCAGGCTTAGTTATCAAAGATGTTAATGGTGGCTGGAAAGATCTGCGTTTAACGGGTGTTGAATATCAAATGCCCGGAGTTGATGTGAATGTGGGTGAGTTATCGTTAGGATTACGTTTAGCATGCCTAACGGATAAACAAGTTTGCATTGATACATTGGCGACACGCGATGTGGTTGTTAATGTTGATACTAGTGCTTTCCCACCCTCTGAAGAAACCCCACCATCAGATCCTTTAACTGAGCTTAATGCTCCGTTACCTATCTATTTAAACTCGCTCTCATTAGAAAATACGCATGTGAAGATTGACGATATGGCAATCTCGCTGGATGAGTTTAAAACAGGTGCACAGTGGGAAGGTCGCCAAGTCACATTAAATCCAACTGTTATTAATGATTTGCTGGTGGCGTTACCTAAGACTCCGGAAGAAGGTAGTGTTGAAGCGGTTACCCAAGATGTAAAAGAAGTCGTAACTGCAAAACCTAAAGCTGAACCTAAAACACCAGAAGAAAAAGAACAGGCATTAGCAGACACAATTAAAACGATCTTTGCTAAGCCATTATTGGCTGAATTACCTGAAATTATTATTCCTGTAGATATCAATATTGAAGGTATTGAAGGTAAGCAATTACAAGTGAGTGGGGATGCCCCAGTTACTATCAAACAATTATCTTTTGAAGCGAATACTCAAGGTAAGCAAGTTAATCTCACTAAATTACGTGTTGATGCGTCAGAAGGTGAGGTCAGTTTAAAAGGGGGGATCACGCTTGATAAACAATGGCCTGTTAATTTAGATATCAACGCTACCATTCGTGATGTTGTGGGCTTGGAAGATTTTAAAGATCAAAAAGCGACACTTTCTTTACAAGGTGCGTTGCTCGAAGAGCTTAAATTAGCACTTTCTTTAACTGGAACAGTAACTGCTACACTTGATGCACAGGCTGAGCTCGCCAAGCCACATCTTCCATTAAAACTGACCTTAGAGAGTCAAACAGTACGTTGGCCATTAACTGGGGATGTACAGTATCAACTTAATGACACTCGACTACGTCTCAATGGTCAGACGGATAATTATACCCTTTCATTGCGTTCTGATATCCAAGGTCAGGAGATCCCGCCAGCCAAATTAATGTTGGATGCAAAAGGTAATGAAGAAAAAATAGAGTTAACACGCCTGCGTTTAGCTGCATTACAAGGCCACGCTGATATCACAGGTGTGGCTGATTGGAGTAAAGCAATTAGTTGGAATGCGTTGCTCACTATTTCAGGAATTAATACCGCAAAACAGTATCCTGATATGCCTGCCAAATTAGATGGGCGTATTGCTACAACGGGAAGCCTGTATGGTGGAAGTTGGCAATTACGTGTTCCTGAAATTACGTTAGATGGCAATATCAAAAATAATCTTATCAAGGCGAGAGGGAATGCCTATGGTAATGATTCTGGGCAATGGAATATTCCTCAATTAAATCTGATACTGGGTAAGAATAAGCTTGATATCGAAGGACATCTAGGTGACAAGTGGGCATTAGATGCCAATATTAATGCACCAGGATTAAATGGTTTAGTGCCAGGACTTGCTGGTGTTGTAAAAGGTAAGGTGAATATTCGAGGTGACATTAATGCACCGAAGATTATTGCTGATATCAACGCTCAGGGCATTAAATGGCAAGATCAAGTGAGTGTTGGATCTATTACGATTAAAGGCGATGTTCAGTCTGATAAAGAGATTGGTGGCAAACTGGCTATTACTGCACGTCAGTTAAGACAAGCAGATTTAATTATCCGTAATTTAACGTTAGATGCAGCAGGTACAGAAAAACAACATAAACTCACGTTGAAAATGGATGGCGAACCTGTTTCTGGTGGGCTGACATTAGCAGGATCATTCGATAAGGAGAACCAACAGTGGAAAGGAACGCTAAATAATACGGCTTTTGATACCCCAGTGGGTGAGTGGCGTTTAAATAAAGCAATGGCGCTGAATTTGTTGGCAGAAAAGCAAGAGATTACGATTGGCTCTCATTGCTGGGTGAACCCAAATGCACAAGTCTGTGTTCCTAAAGCGATAACTGTGGGTGAAAGTGGAACTGCTGCAATTACGCTAACACGTTTTGATTTAGCAATGATAAAGCCGTTCTTACCACCTGAAACTTCTGTTCGAGGCGTATTTACAGGGGATGCCACTGCAACATGGAATTCAAAAGGTGGATTACCGAAGGCATCTGTCAATCTAAAAGGGCAAGGTGTTGCGGTAAAACAGAATATTGAAGGAACGATTTTACCTATTGATTTTGATGCTATTACCTTAAATGCAGGTATGAATAATGGTAAAGCCACATTGCAATGGCTGATTAGCATTGCAGGTAATGGTGATTTTAAAGGTAACGTACATGTTGCCGATCTTGAGAAAAAGCGCCAACTATCAGGTACGGTTGATATTGATAATTTGACATTAGATTTAATCAAACCGTTCTTAGGTAAAGGTGAAATTGCTCAAGGGAATATTGGTGCCCAATTACGTTTAGGAGGAAGTGCTCAATCGCCACTGTTATTTGGTCAATTCGGGATTAATCAATTAAAAGTGGTCGGGCATTGGATCCCATTTGATATTACGAAAGGTAATGTTGATGTTCGATTCAATGGCGCAACATCGGACTTAGGCGGCAGAATTGAGACACCAGAAGGTTACTTAAACCTTACTGGGAATGCAGATTGGCGTCAGTTAGATGAATGGCGCGCAGTGGTAGCTGCTAATGGTAATAAACTACGCGTGTCATTACCTCCAATGGTGCGTATTGATGTTAATCCTGATCTCGTCTTTGAGGCTAGCCCTCATTTACTGAAATTAGATGGTCGTATTGATATCCCTTGGGCTCGTATTGTGGTTCAAGAATTACCGGAATCAGCAGTATCGGCATCCTCTGATGAAGTGATGCTAGATAAAAACTTACAACCTATAGCACCAAAAGAGACATCGATTCCAATTCAAAGCAATTTAGCGATTAATATTGGTGATGATGTGACGCTGGACGCATTTGGGCTTAAAGCAAGATTGACGGGAACACTTAAAGTCAATCAGAATAAACAAGGACTAGGTTTAAATGGGCAAGTTGATATTCCAAGAGGGGAATTCAAAGCCTATGGGCAAGACTTACAAGTCCGTAAGGGCCAAATCTTGTTCTCTGGACCCGTTGATCAACCTTACTTAAATATCGAGGCTATTCGTAACCCAGATAATACCGCAGATAATGTGATTGCGGGGGTTCGAGTAACTGGGCTTGCTGACCAGCCTAAAGTGGAGATTTTCTCTGAGCCTGCTAAAACACAACAAGAAGCATTATCTTATTTGTTAAGAGGCGAAGGTCTAGACAGTGGTGATGCTGATTCATCACAAATGACAGCAATGTTGATAGGATTAGGCGTTGGTCAGAGTGGCCAGCTTGTAGGGCGCATAGGTGAAACCTTTGGTGTTTCGGATTTAGCGCTTGATACACAAGGTGTGGGGGATAACTCACAAGTCGTGGTCAGCGGTAAGATAACGAACGATCTACAAGTGAAGTATGGAGTGGGTATATTTGATTCGCTAGCGACGTTAACCTTACGTTATCGCTTGATGCCCAGGTTGTATTTACAAGCAGTGTCTGGTATGAATCAGGCAATAGATCTGCTTTATCAATTTGAGTTTTAAATTATATGCGAATTATTGTTTATGGAAGTTTACGGCAAAACCAAGGTAACCATCACTGGATGACATATGCACAACTTTTAGGTGAGCATACGTTAGTGGGGTACAAACTCTATGATTTAGGGTTTTATCCTGCGGTTATTGAAGGTGAAGGAGAGATAGAGTGCGAAGTCTATCGGATAACTCCCTCTATCTTGACAGAACTTGATGAATTGAAAAAGAATGATCAGGATTACAAGCGACAATTGATTTCAACGCCTTATGGCAGTGCTTGGATCTATCTGTATCAAAAGCCAGTTGATGGGTTGAGAGAAATCAAAAGCGGAGATTGGTTAAAACGTCACGAAGAAGAGTAATTGGCAAATTTTAGCTATTACGATAGATGACTCAGTAATGATAGAAAGCGCGATATTTATATCGCGCTTTTTATTTTTAGTGAAAATATAATTTCTATAAAATTAATAACAAGCTTTAATTTTTATTACTATTTTATTATTTATAGTAGAGGTAGTCATATTTATAATGCTCATAAATATTTATATTGTTTTACTTTGAAATTTAAGTTGGTAATTATTTATTTTATTTTTATCTATAATGATATGAATATTATTAATAGTAGGCCTGATTGACAACAAAATAAATTTAATGTTAAAACAGTTTTGCTTAAGAGGAACAGAGATAACCATCCTATTATTAATATAGTGAAATAAGGTAATTTTATGGATAAATTAAATGATATTACTCAACTTTATAATAATCCACCAAAAGACGTAAAACATAATATAGTAAATAATCGTTTTACTGACATGATATTACAAACAAAAACGGTAACAACAGATGCATTAGATAAACTCGCCTATCTTGCCGGTATTAAAAATGCACCCGCCGATGATAAGTATTTAAAATTAAATACAACTAATTTAGATGCATTAAAAAAAAGTGCAAAGTTACTTGGATATGATATTGAAATTGTCAGTATTTAATAAAAAAAGCAGCCATAAGGCTGCTTTTTTAACTGCATAGGAGGCAGTAGTGAATAAGGATATTAATGAATTAAATAAAAATATTAATATTGTAGGATTATATTGGATTGCTCGCTGGCGAGTAAATAATGGAAAACAACAATCTTATGTTATTCCTTTCGCAACAACCTATCCTATTAATATTGTTTACCATGGTAAAAGTGAATTTAACTATGGGCAGTATGGCATTCATCTTGGTCAACAAGATACATTAACTTTTTTAGGTGATGAAAAACAAAAAATATTAGCTAAATTTATTGATTGTCGTAAAAACTCACCAACATTTAAATCAGAATTAAGTTTTGAGATAACGCCATCATCCGCAAGAACACTCATTATTCCCCCTGGGGTCGCTCATACTTTTTCTCATCTAGAGAATGTTTTTACCTTAAATAGCTATTCTCTTTTTTTACCCACAATCGAGCAATTAGCAAGTGAAACATTAAATTGGTCACCTAATAATGATGTGATAAATCTCCCTGAAAATGTCGATGTTAATGAGATTGAAGGCTATGAACCAATGACAGAAGAAGCCTCTGCGCTGGTCTATCATCGGATTGCAGAGATACAACAACAATGGTTAAGTCAACATCGATTTCTACACTCTGAAACCCGCAAAATCCGCTTAGATAATGGCGATGAGATTAATTTAAGGTTTCGAGAGAAAATGGCAGATGCTCAAAAACAACAATTACCTACATCGATTATTTTAGGCGTTGAATTTTGTGAAATGGCGACTCTACATACTGGCAAAGAGAGTGGGATTGTCCCATTAACGCGGCAATCCCCTATGTATCTGGTTGAGCATGGTCATGAGGATTATGATTTTGACTCTTATGGATTACATTTAGGGCAAGAAGATCATTTAACTTTTTTAGGCGATATATCTCATGAAATTACCGTTAAGCTGGTGGATATGCGTGAAAATTCACCCACGCTTTTTTATGAAGATAAAATTGTTTTTAATCCTGCACCAAATATTGAATTAGTGATCCCCTGTGGTGTTGCTCATGCTTTATTTAATATGGCGAATATTATTACTGTTAATCGGCCGGTTATCTATTTAGACAAAGAAAAAGAATATATTCCAGGCCATGATGTGATCGACTGGAAAATTGCTAATAAAAATTATCAATCTTATCGTGTTAATAAAATAGCAGCAGATTTAAGTTATTATCAATTCCTTGTTTCTAAACAACAAGAGTTAATGAAACATAAGCCCACTCATCATACGCCAAAATCAATTATTGTTTATGATGAAAATAACCAGCCAATTAAAGTGTTAATTAAAGAAAAGGTTTAGTATTCATTATGCGTATTGTCTTTTTTTATATGCTTTTTTTTGTATTAACTGCTGATGGGTTAATGGTTTTTCTTACCCCTGTTATTGTCTATCAGTTAACAACGAGTATTGAATATGCAGGATTGACATACGCACTATGGTGGTTACCTCGGATTTTTTTAATTCCTCTGCTTGGTAAATATATAGATAGCCTAGGTGTTCGTCCTATATCTATTATTTCTGATGGTTTTAAAATAACAGGATGCTTATTTTTATTATATGCAGATTTTACGTCTGAAATGATGATAGCAGTAAGTTTTGGATTAGTTGGAAGTTTAATTTCGATTGGAAATTCTCAAACGCTTATTTCGTATGAAAAAATCATAGCATCGATAAGTAATAATAAAGAACACCATATTAATATGATGTCTAGAATGGATTTCTTAGGGATGATTATCGGCCCTCTCATTGGCATTTTTTTTATTGATTATGGCTATAAATATTTACTTGTTATACCAATTATATTTTATTTTATTAATGCTTGTTTCTTTTTGTTCCTTTATAAGGAAAAAAATAGAATTAATGAAAATAATTCTGAAAAAATAACTTTTTCTAATAAGGTGATTACTTACATTATATCATCACCGATAATTCTATTTTCTATTTTTGTTGCTCTTGGTAACAATATGTTTGATGGCTTAATTGAATCTAGTGGTACAGCGTTAATTGATCGCTCTATGAAATTACCTATAAAATATTATGGTTTTATTGATATTGCAGCGGGGATCTGTGGTGTATTAGGTACATACTTATATAGCTATTTAAGTAAATATATAAGTAGAAGGCCACTCACCATTATTTCAATTTTGATTATTGCTATCAGCTCTTCTTTCCTAGTATTTTTCCAAGGTTCCATGATCTTGTTTTTTATTAGTTATGCAATTTCAATTATTGGGAAAGTCTTTTCAGGAAATATTTTAAGAATGCTTAGAATTGAGATTATTCCTCTCAATCAATTAGCAAGTGTGTCATCTCTAATCATCTTATTGAATCAATTGATCTTACCGATTGTGGGAGGACTTTTATTTTTTTCAACAGGGGATGTTTCAGTGGTTTATACATTAATGATAGCCGCCATTGCTATTACATTGATAAGTGGTGGATTGCTTATAATGTGTTTGAAGAAAAGAGTCGTACCATAATAAAAAGCTCTTCAATAAAATGAAGAGCTTTTTCATCAGTAAATTATTAAATAATAACTTACTTAGTTATTCTGATAGTGTCAGAATTATTTTTTAGCGCGTTCGAAAGAAGAAAGAATTTCAGCTTTAGCAGCTTCTACGCCTTCCCAACCGTCAACTTTAACCCATTTGCCAGCTTCTAAATCTTTGTAGTGCTCAAAGAAATGTTTGATCTGTGCTTTTAACAGTTCTGGTAAATCAGTCACATCTTTAATGTGATCGTATTCTTTGCTCAGTTTAGTGTGTGGTACTGCAACCAGTTTTGCATCTTCACCTGATTCGTCAGTCATTTTCAGTACGCCAACAGGACGGCAACGAATAACTGAACCTGGTTGTAATGGGTATGGAGTTGGAACCAGAACGTCTACTGGGTCACCATCTAAAGATAATGTGTTGTTGATGTAACCGTAGTTGCATGGGTAGAACATTGCGGTTGACATAAAACGGTCAACAAACAGTGCGCCACTTTCTTTATCAACTTCGTATTTGATAGGATCAGCATTTGCTGGGATTTCAATAACAACATAGATATCTTCTGGTAGTTCTTTACCAGCAGGAACATGATTCAGGCTCATAAAAAATTTCCTATAAAAAAATTAATTTTACGTGGCCTGTAGTATAGCGAAAAGTTTTTAACAATACCCGTTTTTTGCCGAACATGTTGCGTTATGACGTAAAAATAAGCAGTAAATAAAAAGAAGTTCTATTTTCAAAGATGAAAAAACCGGACGAAAAAGAAGCCCGGTTTATCTATGTTGGTGCTAGACCAATGAATTATTCTTCGTCTGGATATTGCGCCATAAAACTTTCAGCTTGCTCAACCATCGATTTAGTACCTACAAAGAAAGGCATACGTTGGTGAAGCTCTTTAGGTTCGATATCAAGAATACGTTCTTTACCATTACTTGCTTTACCGCCAGCTTGTTCTGCTAAAAACGCCATTGGGTTACATTCATAGAGTAAACGTAATTTACCAGTAGGGTGGCTTGCAGTGCTTGGATAGATATAAATGCCGCCTTTTAGTAAGTTACGGTGAAAATCAGCGACTAAAGAACCGATATAACGAGTGGTATAAGGGCGATTAGTGGCTGCATCTTGTTCTTGGCAATACTTAATGTATTTTTTGACACCTAATGGGAATTTGATGTAGTTACCTTCATTGATAGAGTACATATTTCCTGTTGGTGGGAAATGTACACTTTCATGAGATAGGCAGAATACACCTAAAGAAGGGTCATATGTAAAGGCGTGAACACCACAACCTGTTGTATAAACTAACATGGTTGATGAGCCATAAACGACATAGCCAGCTGCAACTTGACGATGACCAGGTTGTAAGAAGTCATCTAATGTTACAGATTGGCCAATAGGCGTAATACGGTGGTAAATAGAGAAAATTGTCCCGACGGAAACGTTTACATCAATATTCGACGAACCGTCTAAAGGGTCCATTAGTACAACATACTTAGCATTTTCAGCACGATCACCTTCAAAGATTACAATATCATCTTCTTCTTCTGATCCGATACCCGCAACTTCACCACGTGCTTTTAATGCCGCTTTTAGTTTCTCATTCGCGTAAAGATCCAGTTTCATCTGGGCTTCACCTTGAACATTAGAAACACCGTTAGTACCCAAAATATCGACTAACCCTGCTTTATTAATATCACGGTGGATAATTTTAGCCCCAAGCTTAATTGCCGAAAGCAATGCAGTAAGTTCGCCAGTTGCATGGGGAAAATCTTGTTGTTTCTCGACGATAAATTCGCCTAATGTTTTCATGACGCAGGTCCTGAATGTGAGTGGGTAAAGTAAAAAAGGAGGAAAATCTCCTTGGTGGTGGCAAGTTTAGCCAAAGAATCGAATGATTCAAAGGTTAATCCGTTCCTTATCTGCTTTTTGATCGTTAGAATAGTGACCAACTTCATGCTATTGGACAGAAATTCATGCACATTCATATTCTTGGTATTTGTGGCACCTTTATGGGAAGTCTTGCCATTTTAGCTCGAGCGAAGGGACATAAAGTCACAGGCTCTGATGCTAATGTCTATCCACCAATGAGTACCTTATTAGAAAAGCAGGGAATTGAACTGATTGAGGGATATGACCCTAAACAATTAGAACCTGCTCCTGACATGGTAATTATTGGTAATGCAATGACACGAGGAAATCCTTGTGTTGAAGCTGTACTTGAAAAAGGTCTGCCTTATACTTCGGGCCCTCAATGGCTACATGATTATATTTTACCAGAACGTTGGGTATTAGCGGTTGCAGGAACCCATGGCAAAACAACAACGGCAGGTATGTTAGCTTGGGTTTTAGAAGATTGTGGTTATAAGCCGGGTTTTTTGATTGGTGGTGTGCCCGGTAATTTCCAAGTTTCAGCGCAATTAGGTGAAAGCCCTTTCTTTGTGATTGAAGCCGACGAGTATGATAGCGCTTTCTTTGATAAGCGTTCTAAATTTGTGCATTACTCGCCTCGCACACTGATTTTAAATAACCTTGAATTTGACCATGCCGATATTTTTGACGATTTAGCGGCAATTCAAAAACAATTCCATCATTTAGTTCGTATCGTTCCTGGCAGTGGGAAAATCATCATGCCTGACAACGATATGAATTTAAAACAGACCATTGGAATGGGATGTTGGAGCGAACAAGAATTCACGGGTGAAACAGGCGATTGGCAAGCTAAAAAACTCACTAATGACAGTAGTCATTTTGAGGTGTTTCATAAAGGCGAGCAGGTTGGAGAAGTGTGTTGGGGGCTTTCTGGAGAACACAACATGCAAAATGGCTTAATGGCAATAGTTGCTGCGCATCATGTTGGTGTTTTACCTGCTGACGCTTGTGAAGCATTAGATAAGTTTGTTAATGCGCGTCGTCGCTTAGAGTTACGTGGCGAAGTAAACCAGATCAGTGTCTATGATGATTTTGCACATCATCCTACGGCGATTTTAGCAACGCTTGAAGCACTACGCAGTAAAGTCGGTGGAACCGCGCGTATTATTGCGGTGTTAGAACCTCGTTCAAATACCATGAAAATGGGAATTAGCAAGGATGATATCGCTCCAGCATTAGGTCGAGCTGATGAAGTGTTTCTATTCCAGCCACCGAATATTCAATGGTTAGTGAGTGATATTGCAGAGCATTGCGTACAACCAGCTCGTTGGAGTACTGACCTTGATGCATTAGTGGATATGATTGCGAAAGAAGCCCAAGTGGGCGATCATATTTTAATTATGAGTAATGGTGGTTTCGGTGGGATACATGAAAAGCTGCTTAAAAAATTAGCTCAGCCTAAAGGATCAGAGGATCAGTATTAGTAATAAATAAAAATAAGCCACTGAATGTTTAGTGGCTTATTTTAGGACGTTAGAGTAAAGAGATTATAATTCCTGATCAAACAGGTTTAGGATCGCATCTCGCAACTCTTCTGTTGAAAATCCAGGCGCTGGTGTTGAGAATATAGTGTCATCACCTGCAATACTGCCGAGGATCCCTTCTGCTTTGCCTAATGAATCTAATAAACGTGCAATAAGTTGTGCCGCACCTGGACTAGTTCTTATCACCACAACCGAATGGTTATGGTCGATATCGAGTACCAGATTTTTTAATGGGCTACTTGCTGTTGGCACGCCAAGTTCAGTTGGAAGGCAATATACCATTTCCATTTTGGCGTTTCGGGTTCTTACTGCACCAAATTTTGTTAGCATACGAGAGATTTTGGATTGGTTAATATTATCAAATCCAGCCTCTTGCAATGCCGTCACAATCTCGCCTTGTGAACTGAATTTTTCTTCTTTCAGCAGGGCTTTAAACGCTTTAACCAAGTCTTCTTGCTTAGAAGGAACGCGCATAGTTCACCTTTAGTGAGTTATCAATAACCTGCGTATTATGCAGAGGAGTGAATTTTTATGCAACAAAAGACGATGAAAGGTGAGAGGTAATCTACTGAAAATTGTAAAGTAGAATGTACTACAAAAAAATTTTATTTATCGACTTTGAATGTGATAATTTAAGGAAGTGAAATATTTGTTAAATAAATGATAAGCTTAAATGATTATCGTAAGGAGATAGAGCCACTTAACACTTTGCCCAATTTATTGGAATTATTTATCAAAAGAGTGCCCGCTATCTCATTAACAGATAAGCAATTTGTTTAGAATAACCCAAGTATTATTTTCCACTGTAAATGCCTTATTATGCAATATTGCTGTTAAATAATTGTTTTTCAAAAGGTGTATTGCGTAATAGTGAGTCTCTCTAAGGCGTTCCACTATCTCGTAACTAAGGAGTATCAGAATGAAAGTAGCAGTTCTCGGTGCAGCGGGTGGTATTGGTCAGGCACTGGCACTTCTTCTTAAAAATCAGCTTCCAGCTGGTAGTGAACTCTCTTTATATGATATCGCTCCCGTCACACCGGGTGTCGCAGCTGACTTAAGCCATATCCCAACTCAAGTGACTGTAAAAGGTTTTGCCGGCGAAGATCCATCTCCTGCATTAAAAGGCGCTGATGTTGTTCTGATTTCTGCGGGTGTTGCACGTAAACCTGGTATGGATCGTTCAGATCTTTTCAATGTTAACGCAGGCATTGTGCGTAACTTAATTGAAAAAGTAGCACAAAATTGCCCTAAAGCACTTATCGGTATCATTACTAACCCTGTAAATACGACAGTTGCTATTGCTGCTGAAGTGCTTAAAAAAGCGGGTGTTTACGATAAAAAACGTCTTTTCGGTATCACCACACTTGATATCATTCGTGCTAATACTTTTGTTGCTGAATTAAAAGGCCAAGATCCTCAGAAAACCAATGTTCCTGTTATTGGTGGGCATTCGGGTGTCACTATTCTTCCGCTACTTTCTCAAGTTGCTGGTGTATCATTTACAGATGATGAAGTCGCAGCACTGACAAAACGTATCCAAAATGCAGGTACTGAAGTTGTAGAAGCAAAAGCTGGTGGCGGATCAGCAACATTATCAATGGGACAAGCAGCCGCTCGTTTTGGTCTTTCATTAATTCGCGCTTTAAATGGCGAGAAAAATGTTATTGAATGTACCTATACAGAAGGTGACGGAGAATATGCCCGTTTCTTTGCACAACCTATTCTTTTAGGTAAAAACGGTGTAGAGGAATATTTATCTATTGGTAAATTAAGTGATTTTGAAAAACAATCTCTTAATGGCATGTTAGACGTATTGAAAAAAGATATAATTCTTGGTGAAGAATTTATTAATAAATAAAGATATACTTTTTTTGCTATAAAAATAATGCAAAATTAAATAAAAACCGCTGATATAGTATCAGCGGTTTTTTTTATTAATTATAATGTATGTAATTATTAGTTAATTATTAGTTTTGTCACGTATCTTTCGTTCAAGTAATTCTCCTGTTTCAGGATGAAAATAACGGCTTGGCCAAATTTCAGAAGGGGCAACACCAAGATAATCAGCAATGATTTTTTCTCCTTTAGGCCAAGGGCGTGACAGTGCATTAGCGAGTGTTGAAGAGCTTAACCCTGCTTGGCGAGAGATGGCAGCAAGTGTTGTTCCTCGTTTTCTAAGTGCGGCAATAATATCGGCAGGATGCCAATCAGATTTCCTTGAAATCATTTTTAATCCTTTTTCTATAAAATTAATTGCTGTGTTAGTGGTATAAATAACAGTTTATTAGAAATGTCTTAAAGCATTTAAACTGATTATTTAGAAAATAAAATAACATTATTTTTCTAAAAAGATTTCTGATTTTTTTCTTAATAATTTCTTTTTTGAAGTTGATAACAATTTTAGAGAAACATAATGAAAAAAGAGTGGTATACGGCAAAGGAATTGACGGGTATAGGTGGATTACCTAAATCACCACAAGGTGTAAATGCAAAAGCTAAACGTGAATTTTGGCAAAAACAAAAGATAAAGAATAAGCAAGGTAATGGTGTTGAATATCATTATTCTTGTTTACCAGATAAAACTTTAATTGCTCTGGAACTTTATGAACCATTAGCACATTACAAACTAAATAAAAAAGAGGAGCCACTCGTTATCTGGGTGAAAGCATTCCAACAACTAAATGATGGTGAACAAAAAACATTAACAGAGCTGATATTGCGGGATGGTATTAGAAGTTTTTTAGAAAAACTCGTCAATGATTAGGCGAGTTTAAAGAATCTATTATTGCGTTATCCGCAACAGATATCTATCTGACTAACCTCTTAGTTGAATGTGAGATGAGATCATGAAAAAAGAATGGTATACAGCGAAAGAATTAGTGGGGCTTGCGGGGTTACCTAACTCACCGCAGGGAGTGAACTTGATGGCGCGTCGTGAAGGGTGGGAAAATCGCCGTAAACGAGGTGTACAGGGGAAAGCTGTCGAGTATTCAGTGAAAAGCCTACCTGATGAGGTTATTGGTGTATTAGCCGCACATGAACCTCCCGCCGAGTATTTATCAAAGCGTCAGGATGCTTTTTTGATTTGGGTTGAAGCGTATTATCAATTAACTAAATCAGAACGTGAAAAAATTGTGAAGTTTGTGCTTCGAGAAGGGTTAGCAAAGCTCATTAGCTATATTGATGCTGATAATCAAGATGCAATTGAGCGAGAAAATGAAGAAGTGCTCAATAAATTAAAAAACCCACCAGAGTCGACATAGTCGCTCTGGCTGGCTTTTCTATACCATTAATGGGGTAGTGTTATTAGGATTACGATTGACGTTGTACAGCAACGTGAGCAAGCCCAATAAGCGCTTCTTTATAAGGTGAATCAGGTATGATAGATAAAGCTTCAATTGCTTTGTCTGCTTCTTCTTCTGCTTTTTGGCGGGTATATTCCAAAGATCCACTTTGTTTCATGGTCTTTAAAACGGTATCCAATAAATGGCGACCATTACCTTGTTCAATCGCTTGGCGAATTAATTGAGATTCTTCTTCATTACCATTATGCATGGCATGAAGTAATGGCAACGTAGGTTTGCCTTCATCAAGATCATCGCCTGTGTTTTTACCCAACTGACTGTTGTCAGCATCATAATCAAGCAGATCGTCAATGAGCTGGAAAGCAGTACCAAGATAACGTCCATAATCTTGGAATGCTTTTTCTTGCTCAGGTGTTGCTCCAGAAAGGATGGCTGACGCATGAGAAGCTGCTTCAAATAGGCGCGCTGTTTTACTGTAAATAACTTGCATATAGTCATCTTCGGAAATGTTAGGATCATTACAATTCATTAATTGTAAGACTTCACCTTCGGCGATCACGTTGGTGGCGCTAGACATTAATTTTAATACACGCATTGAATCAAGATCCGTCATCATCTGAAAAGATCGTGTATAGATAAAGTCACCAACAAGCACACTTGCTGCGTTTCCAAAGACAGCATTTGCCGTTTGTTTTCCTCTGCGCATATCAGATTCATCAACAACATCATCATGTAACAACGTTGCAGTATGAATAAACTCGATAAGCGCTGCGACCGAGATATGTTTGTCACCTTGATAGTCCAATGCTCGTCCAGTGAGCACTGCGATCATTGGTCGGATCCTTTTACCACCACCACTAATGATGTAGTAACCAAGTTGGTTTATCAAAGAAACATCTGAATTAAGCTGGTAAAGGATTGCCTCATTTACCGCAGCCATATCAGCGGATGTTAGTTTTATAATAGATTCTAAATTCATGTTTTTTCGACTTTGGCTCGCCAATGAGCGCGTTATTATTAATAAAAAATGATCATGCCATAGATTTTACTCTCTTATAATTTAGATTGTACTTTAAAAATGGCTGAAATAAATATCGCATAAAAAACTCTTTTTTTTAACGCTAGTTTGCGATCTGTACTTGTCATCGGCACTAAATTTGCGTAGAATTCGCGCCCTATGTGAATATTTTAATTGTGCACTCAAATTATACATATTGGGAGTGTGCGGAAAGCGGAGTTTATATGTACGCGGTTTTCCAAAGTGGTGGTAAACAACACCGAGTCAGCGAAGGTCAAACTATTCGTTTAGAGAAACTTGAAGTAGCTACTGGCGAAACAATCGAGTTTGACACTGTAATGATGGTCGCTAATGGCGATGATATTCAAATTGGCGCTCCAATCCTTGCGGGCGTTAAAGTTAAAGCGGAAGTGGTTGCTCACGGTCGCGGCGAGAAAGTTAAGATTGTTAAGTTCCGTCGTCGTAAACATAGCCGTAAACAACAGGGCCACCGTCAGTGGTTTACTGATGTTAAAATCACTGGTATCGCTTAAGGTTTAGGAGAGTAGTTCAATGGCACATAAAAAGGCTGGCGGCTCGACTCGTAACGGTCGTGATTCCGAAGCAAAACGTCTGGGTGTTAAACGTTTCGGTGGTGAAGCTGTATTAGCAGGTAGCATCATCGTTCGTCAACGTGGTACTAAGTTCCATGCAGGTACTAACGTTGGTTGTGGTCGTGACCACACCCTGTTTGCATTAGCTGACGGAAAAATTAAGTTCGAAGTTAAAGGTCCAAACAACCGTAAATTTATCAGCATCGAAGCTGAATAATTACCGGTCCTTTAATCACCGAGTCAAAAGCCCTGCAAGTCTGTTGCGGGGCTTTTTATATTTAAAAAAGGCCATCTCTGGGTAATTTCGGCCATCCAGCACGTTAATGGCTACTATACGGAGTAAAATCATGAAATTTGTTGATGAGGCCAAGATCCTGATCGTCGCGGGCGATGGTGGTAACGGCTGTGTGAGCTTTCGTCGCGAAAAGTATATCCCTAATGGGGGACCAGACGGTGGTGATGGCGGTGATGGTGGTGATGTCTACATGATTGCAGACGAAAACCTCAACACTCTAATTGATTACCGTTTTACAAAATCTTATCGCGCAGAACGTGGTGAAAATGGTCACAGTCGTGACTGTACCGGTAAGCGTGGTCAAGACATTACAATTAGTGTTCCTGTTGGAACACGTGTCCGTGATTTAGCCACCAATGAAATTATTGCTGACTTAACTGTTCACGGCCAAAAACAGATGGTCGCTAAAGGCGGCTTTCACGGTTTAGGTAATACTCGCTTTAAATCTTCGGTTAACCGTGCTCCACGCCAACGTACTATGGGTACTCCGGGTGAATCTCGAGAAGTTCTCTTAGAGCTAATGTTATTAGCCGATGTTGGTATGCTAGGTATGCCGAATGCGGGTAAATCAACGTTTATTCGTGCAGTATCAGCAGCAAAACCTAAAGTTGCCGATTATCCTTTTACCACCTTAGTACCGAGCTTAGGTGTGGTGCGTATGGATAATCATCAAAGCTTTGTTGTTGCTGATATTCCTGGGTTAATCGAAGGTGCTGCTGATGGTGCAGGTCTTGGGATCCAATTCTTAAAACACTTAGAACGCTGTCGTGTGTTATTGCACTTGATCGATATCGATCCTATTGATGGATCAGATCCTGTTGAGAACGCGCAAATTATTGTCTCTGAATTAGAGAAATACAGCGAAAAATTAGCACAAAAACCACGTTGGTTAGTATTCAATAAAGTGGATCTTCTTGATGCCGAAGAAGCAAAAGAGAAGGCAAAAGCGATTGTTGAAGCACTGGGTTGGGATGAAAACTATTACATGATAGCGGCCATTAACCAAGAAGGTGTGAAAAAACTTTGCTGGAATATCATGGAATTCCTGAACGTAACACCACGTGAGCAAGATTTAGTGGCGACAGTTGCAGAGCCAGGAAAAGTTGACTTTATGTGGGATGATTACCACAAAGAACAGCTTGAAAACCCTGATTTTGAAGAAGAAGATGATGATGATTGGGATGAAGAAGATGATGATGGTATAGAGTTTATCTACCAACGTTAATTATCATTATTATCATAATAAAATAAAAAAACGCCTGATTAATCAGGCGTTTTCTTTTATCTGATATTATAGACTTAACGGTTATTGTACATATCTTTATACAGATTAGTTTCAAAACGTACTAAATAGGCGCGCCCTGCATTACGATTTTGCGTTGGTGGTGAATATGCTGATATATACTGAACAAAAGCAACTTTTTGCCCATTAGCTGTCGTCATAAAGCCTGCAAGATTATAGACCCCTTTTAGAGAACCCGTTTTGGCAGAAACTTTGCCATCGACACCCGCTTCATGAAAACCACCACGGTATTGTAATGTTCCATCATGCCCAGAGAGGGGAAGCATAGTAATAAAGTTGAGTTCACTGTCATGTTGGCCAATATATTGAAGGACTTGCATCATTATTGCAGGTGAAATGAGGTTATGGCGAGAAAGGCCTGAACCATCAACCATTACTGTATTACCTAAGTCAATTCCTGCTTTTTGTTTTAAAATCGTACGAGTTGCTTCTGCGCCTGAACGCCACGTTCCGGCAACACCATAATATTCACGTCCAATGGTTCTAAATACAGTGTCTGCAATCATATTGTCAGACTCTTTTAACATTGTAGTGAGCAAATTATGTAGAGGCTTAGATTGTGTTTGTGCTAATACAGTAACAGGTGCTTTAACGTAAGAGCGACGTTTTATATAACCATCAAGTTCAATATTGGCTCTTTGTAACTCTTCTTTTAAAATTGTGCCTGCCCAATGCGCACCGTCTTGAATAGAAAACATTAAAGGCACTGCATCGTCACGTTTAGGAATACATCCTGTTATCACATAGGTATTTAAATCACGGACAGTGACATCTAATTCGCAAAAACGTGTACGAGTTGAGCCTTTCTCATAGGTTTCAACTTCGCTTAAAACGGTAACTGGGTAAAATGAAGCTTTGCGTATTGTTGCAATATCGCCATCTTTATTGCCACTTTGCAATAAGACAGAAAAACAGTTTTTATCAACAATTGCGGCACTAGGTGGTGCACTAAAACATTGAGTCATATCATTCCAAACCCAACCTGGCGCTTTGTCATGACTCGAAAAAGCAGAAGTATCAATCAGTAAATCACCATGAACTTTAGTGACACCGGATTGCTTTAATACAGCGACCATTCCTCTTAACTGTTGGCGAGTTAATGTTGGATCACCGCTGAAACGAAAGATCAAATCTCCATTGAGTTGATCATTTTTTATTTTGCCTTCCGTCTCCATTGTTGTGGTGAATTGGTAATCACCCCCTAATTGAAGTAATGCAGCCAAGGCTGTAACCACTTTTTGAGTACTGGCAGGAAGAGCTAATTGATCTGCATGATAATTGAGATTAGGAGAAGCTGCGCCCACAGGCTGGGTAATCAAACCCACTTGTGTTCCTTCAGGAAGAAGGGATGTATAGTTTTCAACGGGTATTGCTTGGGTTGAAAAACTGATGATACTTAATGTGTAAAGTATCCGTCGAAATGTTGATAATAAGCGCATAATTTCTCTGTCCGTGACTATAGCGTACAAACGTTACAGTATTGATTGCCAGAGGCTAATACTAAAGGGCAATGAGGGCAAAAGTAAACGATATAACGAGTGATTACTGCATTATCAGAAAATATCTGTTTATTGATTTATAAAGAGAGATAAGGCGTGAAGCAATGCGTCTGTTGTGTTAGATTTAGTTTTAGGTCTGGGGGCTAAGTTTGCTTCCCAACAGCATGAATAAGGGAATAAACGTCTTTCCTTATTCACCGAATATATGTAGAGACAGGCCCAATTTAAGGTTGCCTGTGTCTTTTTTTGTCTTGAGAAGAGTAAATAGATCCTTTTCTCTGTGTTGTTAGTATAAAAAATCAGGATGATACCTATTTTTTATTAGGAATAGTATTGAGGTATTAACACATGAATCAGATCCCTATGACCGTTCTTGGTGCGGAAAAACTACGCGAAGAGCTGGAATATTTAAAAAGTGTTCGTCGTCCCGAAATTATCGCGGCTATTGCAGAGGCGCGTGAGCACGGAGACTTAAAAGAAAACGCAGAATATCATGCAGCAAGAGAGCAACAAGGTTTCTGTGAAGGGCGAGTACAAGAAATTGAAGCAAAATTATCAAATGCTCAGGTTATTGATATTACTAAGATGAATAACAATGGCCGTATTATTTTTGGTTCAACAGTGACATTGTTAAATGTTGAAACTGAAGAAGAGCAGACCTACCGCATCGTGGGTGATGATGAAGCAAACATTAAAGTTAACTTAATCTCTGTAAATTCACCGATTGCGCGTGGATTAATTGGTAAAGAGTTAGATGATGTTGTCGTTATCACAACACCGGGTGGACAAGTTGAGTACGAAGTTTTAAACGTAGAATACATTTAATTTATAATTTTACGTTTCTATAGAAAACTAGGCCGCTATCCTGTGGTAATATAAAAAAGGCCTTAAAAGGCCTTTTTTGCCATAGAGTTACTTATGGCATTTTTATATAAAAATACAAGTATTATTTCGGTAAAATAATCTTGCGTGCTTCTGAAGGACGATAAAGAACAAGAATTTTTCCGATTACTTGTACATTCTGTGCACCGCTTTCGCGTACAATCGCTGCAACGATCAAGTTTTTAACATCTCGATCTTCGCCTGCGATTTTGACTTTGATAAGCTCATGGTGTGCCAGAGCGAGTTCAATTTCTGCAAGAACGCCTTCAGTCAACCCGTTGTTACCAATCATAACGACTGGATTCAGGTGATGAGCGAGCCCTTTCAGGTGTTGAATTTGTTTTTTGTTAAGAGTCATCATTAATTTTTGCTTTGTTGGGATTGAAAACACACTATTCTAACGCCATCTCTCACTTATCACCATAAAATGTCGTTAAGACGAGGTTAAATGAGTGAAAGAGTAAAAATTTTGATAGCTAAGTGTATGATAGTTGGAAAACGCAATGGCCAATAAGAAACGTTCTGCAAGCTCTAGTCGCTGGTTACAAGAACATTTTAGTGATAAATATGTTCAGCAAGCAAAGAAAAAAGGGTTTCGCTCTCGTGCTTGGTTTAAACTGGAAGAAATTCAGCAAAGTGACAATATTTTTAAACCAGGTATGACCGTTGTCGATTTAGGAGCAGCCCCAGGTGGGTGGTCTCAATATGTTGTACAGCAGTTAGGAAGCAAAGGTCGAATCATCGCATGTGACCTTTTGCCTATGGATCCTATCGTCGGAGTCGATTTCCTTCAAGGCGATTTTCGTGATGAACTTGTGTTGAAGGCATTGCTTGATAGAGTAGGTGAAAATAAAGTCCAGGTTGTCATGTCTGACATGGCTCCAAACATGAGCGGTACACCCGCGGTCGATATTCCTCGATCCATGTATTTAGTAGAGTTAGCACTTGATATGTGTCGTGATGTACTGGCTCCCGGGGGAAGTTTTATTGTCAAGGTGTTTCAGGGAGAAGGCTTTGATGAGTACCTGGGGCAAATACGCTCCCTGTTTACGAAAGTGAAAGTTCGTAAACCAGACGCTTCGCGGTCTCGTTCTCGTGAGGTATATATTGTAGCCACAGGGCGTAAACTTTAGTACCCTAAAGCTATTTGTTAACACAGTTGTAATATGAGGTTAATCCCTTGAGTGACATGGCGAAAAACCTGATCCTCTGGCTAGTTATTGCAGTCGTTTTGATGTCATTATTCCAGAGCTTCGGACCCAGCGATTCGAATAGTCGTAAGGTGGATTACTCTACCTTTATCAATGAGTTAACTAATAACCAATTACGCGAGGTCAGCATAAGTGGTTATGATATTAATGTAACTAAAACAGATAACTCAAAGTACAGCACGTATATGCCTATGCGTGATGATAACCTGCTGACCACTTTAATGAACCGTAATGTAAAAGTAACGGGTGAACCACTTGAAGGTCAAAGCCTTCTGACTCAAATTTTTGTGTCTTGGTTCCCAATGCTATTACTTATTGGTCTTTGGATTTTCTTTATGCGCCAAATGCAAGGTGGTGGCGGTAAAGGTGCGATGTCTTTCGGTAAAAGCAAGGCTCGCATGTTGACGGAAGACCAAATCAAAACAACCTTTGCTGATGTTGCTGGTTGTGATGAAGCAAAAGAAGAAGTAAGCGAATTAGTTGAATATTTACGTGATCCAGGTCGCTTCCAGAAATTAGGAGGTAAAATCCCTAAAGGTATTCTGATGGTGGGGCCTCCTGGTACAGGTAAAACGTTATTAGCGAAAGCCATTGCAGGCGAGGCAAAAGTTCCATTCTTCACCATTTCAGGTTCTGATTTCGTTGAAATGTTTGTGGGTGTTGGTGCTTCACGTGTTCGTGACATGTTCGAACAAGCTAAAAAAACCGCGCCTTGTATTATCTTTATCGATGAAATAGATGCCGTAGGGCGTCAGCGTGGTGCTGGTTTAGGTGGTGGTCATGATGAACGTGAGCAAACACTGAACCAAATGCTTGTTGAAATGGATGGGTTTGAAGGAAATGAAGGGATTATCGTTATTGCGGCAACTAACCGCCCTGACGTTTTAGACCCTGCGTTACTCCGTCCTGGCCGTTTTGACCGTCAAGTGGTTGTAGGGTTACCTGATGTTCGTGGACGTGAACAAATTCTTAAAGTCCATATGCGTCGCGTACCTTTATCGCCAGATGTTGATCCTGCAATTTTAGCACGCGGTACACCAGGTTTCTCTGGTGCAGACTTAGCTAACTTAGTTAATGAGGCTGCTTTATTTGCTGCTCGCGGTAATAAACGTGTTGTTTCAATGGTCGAGTTTGAGAAAGCAAAAGATAAGATAATGATGGGTGCTGAACGTCGTTCCATGGTGATGACGGAAGAACAAAAAGCATCAACAGCTTATCATGAAGCCGGTCATGCGATTATTGGACGTTTAGTACCAGAACATGATCCTGTGCATAAAGTGACGATTATTCCTCGCGGGCGTGCATTAGGTGTGACTTTCTTCTTACCTGAGGGTGACCAAATCAGTGCTAGCCGTCAGAAATTAGAAAGCCAAATTTCAACACTGTATGGTGGACGCTTAGCAGAAGAAATCATTTATGGTGTTGAACATGTTTCTACAGGCGCATCTAACGACATTAAAGTAGCAACAAATATTGCACGTAACATGGTGACACAGTGGGGCTTCTCTGAAAAATTAGGGCCATTACTGTACGCAGAAGAAGATGGTGAAGTATTCTTAGGTCGTTCTGTTGCGAAAGCGCAGCATATGTCTGATGAAACTGCTCGTACTATTGATGAAGAAATTAAAGCTATTGTTGATCGTAACTACGTTCGTGCTCGTCAGATCTTAATGGATAATCTTGATATTCTTCATTCAATGAAAGATGCACTGATGACTTATGAAACTATCGATGCGCCTCAAATTGATGATTTGATGAATCGTCGTGATGTTCGCCCACCTGCTGGTTGGGAAGGCAATAATGGCAATAGTAATGCAACAACTACAGCCCAGCCGACACAAACGCATGTGGCAAGTGAGCCAAAAGATAAGCCTGAGTCAGAAAGTGATACGCCTTCTGATAAAAATACTCACTAATCCTCATTGGGTTATACATATTGAGTAAGCTATAAATACAAACCCCAGGTTTCTGGGGTTTTTTTATGAAGGTATCAATGAAATGAAATTAATTGCTAGAGGAAGAGAACTTAATTTATCAACACCTCAAGTTATGGGGATTTTGAATGTCACTCCGGATTCTTTCTCTGATGGTGGCACTCATAATTCACTTAATGATGCGGTTAACCACGCAGCAAAATTAATTGCTGAAGGGGCTTCTATCATCGATATAGGTGGTGAATCGACAAGACCAGGCGCAAATGATGTCTCTATAGATGAAGAGTTACAGCGTGTTGTTCCTGTTGTTGAAGCAATTCGTCAGCGTTTTGATGTTTGGATTTCTGTTGATACATCCAAAGCTCAAGTGATTACTGAATCGGCAAATGTAGGGGCTTCAATTATCAATGATATTCGCTCTTTACAAGAACCAAGAGCGCTTGAAGCCGCAGCTAAAACGGGTTTACCTGTGTGTATTATGCATATGCAAGGCGACCCTAAAACTATGCAACAATCACCACATTATGAGAATGTGATGATAGATGTGGATTGTTTTTTACGAGAAAATATTCAACGTTGCATTGATGCTGGTATTGAAAAAAATCAAATTATTCTTGATCCAGGGTTCGGCTTTGGTAAGAATTTAGAGCATAATTACCAATTATTAGCACACTTAAGTGAACTTCATCACTTTGGTCTACCTATACTTGCTGGGATATCACGCAAATCAATGGTTGGACAACTATTGAATGTGCCACCACAAGAGCGTGTTGCTGGTAGCGTGGCCTGTGCTGTTATTGCGGCAATGCAAGGCGCACAAATTATTCGTGTACACGATGTTAAAGAGACAGTTGATGCGATGAAAGTCGTACAAGCGACTCTTTCTGCAAAGGAAAATAATGAATGAGCGAACGTAAATACTTTGGAACAGATGGTATCCGTGGAAAAGTAGGTGATAGTCCAATTACACCTGATTTTGTATTAAAACTGGGTTGGGCTGCGGGCAAAGTATTAGCACGTCACGGCTCTCGTAAAATCATTATTGGTAAAGACACTCGAATTTCAGGCTATATGCTGGAGTCTGCATTAGAAGCAGGTTTAGCCGCAGCGGGATTATCAGCTTCATTTACGGGACCAATGCCAACACCTGCGGTTGCTTATTTAACACGTACATTTCGTGCTGAAGCAGGGATTGTGATTTCAGCTTCTCATAACCCTTATTACGATAATGGGATCAAATTCTTCTCTATTGATGGCACAAAATTACCAGATGAAGTAGAAGAAGCTATTGAAGCCGAAATGGAAAAGCCAATTACTTGTGTTGAATCAGCAGAGTTGGGTCGAGCAAATCGTATCGTGGATGCGGCAGGTCGTTATATTGAATTTTGTAAAGGCACATTCCCTAACGAAAATAACCTAAATGGCTTAAAAGTGGTTGTTGATTGCGCACATGGTGCAACATACCACATTGCACCTAATGTATTTCGTGAATTAGGCGCAGAAGTTATTACGATTGGTTGTGAACCAACAGGTATTAATATTAATGCTGAATGCGGTGCAACCGATGTTCGTATGTTGCAACAACGTGTACTTGAAGAAGGTGCAGACGTTGGTTTAGCATTCGATGGTGATGGTGACCGTATTATTATGGTTGACCATCAAGGCTTAAAAGTTGATGGTGACCAAATTCTCTATATTATTGCAAGAGAAGCGTTGCGCCAAGGCCAATTACGTGGTGGTGCCGTTGGTACACTGATGAGTAATATGGGATTGGAAATTGCACTTAAACAACTAGGTATTCCTTTTGTACGAGCTAAAGTGGGTGACCGCTATGTGCTTGAAAAATTACAAGAAAAAGGTTGGCGTTTAGGTGCTGAAAACTCAGGTCATATTATTTTATTGGATAAAACAACAACGGGTGACGGTATTGTTGCAGGCTTACAAGTTTTAAGTGCAATGGTTCGTAACCATATGAGCTTGCATGATTTATGCAGTGGCATGAAACTATTACCTCAAGTTTTAGTGAATGTTCGCTTCACTGGAAGTCATGATCCATTACAAACACCTGAAGTTCAGAAAGTCGCTAAAGCGGTTGAAGAAGAACTTGCAGGTAAAGGACGTGTACTGTTACGTAAATCAGGCACAGAGCCTTTAATTCGAGTGATGGTTGAAGGCGAAAATGAAGAACAAGTTACAGCGATGGCTAATCGTATTGCCGACGCTGTGAAGCACGTAGGCTAATTGATGATTTTTTCTTCAATCAATCACTTTGTCGCAAAATAACCTTGCTTGTCAGTTCAGCTTTGGTTAGTATTCACACCCGCTTAGTAAGGTCTTGAACTAAAGCGGGTGAAGCAATCGAAGGTTATCGTTAATACGATAAGTTCCATAGAAAAGGTAACGCAAATGTATACGGCACTCATTGTTATTCTTATCATTGTAGCAACAGGGCTAGTTGGTTTGATCCTGTTACAGCAGGGTAAAGGTGCTGATATGGGCGCTTCTTTTGGTGCAGGTGCTTCCGGTACAGTATTTGGTTCAAGCGGTTCAGCTAATTTCATGACCCGTATGACCGCTGTTTTAGCGACAGCTTTTATTGTACTTGCCCTTATTTTAGGTAATCTAAGTGCCAATAAAACTGTGCGTGAAGACAGCAAATGGATGTCTATCGAGCAGACTACAGAAGAAGCTAAAAAAGCTGAGCAATTAGCAGCGCCTGTAGCGCCAGCAAATACAGATATTCCGCAGTAAACTAAGTAAATATTTAAATGAGATTGTTAATATTTACGCAATAACAGTCTCATTAAAGTGCCGAGGTGGTGAAATTGGTATACACGCTACCTTGAGGTGGTAGTGCCTATAAAACGGGCGTACGGGTTCAAGTCCCGTTCTCGGCACCATTATTCCAGATAGCTTGCGTTTTGCTTGTTATCAGCGTAAAATTTGCCACGTTTTTCGAACGCGGGGTGGAGCAGCTTGGTAGCTCGTCGGGCTCATAACCCGAAGGTCGTCGGTTCAAATCCGGCCCCCGCAACCACTTCTAATAATACAGCACTTTTCTCATTAATCATCTTTTGAACCGATTATGATCCTGAGTGGAATGTGCTGTAAGAAGAGGTTATTCTCGAATGGCAAGTTACAGGGTCCAGTTGCATAAAGCCCCGAATTTCGGGGTTTTTTGTTATCAGAGAATAGAATACTGGGCTATAGGCCCTTTTTTTATGCCTTGGGGGTGGGTTTGTCCACATTAGAGCAAAAATTAACAGCGATGATTTCAGCACCAGTAGAAGCATTAGGCTTTGAATTTGTCGGTCTTGAGTTTATTCGTGGCCGAGAATCAACATTGCGCATCTATATTGATAGTGAAGACGGTATCACTGTTGATGATTGTGCTGATGTTAGCCACCAGGTCAGTGCTGTACTGGATGTTGAAGATCCAATTCAAACAGTTTATAACCTTGAGATTTCTTCTCCTGGTTTAGAACGACCTTTATTCACTGCAATGCATTATGAGCAATTTATCGGTGAAGAAGCCGCTATCGTATTACGAATTGCAATGCAAAACCGCCGTAAATGGCAGGGCATTATTAAGTCTGTCGCTGGCGAAATGATCACGGTTACTGTGGATGGTAAAGACGAAGTGTTCGCACTGAGCAACATCCAGAAAGCTAACCTGGTACCCCACTTTTAAGTTTTGAAGAGGCAACTAGGATGAACAAAGAGATTCTGGCTGTTGTGGAAGCGGTCTCTAACGAAAAATCTCTTCCTCGTGAAAAGATTTTTGAAGCACTGGAAACCGCACTAGCGACAGCAACTAAGAAAAAATACGAGCAAGAAATTGATGTTCGCGTATGTATCGACCGTAAAACCGGCGACTTTGATACATTCCGTCGTTGGGTCGCTGTAGATGAAGTGACTCAGCCTACTCGTGAAATTACACTTGAAGCTGCTCAATATGAAGATCCTAGTATCGAACTAGGTGGTTATATTGAAGATCAGATTGAATCAGTTACTTTCGACCGTATAACAACACAAACTGCAAAACAAGTTATCGTACAAAAAGTACGTGAAGCTGAAAGAGCGATGGTTGTTGATCAATTCCGCGAACAATTAGGCGAAATTATCACGGGTGTTGTGAAGAAAGTAAACCGTGAAAACATCACCTTAGACTTAGGAAATAACGCAGAAGCTGTTATTTTACGCGAAGATATGTTGCCGCGTGAAAACTTCCGTCCAGGCGACCGTTTACGCGGTGTATTATACGATGTACGTACAGAAACTCGTGGTGCACAACTTTTCGTGACGCGTTCTCGCCCTGAAATGCTGGTTGAACTTTTCCGCATTGAAGTGCCAGAAATTGGCGAAGAAATCATTGAAATTAAAGCTGCAGCGCGTGATCCAGGTTCTCGTGCCAAAATCGCAGTAAAAACTAACGACAAGCGTATTGACCCAGTGGGTGCTTGTGTTGGTATGCGTGGCGCACGTGTACAAGCCGTTTCCAGTGAACTGGGCGGCGAGCGAATTGATATTGTTTTATGGGATGATAATCCTGCACAATTCGTGATTAATGCAATGGCTCCGGCAGATGTTGCTTCTATTGTTGTCGATGAAGACAAATGTACAATGGATGTTGCAGTTGAAAGCAGTAACCTTGCTCAGGCTATTGGCCGTAATGGTCAAAACGTACGTCTGGCAGCTCAGTTACTGAAAAAACATCGTGGTGATGACAAGTGGGAATTAAACGTCATGACTGCTGATGAACTGAATGCGAAACATCAGGCAGAAGCAAACGCAGCCATTGAAATATTTACTAAGCATCTCGACATTGATGAAGACTTCGCAACTGTTTTAGTTGAAGAAGGTTTCTCTACCCTTGAAGAGTTAGTTTATGTGCCAATCAGTGAACTGCTGGCTATTGACGGATTAGATGAAGACACCGTTGAAGCTCTACGTGAAAGAGCAAAAGCAGCACTAACAACGATTGAATTGGCTCAAAAAGAAAGCCTAGGCGATAACCAGCCAGCCGAGGACTTATTAGCTCTCGAAGGCTTGGAGCGCTCTTTAGCATTTGATCTAGCTGCCCGTGGTATCTGCACACTGGAAGATCTTGCCGAACAGGGTATCGACGACCTAACTGATATTGAAGGTTTAAATAGTGAGCGCGCAGGCGAACTCATTATGGCCGCACGTAATATCTGCTGGTTTGGGAATGATGCGTAACAACTGAGCAGGAAGGAACAGAATGACAGATGAAACAGTAAAATCACTGGCAGAAGAGATTCAGACACCGGTTGAACGTTTGGTACAGCAGTTTGCTGATGCCGGTATTAAGAAGACCGTCTCTGATTCTGTCTCCCAAAAAGAGAAAGAAACCTTACTGGCTTGGTTGAATCGTGATAAAGACGTATCAACCAACCAACCAGAAAAGTTAACGTTACAACGTAAAGTGCGTAGTACGTTAAGTGTTCCTGGTACAGGTGGCAAAAGTAAATCAGTAGCCATCGAAGTCCGCAAAAAACGCACTTATGTGAACCGTGACGCCGTTGAAAAAGCGCAAGCGGATGAGCAAGCCCAGCGTGAAGCGGAAGAAAAGGCGCATCGCGAAGCCGAAGAAAAAGCCCAGCGCGAAGCACAAGAGAAAGCACAGCGCGAAGCTGAAGAAAAAGCAAAACGTGAAGCTGAAAAGGCAAAGAAAGACGCCGAAGAAAAAGCGAAACGTGAAGCTGAAGAAGCAAAACGTGAAGCAGCGGAATTAGCTAAGCGCGAAGCAGCGGAAAAAGATAAAGTGAAACAAAACGATAAACCAAAAGCTGATAAAGCAGCAGATCAGGAAAAAGCACGTCGCAATGCTGAACAGGCTGAACTGAAGCGTAAAACGGAAGAAGCACAGCGCCGTAAAGCGGAAGAAGAAGCACGAGTTGCAGCAGAAAAAGCACGTCTTTTAGCTGAAGAGAATGCTGAAAAATGGACTGCTGAACCTAAAGCACCAGAAACTGAAGGCTCAGACTATCATGTAACAACATCACGTTATGCTCGTGATGCAGAAGATGAAAGTGATGCTGAAGTTGAAGGTGGCCGTGGTCGTGGTCGCAATGCTAAGGCTCCTCGTCCTAAGAAAAACAACCGCCATTCTGAAAAAGCAGATCGTGAAGAAGCACGTGCTGCTGGCCGTACTAACAAGAAAGGTAAACGTAAAGGTAGCTCATTACAACAAGGCTTCAATAAGCCAGCCGCTGTTGTAAACCGTGATGTTATTATCGGTGAGACTATTTCTGTTGCTGAACTTGCTAACAAAATGGCAGTAAAAGGGTCTGAAGTTATCAAAACCATGATGAAAATGGGTGCTATGGCAACCATTAACCAGGTTTTAGACCAAGAAACTGCACAGCTTGTTGCTGAAGAAATGGGCCACAAAGTTATCTTACGTCGTGAAAACGAGTTAGAAGAACAAGTCATGAGTGATCGTGATACTGGCGAAGAAAGTGCCGTATCTCGTGCGCCAGTTGTGACTATCATGGGTCACGTTGACCATGGTAAAACATCATTACTGGACTACATTCGTTCAACAAAAGTTGCATCAGGCGAAGCGGGTGGTATCACCCAGCATATCGGTGCTTATCACGTTAAAACAGATAAAGGTGAAATCACCTTCCTGGATACTCCAGGCCACGCCGCGTTTACATCAATGCGTGCTCGTGGTGCTCAGGTAACGGATATCGTTGTTCTGGTTGTTGCGGCTGACGATGGTGTAATGCCTCAGACAATCGAAGCTATTCAACACGCAAAAGCTGCAAACGTACCTGTTGTTGTTGCTGTGAACAAAATCGATAAACACGAAGCTGATCCTGATCGCGTGAAAACTGAACTGTCTCAATATGGCATCCTGCCAGAAGAGTGGGGCGGTGAAACTCAGTTTATGCATGTATCTGCAAAACAAGGTTTAGGTATTGACGAATTGCTAGATGCGATTCTTTTACAAGCTGAAGTTCTTGAACTGAAAGCAGTTAAAGAAGGTATGGCAAGCGGTGTTGTTATCGAATCTTATCTCGATAAAGGCCGTGGCCCTGTGGCAACTATCCTTGTTCGTGAAGGTACACTGAATAAAGGCGATATCGTTCTTTGTGGTTTCGAATACGGTCGTATTCGTGCAATGCGTAACGAATTAGGCCAAGACGTTCAATCTGCTGGCCCATCAATGCCAGTTGAGATTTTAGGTCTGTCTAACGTTCCTTCTGCAGGTGACGAAGCAACGGTTGTTCGTGATGAGAAGAAAGCGCGTGAAGTTGCATTATATCGTCAAGGTAAATTCCGCGATGTTAAACTGGCTCGTCAGCAGAAATCTAAACTGGAAAACATGTTTGCTAACATGGAAGAAGGTAAAACCTCTGAACTGAACATCGTTCTGAAAACAGACGTTCAAGGTACTTGTGAAGCGATTACTGATGCATTAGTTAAACTGTCTACTAACGAAGTTAAACTGAAAATTATCGGTTCTGGCGTAGGTGGTATCACCGAAACTGACGCAACATTAGCGGCTGCTTCTAACGCAATTATTCTTGGTTTCAACGTTCGTGCAGATGCATCTGCTCGCCGTATCATTGAACAAGAAAGTGTTGATTTACGTTACTACTCCGTTATTTATAGCCTGATTGACGAAATCAAACTGGCAATGAGCGGTATGTTGGCTCCTGAATATAAACAAGAAATCATGGGTCTTGCAGAAGTCCGTGATGTGTTTAAATCACCAAAATTCGGCGCAATTGCGGGCTGTATGGTGGTTGAAGGTAACATCAAACGTAATAACCCAATTCGTGTTCTACGTGATAACGTGGTTATCTACGAAGGCGAACTTGAGTCATTACGTCGCTTTAAAGATGATGTCAACGAAGTGCGTAACGGCATGGAATGTGGTATCGGTGTGAAAAACTACAATGATGTTCGTGTTGGCGACATGATTGAAGTATTCCAAGTTATCGAAATCAAACGTTCTATTGATTAATCTAGTACGTCTTGTTTTAAAAGGGAGCTTAACGGCTCCCTTCTTATTCCCTTCTTTGCTGTATTCTCTTTTATTTTCCTCTTCATTTTTCAACATAACCGAAATAGATTGGCTTTCAGTAATTTATGAAAGTGGGATAACAGGGTAAAATAGCAACAAAGAAACATTTTATTTCTAAAGAAAGAAATCAGAGAAAGCGGTTGTTAAATACCACTTCATGTATACTCTTTAGATATCATTGATTTTAGATCTGAATTAATAGTGACAATCAGGGCAATACCCTATTGTCCGGGAGAGATAAAATGGCAAGAGATTTTAGCCGTAGTCAGCGTGTTTCTCAGGAAATGCAAAAAGAAATCGCCATCATTCTACAGCGTGAAGTGAAAGATCCACGTATTGGAATGGCCACTGTATCTGGCGTTGAAATTTCTCGCGATTTGGCTTATGCCAAAGTGTTTGTCACCTTCTTGAACTTATCTGGTGGTGAAAAAAGCGAAGAAGAGATGGTTGATGATGGCTTAACTGCCTTGAATGAAGCGGCAGGTTTTATTCGTTCATTATTAGGTAAAGCAATGCGTTTACGTATTGTGCCAGAACTGACATTTGCTTATGACAACTCATTAGTTGAAGGTATGCGCATGTCTAACTTAGTTTCTAATGTCGTTAAAAACGACGAAGAGCGTCGTCATAAAGAGGAAGAATAATGGGGCGTCGTCGTAAGGGGCGTGAGATTAACGGCGTATTGCTACTCGATAAACCCCAAGATATTTCCTCTAACGACGCACTCCAAAAAGTCCGCCGTATGTTTAATGCCAGTAAGGCAGGACATACGGGGGCATTGGATCCTTTAGCAACAGGTATGCTACCTATTTGTTTAGGTGAAGCAACGAAGTTTTCACAGTTTCTATTGGATTCGGATAAGCGTTATCGTGTTATTGCCCGCTTAGGCCAACGAACAGATACTTCTGATGCGCATGGTGAAGTTATCCAAGAGCGCCCAGTGCAATTTACGCAACAAGCTTTAGACGATGCCTTAGAGAGCTTTCGTGGTGAAACATTGCAGGTTCCTTCAATGTACTCTGCTTTAAAGCATCAAGGTAAACCGCTTTATGAATATGCAAGACAAGGCATAGAAGTTGAACGAGAAGCAAGACCGATTACCGTTTATGAACTTCAGTTTATTCGCTGGGAAGGTGACGAATTAGAACTAGAAATTCATTGTTCTAAAGGAACGTATATCCGGACTATCATTGATGATCTCGGTGAGAAATTACAATGTGGTGCCCACGTTATTTTCTTACGGCGATTAGAAGTTGCAGATTATCCTAAAGAGCGAATGGTAACGTTAGAGCAATTAAGAGCGATGATAGAAAATGCACAAACTGCACAAGAAGATCCTTTCACAGCACTTGATGCACTGTTATTGCCTATGGATACCGCTGTTGCCCATTTCCCTGTCGTGAATTTAACCACGATTATTGCGGGTTATCTCCAGCTGGGACAGCCTGTTCGCGTTAATCATGATATCAATGAAGGCGAATGGGTGAGAGTAACTGAAGGTGATGAAAAAAAATTCATTGGTCTTGCTATCATTAAAGATGGCCTAGTTGCTCCGAAAAGAGTCGTTGTAGACTATAGCGCACAAGATAACACTTAATAGCAATCTTGCGCTAAAAGTGTTTGAAGCGTAGAATAATGCGGCTATCTGTTTAGGTGGCTGAGTTGGGTAGCTGAATTAGAGATTGGCTACCCTAAAAATTTTAATTAAATTGGAGTTTATTATGTCTCTAAGTACTGAAGCGAAAGCACAAATCGTTGCTGAATTTGGTCGTGATGCTAACGATACTGGCTCAAGCGAAGTTCAGATTGCACTGCTGACTGCAGAAATCAACCACCTGCAAGGTCACTTTTCAGAGCACAAAAAAGATCACCACAGCCGTCGTGGTCTGCTACGTAAAGTTTCCAGCCGTCGTAATCTGCTGGACTACCTGAAACGTAAAGATGTTGCTCGTTACTCTGCACTGATTGAACGTTTAGGTCTGCGTCGCTAATCAAGCGAGTTTCAGTGGAAAGGGGCCTGTTGGCCCCTTTTCTACTAGAAAGTGCTATTTTTAATATTAGTCGTTATGTTTTAATGTGGTGATTGTTATTTAGTCTCTCTAGTTACGACAATTCGCGCGGCTAATGAAAGTTTTTATTGCTAGGTAGTAAATAAAGATTTTCATTAGTCGCGAGGGGACGTAGCGGAGAAAAGATCATTCATCGTCGCTAAACATCTGGCGACAATAAGATAAAGGATATTATTTTGCTGAATCCTACAGTTCGTAAATTTCAATACGGTCAACATACGGTTTCAATCGAAACGGGTATGATGGCTCGTCAAGCAACAGCTGCTGTTATGGTTGACATGGACGGCACTGCTGTTTTTGTTACCGTTGTTGCAAAGAAAAAAGTTAAAGCTGGTCAAGATTTCTTCCCATTAACAGTGAACTACCAAGAGCGTTCATACGCTGCTGGTCGTATTCCTGGTAGTTTCTTCCGTCGCGAAGGTCGCCCAGGTGAAGGCGAAACGTTAATTGCACGTTTAATTGACCGTCCTCTACGTCCATTATTCCCAGAAGGTTTCTTAAACGAAATCCAAATCGTTGCTACAGTTGTTTCTGTTAACCCACAAGTTAACCCAGATATCGTTGCAATGATTGGTGCTTCTGCTGTATTAGCTCTGTCAGGTGTTCCATTTAATGGCCCTATCGGTGGTGCTCGTGTTGGTTTCATCGATGGTCAATATGTTCTTAACCCGACCGTTGATGAACTAAAAGTAAGTAAATTAGACTTGGTGGTTGCAGGTACTGCGGGTGCAGTGCTGATGGTAGAATCAGAAGCTGATTTATTATCAGAAGAAGAAATGTTAGGTGCAGTGGTATTTGGCCATGAACAACAACAAGTTGTGATTGAAAATATCAATGCATTAGTTGCAGAAGTCGGTAAAGAAAAATGGGATTGGGCACCAGAGGCCGTTAACCAAACTTTACATGATCGTATTGCAGAATTAGCGCAAGCACGCATCGGTGATGCCTACCGTATTACTGAAAAACAAGAACGTTATGAACAAATCGAAGCAATTCGCGATGAAGTTGTTGCAACGTTATTAGCTGAAGATGAAACCTTAGATGAAGGTGAAATCAACGATCTATTCTCTAGCTTAGAGAAAAACATTGTTCGTGCCCGTGTATTAGCAGGTGAACCTCGTATCGATGGTCGTGAAAAAGATATGGTACGTGCATTAGATATCCGCACAGGTTTATTACCACGTACTCACGGTTCAGCGCTGTTTACACGTGGTGAAACACAGGCTTTAGTGACTGCGACATTAGGTACTGCGCGTGATGCTCAAACTATTGATGATATCATGGGTGAGCATACTGATACTTTCTTACTGCATTATAACTTCCCTCCATACTCTGTTGGTGAAACAGGTATGATGGGCTCACCCAAACGTCGCGAAATTGGCCATGGCCGTTTAGCAAAACGTGGTGTATTAGCAGTAATGCCTACTATTGAAGAATTCCCATATACTGTTCGCGTGGTTTCTGAAATCACTGAATCAAATGGTTCATCTTCAATGGCGTCTGTATGTGGTGCTTCTTTAGCACTGATGGATGCGGGTGTGCCAATTAAAGAATCTGTTGCTGGTATTGCAATGGGCTTGGTAAAAGAAGGCGACAACTTTGTTGTTCTTTCCGATATTCTGGGTGATGAAGACCATTTAGGCGATATGGACTTTAAAGTTGCGGGTAGCCGTAACGGTGTCAGCGCATTACAAATGGATATCAAAATCGAAGGTATCACACGTGAAATTATGCAAGTTGCGTTAAACCAAGCGAAAAGCGCACGTCTACATATTTTAGGTGTTATGGAAGATGCTATTAGCCAACCTCGTGCTGATATTTCTGAATTCGCACCACGTATTCATACTATCAAAATTAATTCAGACAAAATCAAAGATGTTATCGGTAAAGGCGGTTCAGTTATCCGTGCATTAACGGAAGAAACGGGCACAACTATCGAAATTGAAGATGATGGTACTGTGAAGATTGCGGCAACAAGCAATGAGCAAGCTAAAATGGCAATTGCTCGTATCGAAGAAATCACAGCTGAAGTTGAAGTGGGCCGTATCTATAACGGTAAAGTAACTCGTATCGTAGATTTCGGTGCGTTTGTTGCTATCGGTGGCGGTAAAGAAGGCCTGGTTCATATTTCTCAAATTGCAGATAAACGTGTTGAGAAAGTGAGTGATTACTTGGAAATGGGCCAAGAAGTTCCAGTTAAAGTGCTGGAAATTGACCGCCAAGGCCGTATTCGCTTAAGCATGAAAGAAGCTCAAGCTAATCAGCAGGAAGCAACAGAAACTTCTTCTGAAGATTCTGCGAATTAATGATATTCTACTACCGATATCTAGACATAGGTATCGGTAGAGACTTATTATGATTGACAAGTAGGACGTCCAGAACGCTTTTTGTTGAAAGGTCTGACTTTGGGAGTGAGAAATGAAAACATTTCTGCGCAGTTGTTCTATTGCTGTTTTCATCTTTATTTCCGGATGCAGCACTAGTCCAGAATGGCGTCAGAATGCGATTTTCGCCACTCCATTACAACCTTCTTTACAACAAGAAGTGATATTGGCTCGTATAGAACAAATTCTTGCGAGTCGCTCATTAACCGAAGATGAATACGCACAGCTTTTATATGAGCGTGGTGTGCTGTATGATAGTCTCGGTTTACGAGCTTTAGCGCGTAATGATTTTTCAATGGCGCTATCAATAAGACCAGATATGCTAGAAATTTTTAATTTTCTAGGTATCTATTTTACGCAAGCAGCGAACTATGATGCTGCTTATGAAGCGTTTGATTCTGTTTTAGAGCTTGATCCAACTTACAATAATGCGCGTTTTAATCGTGGTATCGCTTTATACTACGGTGGCCGATTGAAATTGGCGCAGGATGATCTGCAGGCGTTTTATCAGGTCGATCCAAATGACCCCATTCGTTCGCTTTGGTTATATCTTGTCGAAAAAGAGATAAACACTGATTTAGCTAAACAACAGTTAAAACAGCGATACCAGCAGGCGGATAAAACGGGGCAATGGGGATGGAATATAGTTGAGTTTTATTTAGGCAACATTAATGAAAAAGCGTTAATGTCAAAACTACATGAAGCCTCAACCGATAACACTTCGCTCGCTGAGCATCTTAGTGAAACTAACTTCTATTTAGGTAAGTATTACCTAAGTCTGGGGGACATGGATAGCGCAGAAGCGTTATTCAAGCTGACGGTTGCCAACAACGCACATAACTTTGTTGAGCACCGCTACGCATTGTTGGAATTAGCACTGTTAGGCCAACAAGAAGACCTAGCGGAATCGGACCAGCAATAGCTGACGAACATTTCTCTGATCAGTTTGAAAGCCATCATCTGCATAGGATGAGGGCTTGTTTGTTCGTTTAATAATATAATTTGAGCCAGTTCACATTTTAGATGATAAAGACCGACAAACCATGCGGTATGTTATGTCAACTGGCTGCCATAATGAATGAGGCACAGTGACATGACTACTGAAACCGATATGACTTTTGCTGATCTAGGTTTATCAGCACCTATTTTGACTGCACTGAATGACTTAGGCTACGAGAAGCCTTCTCCAATTCAGCAACAATGTATTCCTTTCCTTTTAAACGGCAATGATGTTTTAGGTATGGCACAGACTGGTAGTGGTAAAACCGCTGCATTTAGCCTGCCGTTATTACACAATCTTGATGAATCATTAAAAGCACCACAAATTTTAGTTTTAGCACCAACTCGCGAGCTCGCTGTTCAGGTTGCTGAAGCCATCGAAGATTTCTCTAAGCATTTACCAAAAGTAAATGTAGTTGCACTGTATGGTGGTCAGCGTTATGACGTTCAATTACGTGCATTACGCCAAGGGCCACAAGTGGTTGTAGGTACACCTGGTCGTTTATTAGACCATTTAAATCGTGGCACATTAGATTTATCTAAACTGAAAGGTTTAGTTTTAGATGAAGCTGATGAAATGTTACGTATGGGCTTTATTGAAGATGTTGAAAATATCTTAAGTAAGATCCCAGCAGAACACCAAACTGCGCTGTTCTCTGCAACAATGCCAGAAGCTATTCGTCGTATTACACGTCGCTTCATGAATGATCCTAAAGAAGTTCGCATTCAAAGCAGCGTAACAACTCGTCCAGACATCAGCCAAAGTTACTGGATGACATTTGGTGCACGTAAAAATGAAGCATTAATTCGTTTCTTAGAAGCTGAAGATTTTGATGCGGCGATTATTTTCGTACGTACCAAAAATGCAACATTAGAAGTTGCAGAAGCATTAGAGCGTAATGGTTATAACAGTGCTGCATTGAATGGTGATATGAACCAATCACTGCGTGAGCAAACCTTAGAGCGTCTGAAGAATGGTCGTTTAGATATTCTTATTGCAACTGACGTTGCCGCTCGTGGTCTTGACGTTGACCGTATTAGCCTTGTTGTGAACTATGATATCCCTATGGATTCAGAATCTTATGTTCACCGTATTGGTCGTACAGGTCGTGCGGGTCGTGCGGGTCGTGCAATTTTATTCGTTGATAACCGTGAACGTCGTTTACTGCGTAACATCGAACGTACAATGAAGATGACTATCCCTGAAGTAGAACTGCCAAATGCAGAACTTATCAGCCAACGTCGTCAGGAAAAATTTGCACAGCAAATTGCTCAGCAATTAGAAACAAGCAACCTTGACCAATATCGCGCTCTGTTACCTAAATTAGCGCCACAAGGCGAAGAAGCGTTAGATATGGAAACACTGGCTGCGGTATTATTGAAAATGGCTCAAGGTGAGCGTGCGCTTATCCTGCCACCTGATCCAGTTCGTCGCCCTCGTCGTGAATTTAACGATCGTGATGATCGTCGTCGCGGTGATAACGATCGTGAACGTGCTCCTCGTCGTGAACGTCGTGATGCTGGTGAAATGGATTTATACCGTATTGAAGTGGGTCGTGATGATGGTGTTGAAGTTCGTCATATCGTCGGTGCAATTGCTAACGAAGGCGATATTAGCAGCCGTTATATTGGTAATATCAAACTGTATGGTTCTCACTCAACAATCGAGTTGCCAAAAGGTATGCCAACTGACTTATTAGGCCACTTTACACGTACACGTATCATGAACAAACCACTGAATATGCAATTAGTGGGTGATGCTCAATCTCAGCCTTTCCGTGAGCGTCGTAATAATAGCCGTCGTGATGGTCAACCACAAGGTGGTCGTCGTTTTAACAATGGTGATCAACCACAACGTCGTGGTAATAATGACCGCGGTGGTGAGCGTAGCAACGATCGTGGTGGCGAGCGCGGTAACTTCCGTGGTCGTAACAACGAAGGTACTCCACGTCGTCGTAGCAGTTCTCATAACCAATAAGAGTTGGTAATTAACTTAATTTTAAATTGAGTTGATGATAAAAAATAAAACCAGTCAATGAAAGTTGGCTGGTTTTTTTATAAAGTAGAGATAAATAGTTATTCCATTGGGTACATTTTATTGGCATATTCCATGAGTGCATTATTACTTCTGCGGATGCATATAGATGCATCTATCCCACTTCTTTTACATTCTTTTAATTTTGTCTTTAATTCTAGAGAAAATAAAATGTAATCCCATTTTTTTATATATTCTTGATATTCTTTACTACCATTTTCAGCAGTCCATTTTGCATATTCTTTAGCTTTGTTTAAATCTTGAGGAATACCTTTTTCACCATGTAAATAGATAGAAAAAAGATTCTCACAAGCAATAATAACTCGATTTCCTTTTATTCGGCATGCTTTATCATAGTATTTAATTGCTTTGCTAATATCTTTTTTAACACCATACCCATTTTTAAAAACAGCAGCTTGATAGAAAAGAGCTGCTCCATGATTAGGTTCCAATATTAATGTTTTATTTAAAAAATGACGTGATAATTCGCATTGATTTTTATCACTTTCATGAGTGATTTTATATTTTAAATTAGAACATCCAATAAAGAAAATTGAAGCAATGAGATAGCTATCATTAGCATTATTATTTTTTTTTGCTTTTTCAATAAGAGAAAAAACAAGTTTTTTATTTTCAGGATAAGGGGCAATAAAAGGTAATTGAGGGTTATACCGTAACTCTAATTTATTATATCCGGAAATTAACATTTTATCTGTAACAATAGGATATTCATTTCCAAATGAAGAGCTACTAATAATGAATAAACTAAAAAATAACTTATTAAATATTTTCATTCTATTGTCCCAATAGATTTGATGTTGCTAAAATTGTATTTTTAATTGGATTTATAAATTGATTTATTGGGATTGATTCACTATGATGAGAAGAAGGAAAACGAGCCATCTCATTGATAATATTGTTCATTAATTGTTGAGAAATTTTATTATTATCAGTATTAGGTTTTTGATGCAATAAAACATCAGTAATCAATGTTCTATTTCCATTATCCCAGTTTACAAAGGATTCTAATTGATGAAAATTATTATTTAAATCATAGAAATGGCTTTTAGTTATATTAAGTTCTATATAATTAATACCAGCTTTATCTAGCGAATAGAGTTCATCTTTTTGTGTTATTCCATCTGAATTTTTATCTTGCCATACTTTTAATTCAGACCAAAGATTATCACCTTTATCTATTAATTTATTCCTGTTACTATCTAAGTATGAAAGTGCTAAAAATCCATCTTGAGCTTTAGTGTTATTTGGTAACAAACTTCTATCACCAAATAATTCTTCTCCATTATCTATAACCCCATCATTATTTTTATCCCAAACTAAAAAACCATCATCTGGATGGATCCAGCCTGTTTGAATAGGAGTCTTATTACTATCAAAGTCAAACGCTATATTTGAATTGCTAGAAAGTGTTTGTATTCCATTAGCATTTAAATCGATAGCTAATGGTGTTCTATAATTATCTGCTGCATGTTTTAGATTCTCATAAAGATCATCTGGTTGAAATGCAATATAAATGTTTTTAAATCCTGATATATCCAAAACATGTTGAACGAATTGACCGCAATTATTAAAAAGAAGATTATATTTTGGTGGAAGTTTTTCACCTGTTTTATATGTATGTAATAGTGTGAACAGTTTTTCAAAATTTTTAGCAAAGGGCCAATTGTATGATCTAATTGATAGAGTGGATGCATCTGGATAACGAAGGTGATCATTAAATGAAAAATTATCCTCACTTGTCTTCATATTATCACCAGGGCTAAAACCGATGGTAATAACTTCCCTTTCTTCGGTAACAGGATCCCAGCCTCTAATACCAATAAATGTATGCCCAAAAGTTGAAGTTTGGTCTGTTTCTCCATGTTCATGGTAGATTTTACTGCCTGATGGGGCAACGAATATTGTTACTTCAGGATGTCCATATTTACTATAATAAAAATTTCCGTTATATTCACCGTAAATATTCATATCTTCTACTTTATGAATTGAATAGTGCTTTTTCTCTTTCATAATGATCTCTTATCCCTAAGATTTATGTTAAAAAAATAAATTTATTATTAAACTAAAATTAAACTTTTAATTTGTCTACTTATGGTTTTTATTAGAATAATTAACTTTCTGTTTATTTTTTATTTAATTAAGATTTAATGGTTAGGTTAGTAGTCACCGTTTATAACTTGTGGTTTTTAATTAAAAATTATGTGTAAATATTTTAATTTTTATTGAGTTAAATAAAGAATATATATTTATCAATGCGTTGGTGATAAATAAGATTTAAGTAATAATAAAAAAGTGAATTATTAACAGGGTATGAAATTATAATGAATAAAATAAATAAACTAGAATTACGTTGTATTCAGCATGGGGCGAATACTCAACATACAGATTTTAATTTTTATATTGATGGTAAAGCCCTGGATGAGTGGTTGGGATTTGATAAACAAACAGATTTGCGCTTTTCAGACTTTGATTTAGACCTTATTGTGGTTGATAAAGCTTATTTCCCTAATTACGATCGCCATAAAATTATTTGTAGCAAAATAGAGCAGTTTTTGGGTACTAAACCACTTTATACCCAATTAGATAATAATAGGCTGGTGCTATATCGTTGCCATTGTGGTTGTGATTATTGCTCTGTGATTTCTTGTGATTTAGATATTACGAAAGATTATGTGCAATGGAATAATATTACTTATGAAGATGGATTAGATAGAGAAGATGCCCTAGAGCTTGATGAACATGGAATTACTCCGATTAAACAACTTATTTTTAACCGTAAGCAGTACCAACAAGTTTTTGATGAGTATTTAGAACAATACTTATAATTATCTAAATACTCATTTATTATGGGATTTTATTAATTAACTTAAGCCAATCGCTTCTTTTAACGGTTTTAGATATCGACGGCTAACAGGAATTTGGCTGTTATTGTGTAAGATCAGTTCAGCTTGCCCATTATCACCAAAAATAATCTCATTAACATAATCCATATTGACTAAATATTGGCGATGACAACGAACTAATTGTGTGCGTGTTTCTAGTGTACGTAGTGTTAATTCAGTAAAACCTTCTTGGCCTTGATTATTCGTGACATAAACACCACTGAGTCTTGAGGTGGCAAATATGGCTTCATCAATTGGCATTAACCAAATACGGCTATGTCCGGTACATGGAATGCATTTTAAGCGTTCTTCTGGCGGGGTTAATAAATCAATATTTTGTTTATTACCTTGGCGTAAACGGTTTAATGTTTTTGTGAGACGTTCCTGCTCTAAAGGTTTGAGTAAATAATCAAAAGCATGTTCTTCAAAGGCTTGGATCGCATATTCTTCAAATGCAGTTAAAAAAACAATATAAGGGCGATGTTCAGGATCTAGCATTGTGACCATTTCAAGTCCAGTAATGCGAGGCATTTGAATATCAAGGAAAACAACATCAGGTTTTTTACGATGTATTTCTCCTATGGCTTCAATAGCATTACTGCATTCACCAATAATATGAATATCCTTTTCAACTTCAAGTAAACAACGTAAATTCTCACGAGCCAGTGGCTCATCATCAACGATTAATATATTCATTGTTATGTAACGTTATCCATGCTTTTTTCTAGAGGTAAGCAAATTTTCACCTTTGTATATTCATCAGCTTGGCATTCGACTAAAACACCATAAAGCTCGCCATAGCGTAATTTTAATCGCTTATCCACCAACCTCATGCCTAATCCTAATTCATGGGAAGAAGATTGAGGTCGATAAAGCCCCGCATTATCACTGATTTCAATAATGATCAGATGATGCTCTTGGTGCGCTCTAATTGTAATCTTTCCGGTGTCTAATAACTGTGATGTTCCATGTTTAATTGCATTTTCGACCATCGGCTGAAGCGAAAAAGCCGGTAAACGAGCATTGGCTAAAGTTTCTGGAATGTGAATATCAATCTGTAAACGATCTTGAAAACGGGCTTTTTCAATTTGCAAATAAGCATTTACATGTTCGATTTCATCACTTAATGTCACAACTGCTTCCGGTCTTTTTAAGTTCTTACGAAAGAAAGCAGAAAGAAATTGAACTAATTGTTTTGCTTGTTCACTATCACGACGAATAACGGCTTGTAGTGTATTTAACGCATTAAAAAGAAAATGTGGATTTACTTGTGCATGTAGAAGTTTAATCTCTGATTCTAAAAGTGATTGTTTATTTCGCTCATATTGCCCTGCCAGAATTTGTGCAGATAATAAACTGGCAATACCTTCCCCTAAAGTACGGTTAATTGAACTAAACAGGCGATTTTTAGCTTCATAGAGTTTTATTGTCCCAATGACTTGGTTATTTTCACCTCTTAGCGGAATAACTAAGGTTGATCCTAGCTTGCAATGAGGAGAAAGAGTGCAACGATACGGAGTTTCATTACCGTCAGCATAAACAACTTCATTATTATTAATTGCCTGTTTCGATTGTTCTGATGAAATAGGGGTACCAGGTAAATGGTGATCAGCGCCAATGCCAATAAAGGCGAGCAGTTTTTCTCTATCAGTAATAGCAACAGCACTGACTCTTAATTCTTGATAAATGACTTTTGCAACTCGAGTGCTATTGTCTTGATTAAATCCTTTACGCAAAATACCTTCGGTGCAAACGGCAATTTTTAATGCTTGTGCTGAGAAAGCGCTGGTGTATTTTTCAAATATTGCCCGTCTATCTTGTAATATTCTAATAAACATTGCCGCACCAATAGTGTTTGCAACAATCATTGGTGCTGCAATATCCTTAACTAAGGCAAGAGCTTCATTAAACGGGCGGGCTAATAATAAAATAATACTCATCTGTATTATTTCGGCAAAGAAAGTTACCGCTGCCGCAGTCCATGGATTAAATATTCGATGCATTTGGCCACGTTTGACATAATAGCGGTGAACTAATCCACCAATTAATCCCTCTGCAATAGTAGAAACCATACAACTCAGTGCTGTCATACCTCCGAGAGAATAACGATGTAATCCTCCCGTAAAGCCAACAAGAAAGCCAACATATGGGCCGCCGAGTAATCCCCCCAAGACGGAGCCAATCGCACGAGTGTTAGCAATAGAGTCATTAATGTGCAATCCGAAATAGGTACCCATAATGCAAAAAATAGAGAAAATGACATAGCACATCAACTTATGAGGTAGCTTTATTGTGACCTGTAAAAGCGGCGTAAATAGAGGTGTTTTACTTAAAAACCAAGCAATAATTAAATAAACACACATTTGCTGTAATAACAGCAAAATAAGATCAAATTCATACATAGGTATTGAGTACCGTTCTCTTTTTCATCTGATTAATATAAAAAGTTCAGATAAAACGGGGCTATTAATTAGGCAATAAAGTTTGATATAAGAGTAACTTAATCGCGCTTTCAAAGAAAATATTCCTTTGCATCAGTGATCTGGCGCACAAAATTCTTAAAGAAATTCTGAGTTATTGTGTAATATAACTCTGTCAGTGAGTGTTCTACTTCACTATTAAGGTCTAATCGTTATATGAAAAAAAGAACCATTTATCTTATTTTATTAATGCTAATACTAATTGCATTAGCCGTACTTTTCCGCGCGCATAATCAATATTTATTACTGCAAGGGGAAGTCGATGCACCAGAAGTGATTGTTGCCTCAAAAGCTAAAGGCCGTGTAATTGAGCGCCATATAGAGCGAGGTGATGATGTCAAAGCCGGGCAATTAATGATCACATTAGAAAGCCCTGAACTTAATGCACAAGTTGCGGCACTCGAAGCGGCGAAAGCACAAGCGCAAGCTCAATTAGATTTATCACTACATGGCACAAGAGAAGAGAGCATTCGTAATTTAGAAGCAGTGTTATCTCAAGCCAAAGTAGAAGCTAGTAATGCGACACGAGATTATCAGCGTATTAACGCAGTAGCTAATCAAGGTTATGTCTCAGCAACCGAGCTGGACAATGCACGTCGTAGTCGTGATGTTGCATCACAACGAGTAAGAGCTGCCCAAGCAGAATTAGATGAAGCTAAAAATGGCGATCGCATTGAGTTACGTCATAAATACATGGCTGCGGTACAACAAGCAGAACAACAACTTATCGAGCTGAAGATCCAACAAGACGATTTACACGTCAAAGCACCTGTTGATGGTGAGGTTGGGCCAATTCCGGCAGAAATTGGTGAGCTTTTTAATGCTAATAGCCCACTTGCGACACTCATTCGCATTCCTGATGCCTATTTTGTTTATAACCTTCGCGAAGATATTTTAGCGGATATTCGCAAAGGTGATCGCATTACTATCATTATTCCTGCTCTGGGCAACAAAGAAGTCGAAGCGGAAATTCGCTATATCGCTCCGATGGGTGACTACGCAACAAAAAGAGCGACAAGAGCAACGGGTGATTTCGATTTAAAAACGTTTGAAATTCGACTGTATCCTGTGACGCCGATTGAGGGACTACGTCCTGGAATGAGTGCGTTATGGCGCTGGGATAAATAAGGGCGAATAATGAGAGTAAAAGCAGCTTGGCGTGGCTTTAGTAGCGCATTTTCACGAGAAACTCATATGGCAGTTCGTAGCCCCGTTTTTCACTGGCTGAGCTGGCTGTTTCCATTGATGTTATTCACGTTAATTAGTGCTAACTTTTCTGAAGGTACATTGCTGAATTTGCCCGTTTCAGTGATCAATAACGATAATAGCCCATTATCGAGAACACTGATCAGAGACTTAAATGCTGGCTCCCATGCGCAATTAAATACACTAGATGGCAACCCTCGTACAGCAATGGAGCGGTTAGGTAGTGCAAAAGATTACGCTATATTGACCATTCCTCGCCATTTTGAAAGTGATGTATTAGCAGGAAAGCAACCCACCACACGGATGTATTACAATGGGTTGTATTATGCCGCGGGGAGTTACGCGATACAGGATTTTAGTGGCCTTATTGCAGAACTTAATGCACAGTATCGCACTGTTTTAGCACAAGAAATGAATAAGCCTGTACCGCCATTGGCAAAAGTCACGCTCTCTTATGACAGCTTATTTAATGCCAGCGGTAGTTATATCTATTATCAGCAATTTGCCGCTACGATCCATATGCTTCAGTTATTTGTCGTGACCTGCACGATTTATTCGTTGTCACGAGGAAATATGCTGTTGAATATTAAGCCTTTTACGTTTGCATTGATTGGTAAACTTTCTCCTTATACGTTATTTTTCTTAACATTATTAATTATAGAGCTTGCAGCATTGGTGCATTTTTCAGGTGCCAAAGTAAATGGCAATCCACTCTATATGGTACTTGTTGGGTTCTTTTATATTATCGCGGCACAAAGTGTGGGGTTACTGCTTTTTGCGTTTACCAATAGTGCGATCACTGCATACAGTATGATAGGTATGTTAGTGAGTATTGCCTTAGCTTTTTCAGGTATGGCGGTACCAGAACTTTCCATGATATTGCCTGCACAAATTATCTCTAATCTAGAGCCTTTAACACATGCTTTAAATGCGATGTTTGATATCTTCTTAAGAGAAGTATCACTACAAGGTATTTTGTATGTTTGTTCGCTCTTGCTGATTTATCCTTTTGCTATCGCCTTCTTAATTCGTAAACGTATTTTTAAACGATTAGAATTACAGGTAGGTGTTGCATGATGCAAATGTATTTCCAAACCTTTAAGCGTGTATTACTCGGTATGTTAGAAAAACCGATGTGGATGCTATTGATTGTGTCACTTTGCGTTATGAGTTTGGTTTATGCTAAACCCGTGTTATGGGATCTACCCGTTGCGGTCATTAATCAAGATCACAGCCCTGCGAGCTACTCTCTTATTCGCTCATTAAATGCAACACCAAAGCTCAGTATCAAGAATTACGATAGTTTAGATGAAGCTCGCCACGATATGATCATGCGCGAGCTATTTGCCATCATTATTGTGCCAACGAATTTTGAAAAGAAACTTCTTAATGGTAAAGATGTCACTGTTCCTGTGTTTGGTGATGCTACAAACCGACTTGCCAGTGGGCAAATTCAGCAAGAATTGATGTTGGCTTATCAGCAGTTATTAGATGCTTATAATGGACGTATTTTGAGAAATGCTGGTTTTAGCATTGAACAATCAACGATTTTGCTAAAACCTATCCAAGGTGAAACGATCGCAATGTATAACCCTGGTGTTAGTTTTGCTGCGATTATTTTTCCTGGTCTATTAGTTATGTTATTGCAACACTCCCTTTTAATTGCCTGTGTACGAGTCAGTATTGCAGTAAGAAGTACGCCGAAAGGAAAACCACCACTAGCGGTTTATTTAGGGGCATTATCTGCACTTATTCCTATTTGGTTATTTTTGTCGGCTGTATTCTTTGCATTATGGCCTTGGGTATTGGGTTATCGCCAAGAGGCTCCACTTTATCAAGTCTGGATGCTGACATTTCCATTCTTATTAGCGGTCTTAGGGTTAGGTAAATTAATTACAGAATGCTTACGCAGTGTTGAGATGATTTATCTGACATTGGCATTTGTAACAACACCTGTGTTTTATATTTCTGGCACGATATGGCCACTACAAGCTATGCCAGATTGGGTGTTTGCCATTTCATCTGCATTACCGTCTACATGGGCTGTAAACGCGATGGCAGGGATTAACCAAATGGGGCTGTCATTCCAAAGTATATTGGGTGATATCGTGATGATGCTTGTTTTAGGTGTGATTTATACGGTATTAGGTGTGCTGGTGGGTATGCTACGTAATGGTGAGTTAAGACATATTACACACCAATTTAAACATTGGTTACATCACCGTGGATCTAAATAGGTTTTAATTCAAGAAATATCTCAAGATTTATTTAAATGAGGCGCCAGCTAACGCTAAGAGTAGTTGGCTTAGAACATGACAAATCCACTCTATTATAGATGAAACAGAGTGGATAAAAGACTTATTCTACCAACTCCAATCCAGCTAGTTTACGCCAATAACCATTACAGTCATGGTGATGGATAGTTGTAAGAGGATGTTGGCCTTCTGCATTTTGGCGAAATTGTTGCAAGGTATCAAAAATAGCGTCAGATTCAGGTGAAAGCCGGATAATATCCACTAAATCTGCCATTGATGTTTGATCGTTACCCAAGTTGTAACAATAACCGCTTTGTGTCTGAATACCATTTAATACAAAAACTTGCTGATTTTCTTGTGATAATACTTCACGGCCTTGTGGGTATTTTTGGCAACAAGTTTCACAATCATCTTTAGAGCGATTTTCAGAACGAGCAGTAAAACAACGTGCTGAATAAGCTAAAGGAAGATGTCCATAAGCCAAGACTTCGACTTCAAATTTATTCCTAATATCCAATGTTTCACATTGGTTTAGAAGGTTACTTAGCCATTCACGAGAAAGTTCTACAGGCATACACCAACGTATCATGCCTTGTTTATACAATAAACGTAGCGCATAAGCGTTGTAGCAATTTAATCCGTGACCCGCAACAAAAGGAAGATTGCGCTCATAAAGCATATTGATGACGCCAAAATCATGGGCTTCAATTAAAAACTCGCCGTTATCAACCAGCTTAGTAATTTCTTTCAATTCAGAAGGCGCTTGTAATAACGCTAAGGTAGAAAGAACCACTTGTTTGCCACTTTTAGCGACTTCTTTGGCGAGATTAATCCAATCTTGAGGTTTAGTTTCTCGGCGTTTACTGCAAACTGTTTCGCCTAAATAGATAATATCAGCATCACATTGTTTTGCTTTTTCATAGAACGCTTCGAGTGTAGATTTTTGCCAATAATAAAGTACAGAGCCTAATGCATATTTCATTTTCTTATCCTTATTATTGCCATTTACGGTGATAAGCACCCAATGTTGTTTGTGTTCCTTCTGAAATTTTTCCTAAGGCATTCATCCAACGAGGATCAGTGTTAAAGCTTTGGGGATCTTTCTTACATTGATCAATTGCCGTTCTCCAAACTCTTGCGACTTCTGTGACATAAGCGGGGCTACGCTGGCGACCTTCAATTTTGACAGAGGCAATATTCATTGCCATTAATTCAGGTAATAGGGAAAGGGTATTTAGGCTAGTTGGCTCTTCTAATGCATGATAACAATGGTCATCAACAAAATAGCGTCCCTTGCACAGTGTTGGGTAGCCTGCATTTTCATCAGGCGCATAGCGATCTATCAGAACATCATTAAGGCGAGATTCCATTCCTTGTGGTGTCTGTTGCCAGCGTACAAAACGCGCAGGAGAGCAAGCACCTACCGTATTGGGTGATTCACCGGTTAAGTAGGAAGAAAGATAGCATCGGCCCTCAGCCATAATACACAAGCTTCCGAAGGCAAAAACTTCTAAAGGTACTGGGCTAGTTTGTGCTAATTGTTTCACTTGATGAATAGATAGAACACGAGGAAGAACAATACGAGCAACATCAAAATTGCGTTGATAAAACTCAATTGCCTGTGTATTGGTTGCTGAGGCTTGTACAGAAACATGGCGTTCAATATGAGGATAACGCTCAGCCGCATATTCTAGCATCGCAATATCTGCCAAAATAAGCGCATCAGCACCCAAAGATGCCGCCATATCAACGGCCTTTTGCCAGCGTTCAAATCCATTAGGGTGAGCAAAGGTGTTTATTGCAATATGTAGTTTTCGCTGGTGGCGATGAACATAATTAACTGCTTCTTGTAGCTTCTTTTCTGTGAAATTCAAACCTGCAAAATGTCTTGCATTAGTATCATCTTTTAAGCCGATATAAACGGCGTCCGCACCATTATCTATGGCTGCTTTTAAGGCAGGTAAATTACCCGCAGGGCACAGCAATTCCATCTTCACTTCCCTTTAGAAATTAAGAATGATCGGAAATTGTAATGAGTAAGATAAAAAAAGGTTTTGATTTAAGGCAGAGAAGTTTGTTTTTTACTTAAGTAAAATCAAAGAACTCAAAAAGCGAACAATGGATTAACAGAATATTGATATAGGATCGCAGAATATCTGTTCATTTCTGGCACAATAGCCCCTAAATTTATTTATAGGAGTCCGAACGTGTTTAACAAAATTCGTACCCATTTGGTAAAAGAGGGGCCTCGTTTTTTACGTTACCCTTTACAAGTTACCCCATTTGCTTTGCAACGCGATATTTTAGAACAGTTTTTAAGTTGGCAGTTTCGTGAATCTCTTGCAGAAGGTGATTTACACTTTTTAGAAGATAAATGGCTAAAAGTAGAGATAAGAGACTTACATTTACAGTGGTTTATCAGTGTTCGTGATGATAAATTAGTGGTTAGTCGCTTAGAAAAAGAAGATGTCAGCTTTAGTGGTAATGCTAATGATCTTATTTTAATTGCAGCTCGCAAAGAAGATCCTGACACCTTATTTTTCCAACGCCGTCTACAAATTGAGGGTGATACAGAACTCGGGTTATATGTTAAGAACCTGATGGATGCAATTGAATTAGACTCAATGCCATCTGTGTTGCGTTTTGGTTTATTACAACTGGCTGAATTTGTAAAAAGTGGACTTCAAGAAGAAACTGAAGACAAAATGCACAGCCATGAACTGAGCTCAACTTCATGCTAATACGTGTTGAAATTCCTGTTGATATTCCTGCTATTGATAGCCTTTTGCGCCAAGTGTTTCCGACAAGCCCTGAAGCTGATTTAGTCGGGCATTTACGTGAAGAAGGTCTATTAACATTAGGCATGGTGGCTATTAGCGATGAAGGCCAATTAGTTGGCTATATCGGTTTTACACCAGTTGATGTTGATGGAATAGATTGTCAGTGGGTTGGTCTTGCGCCACTTGCTGTTGCACCAGAGTTCCAAAACCAAGGTATTGGACGCCAACTGATTAATGAAGGGTTAGATAGCCTAAATGAATTTGGGTATGGCGCAGTCGTAGTGTTGGGAGATCCTAAATACTATCAAGTATCGGGTTTTATTCCTGCTAAATCTCAAGGCTTACATTGTAAATGGCCTGATACAGAAGAGGCATTTCAGCTTTATGCGTTAGATAATGGCAATGTTGAAGAGATCCACGGTTTAGTCAACTACTCACCTTTATTTGACCAGTTTAGCTGATCCGCTTAACTCATTTTATTTATCCTGTATTAAATACAGTGCAATGTCTGAAGGCTGGTCTGTGATCAGCTTTTCTTTTTGCCATTTTTTTAACTGCTTTAATTGGTATTCAAGCTGAGAGGCTCGTTGCCTATCGCCAACCTGACAATAAAATTCTAATAATAAAGGTCCTTTTCCTTTTAATGCTTTCGCGCCAGTTCCATCCTGATGCTGTTGAAAACGGCGCTCAACATTTGTTGTGATCCCGGTATAAAGATAGCCAAGACGATTTCTAACAATATAGAGTGACCACATTGTGTCAGCCATCATTTTTTCCTTTTCGTGCTACTTTTTCTTTTGATAAATAATATTTCTTAGTTTTTGAAGTGAGTAATTTAAACCATGTCAAAAATAAATCTATTAAATATATCAATATGTTGTGAAATTTTTGTGACAATAAAATTTATAATTTAAAAAATAACATTCAATTTTTTTGAAAATGAACAGCAATTATTGCTAATTTTAAAGTTAAATTAAAGCGCATAATATGATCCACATCACAGAGACACACTCCGCGATATCTGACAAAATTAGAATTAAATTGGAGTTTATTATGAAAAAATCTACATTAATCGCTGCAACATTCGCTTTAAGTGCTATTTCATTTGGTTCAATGGCTGCTGATAGCGTATCAAAAAGTCCTTCTGTCAATGGTGAGTATATCACAATCACAGGTAGTGATACTTTAGATGGCTTAACCACCAAAATTGCTCAAATCGCAAAAGATGAAGGAGCAAAAGGCTTTAAAGTTGTTGGCGCAACTGGTGAAGATTACCTCACTGTTAATGCTGAAATTTATCGTTAATTTTAACTATTTTCGATAAATAATCTGTAATAAGAGACACGCGGTAAGACGCTCGTTTTGATGATATAATTATCATCTAAACAGCGTCTCTTTTTGTTTCTATGCAGGTATATAATGACTTCTCTAGACTCGATCAAATTAATTAAACAATATATACACAATAACTATGTGTTCACCTTATGTACAACATGTTCATTGAGTGATATTTGGTGTGCTAATTGTTTTTATTGGTTTGATGAATGTCAGATGAGGCTCGTTTTCCTTTCTGAAAAGAAAACTCGTCATGCTCAAATGATGCAGGAAAATTTATTAGTTGCAGGGAGTATTAGCACACAAGAAATTGCAGTATCCGATCTGCAAGGTATTCAATTCACAGGTTCTGTTGCTTTACTGGCAGGTAAGGACGACATCAACGCAAGAAAACATTATTGTTTACGTTTTCCTGTCGCATTAGCCGCCATCCATGTGCCTTTATGGGAATTACAATTACAAGAAATTAAGATGGTCAATAATCAGTTAGGTTTTGGGACTAAGCTGTATTGGCAACGTCATTAAGCCTCTTATGTTCTTAACTTCTTATTATTCCCAAAAATAATGACTTTTTTGTTCCCACCCTTTTAAAGACATACAAGAGGTGTAGAAGGTTTTTCTGTCTTCTTGATTAATGTCTTCAACATAGCTTTCTGTCATTGGTACACGTTCAGTGTAGGTTTTTTTATCCCCACAGTGATCTTTATCATCTTTACGACATGTTTTTTGTACATCGCGATAAACAGTACGTTGTAGTACTTCTTTACGAATAGGGTAGCGAGTATTTGCATCAAGTTCACAAAGCATTTTAGCTTCTTGTAATGTGTAATCTGATGCACCTTTAGGTTCCCAAGTACTGCTACAACCAGAAAGTAAAACTATTGAAAATAAAGGGAAGAGTGCTAATTTCATATCAAATATCATCATAAAAAGAATAGTTAAGAGTGTTAATAATAAAACAAAACTAATCACTCTGACTATCTTTTTTGAAAATGATTCGCATTTGATAACGGAGGTGATTAAATGATAATGATGAAAGAAAAAAGCCCATTATGAAATGGGCTTTTAGGCGTTACTCAAATGATGAAAGATTTTTTTCTATCTCAGCATCTATTTCAGTATGCTGGAGATGTTTAGCACCGAGTTTCTTTTTCAATTCGGTACCTAGCTTCACGAGTTGTTCTCGATTCGCTTTAGACTGCTTTTTACCCCATTTTTTTAAATGGTAGTTCAGCTCATGATCTTCAGAAAAGCTTACATATTTATTATCACTTAAAGGCATACATCCTCCAGTTAATTCAATGTGTATTATTTCAATTTATGGATCACCTGATTACTACTACCACGCCACAGTAATGCGGGATCATAAAGTTCTTGCACGAACTTCCCATCAATCAGTACGTTAATATAGTTAACGACTTCTTGCTGCTCTGGGGTTAAGTCAGCCAGTAAGTAGCCAGTCCAAACCCAAATATCTTTCTCAGGGCATTCCGTTTTAACGCGTTTTACCAATTTTAATATAGCAGAAAGATTTTGAGGGTGTAGAGGATCGCCACCTGAAAGTGATAATCCTTGGCGTTTAATACGATTGTCTTGTAGATCAGCAATGATCTGATCTTCCATCTCTTGGGTAAACGGCTTACCTGACGTTAATGACCACGTTGATTTGTTATAACAGCCTCGGCATTGGTGTATGCACCCTGCAACAAACAGGGTGCAACGTGTACCTTCACCATTCACAACATCAACAGGGTAATATTGATGGTAATTCACAATCTTAACCTAACTGACCATTTGCCAGATGTTTTACACGGCGTTTAACTTCTTCTTGCTTACCTGCATTAAATGGGCGTGAATCTGGACTACCTAAATATCCACAGACACGGCGAATAACAGAGACTCTCGCGGGGTTGTGATTACCACAACGCGGGCAAGTGAAGCCTTTGCTAGTACAAGAGAATTCACCGGTATAGCCACAGTCATAACATTCATCAATTGGGGTGTTTGTGCCGTAGTAAGGAACACGGGTATAGCTGTAATCCCACACGTCTTCTAATGCTTTAAGGTTATGTTGTAAGTTTGGATATTCGCCATAGCAAATAAAACCGCCATTGGCTAATGGAGGATAAGGTGCTTCAAAATCCAGTTTGTCGTATGGATTTACTTTTTTCTCAACATCTAAGTGGAAGCTATTGGTGTAATAACCTTTATCCGTTACACCCGGTAGAATGCCGAATTCAGCCGCATCTAAACGACAGAAACGATCACATAAGTTCTCACTCGGTGTGCTGTAAAGACTGAAGCCATAGCCAGTCTCTGCTTTCCATTGGTCTGTTGCTTCACGTAGGCGATTAATAATCGCCACCGCTTTTTTTCTTAAGGTTTCATCATCAAAAACGTGTTTTTCAGTACCAAACAGTGCATTGATGGTTTCATGAACACCGATATAACCTAATGAAATTGACGCTCTGCCATTTTTAAAGATTTCAGACACGTTATCGTCTGCTTTTAAGCGCACGCCACATGCACCTTCCATATAAAGAATTGGGGCAACACGTGCTTTAACATTTTCTAAACGTGCAATACGTGTCATTAGCGCTTTTTTAGCTAATTCAAGACGGTCATCAAGTAGTGACCAGAATGCGGCTTCGTCACCCTGGGCTTCAATGGCAATACGCGGTAAGTTCAGACTGATAACACCTAGGTTATTACGGCCTTCGTGGATCATTTCACCATTTTCTTCGTAAACACCTAAGAAGCTACGGCAACCCATTGGAGTTTTAAATGATCCCGTTACTTTAACCACTTGATCGTAATTTAAGATATCCGGATACATTCGTTTACTTGCACATTCAAGCGCAAGTTGTTTGATATCGTAATTAGGATCACCGAACTTATGGTTTAAGCCATCTTTGATGGCAAAAACAAGTTTAGGGAAAACAGCTGTTTTGCGGTTTTTGCCTAAACCAGCCATACGGTTTTCAAGGATAGAACGTTGAATTAGACGTGCTTCTTTTGACGTACCAAGACCAAAGCCGAAAGTGACAAATGGCGTTTGTCCATTAGCGGTATGTAGTGTATTAACTTCATACTCTAAAGATTGGAATGCGTCATAACATTCTTTTTCAGTGCGCGCATTGGCATAGGCTTCTTTATCAGCAATTTGCCACTCTTGCGCTACTTTATAGTGTTTGTCATAACTTGATTTTACAAATGGCGCTAATACTTCATCGATACGATTTATCGTTGTACCACCATAAATATGGCTCGCCACTTGTGCAATAATTTGTGCTGTTACTGCGGTTGCTGTTGAAATAGATTTAGGAGGCTCTATTTCTGCATTCCCCATTTTAAAGCCATTGTTTAACATGCCTTTAAGGTCAATTAGCATACAGTTAAACATAGGGAAAAACGGTGAATAATCGAGATCATGATAATGAATTTCACCTCGCTCATGAGCGAGTACCACATCTCTTGGCAGGATATGCAATTTTGCGTAATGTTTAGCCACAATACCCGCAAGTAAATCACGTTGGGTAGGGATAACTTTACTGTCTTTATTCGCATTCTCATGAAGAATAGAGACATCGCTTTGTTCGATAAGACCTCGAATTTCCTGAGTTAATCTTCCGCGTTGCTCACGGGCAACATCCCGGTCATGACGGTATTCAATGTAGGCTCTGGCGACATCTTTATGCTCGCCAGCCATCAGCTGATTTTCTACGGCGTCTTGGATCTCACGGATATCGACATTCGAACGTCCTGCGAGAGATTGTGAAACGGATTGCGCGACAGAATCGCAATAATCATCATCAGTGATCTCACAAGCTACGGCGGCTCTTTTGATAGCATCGCTGATGCGGGTTTGGTCAAAAGAGACTTTACATCCGTCTCGTTTTATCACTATGGTTTTCACAATCTTGCTCCTTAACTATTTATCCACAGGCTCAAATCCCATAAAAACAGGTGATGGCACAGCATTCAGGCTTATTGTGGATAAGATGTGTATAATTACTATATGTTGTATATCGAGATGTATTAAAACACAATATATAGTAATTGAAAGGGAAATAATCTTCATTAAAACTGATCTAAATCAAGGTATTTTTGCTACATCAGGCATCAAGAGGGGTTAGCTGAATTGTAAATATACGCCAAAACAGAAACGATAAATTAATCATGAAAAAATGAGAACATAAAAAAAGCAAAGTGCTCATAAAGAGACCTTTGCTTTTTTATGATCGATTCTTGAAATGAAATTAACGGATAGCGATAACTTCGATTTCTACTTTTGCATCTTTTGGTAAACGAGCAACTTCAACACAAGAACGAGCTGGGAATGCTGCATTATGCTCTTTAAAGAAAGCTTCATAAGCGGCATTAATGGTACCAAAATCATTTAAATCTTTTACGAAAACAGTAGTTTTGATGATATTAGCAACAGTTAAACCCGCTTTTTCAATAATTGCTTTTACATTTTCTAAAGACTGACGAGCTTGTTCTGCAGCATTATCAGAAACAAATTCACCTGTAGCTGGATCAACAGGTAATTGACCTGAAGTGATCACTAAATTACCTAAATCAACGCCTTGTACATAAGGGCCAATTGCTGCAGGGGCTTTATCGGTATTAATTTCGTAAGACATGTAGAACTCCTGTTTTTATAAGATTAAGACTAACGCTTGATTAGCACGGCGCTATTATAGCCAGCGCTGTAAGTTAGCAATATGACAGATGTCAGGCTTTATCATAAAGTCTGTAAGTATAAAAAGAAAATAAATGAAGAGTAGTAGTGCGGTTTGACGCTATTTTTAGCCCATAAAAGTGGCGAAGTTATAGTAAATTTTTTTATAAAAAAGAAAGGATAGGCTATTTTCATTTTTAATATAAATAGCCTTGAAGCTTTTAATAGGTAATTATTCTCTTTTTATAAAAAACTATCTGCCCTTGCGAGCAGATAGTGAAGATAATTAACGAATAACCGCGTGGCGTTCGAACTCTTTTTCACAGTATTTACAGGTTAATACCACATCTGAGGCCAGTTTTTTGACTCGGAAACTACTTTGTACTGGCTCGTTATGACTAATACAGTTGCTATTAGGACAAGGCACCACATCTTCAAGTAATTCAGGTAAGCTTAACGCCATCTTATTAACCACTTGGTAATCATCGATAATATTGACAGTGGCTTGTGGCGCATACATTGCTAAACGGTTTGCTTGTTCTGAGGTTAAAAAGACATTTTCGATTTTAATGAGGTCTTTTTTACCTAAATTTTCTGAAGGTAAATTAAAACCTACGGTTATTCTTTCATCAGTTTCAGTTAAACGGAACAGTGAAAGAATTTTAAAGCCCACCTGCGCTGGAATATGATCAATAACAGTCCCACGTTTGATAGCTTCAACTTTTAGTTTGTGATCATGTGTCATGGTGTGCTCCTTATTAAAGAACTAAGTTTTTATTCAGAACTAAGGCAAGTAATGCCTGACGTGCGTAGATACCATTTCCAGCTTGTTGGAAATAGTAAGCATAAGGTGTTTTATCTACATCCGTTGTGATTTCATCAATACGCGGCAGTGGGTGTAAAATCTTGAGATTATCTTTCACATTCACTAAATCAGCGCTAGTTAAAATAAACTGAGCTTTAACATTTGCATATTCAGAAGGATCTAAACGTTCTTTTTGTACACGTGTCATATAGAGAATATCCAGCTCTGGCATGACTTCATCTACTGTTTCATGCTGGCTATATTCAACACCATTTTCTTCCAGCAAGTGAAGAATATGCTCTGGCATCGCGAGTACTTTAGGGGCGATAAAATAGAGATGATTACCTTTAAATTTCGCTAATGCTTGTGCCAGTGAATGCACAGTTCGACCATATTTTAAGTCACCAACCATTGCGATATTGAGATTATCTAAACGGCCTTGTGTTTCTTGAATGGTAAACAAATCCAGTAAAGTCTGTGTTGGATGTTGATTTGCACCATCACCTGCATTTAGAACAGGAATATCACCAGCAAACTCAGAGGCTAAACGTGCTGCACCTTCTTGAGGATGGCGAATCACAATGGCATCGGCATAAGTGCGTAGAACAGAAATGGTATCCGCTAATGTTTCACCTTTTTTTCCCAATGATGTGTTGCTTCCATCAGAAAAGCCGACAACAGATGCGCCAAGGCGGTGGATCGCTGTTTCAAATGATAAACGAGTTCGTGTTGATGCTTCAAAAAAGCAACTTGCTATCACTTTATCTTTTAACAATTCGTTATTAGGCTGCTGTTTTAATTTATCAGCAACGCGAAGAACTGCTTCCAAATCTTCCCTGTCCAGATCATTGATGGAGATAATATGCTTTTGGTAGAGCGGATTAGTCATTAGAGTTCTCCTTTAGCGATGAATTGTGCGATGAGTGGTTTCTTATAGGCCAAAAAAAACCCCTCAATAAGAGGGGTTTCAAAAAATTGGGCTATTGGAAAAAAGTGAATGCGCTTGCGACCCATTAAGGTGCGTGTTTTTGTGAAAAATTGGAATAGGCGCTGTTTCATCTTTCCTCCTGACAAATTGTGGCGCATTATACGCATCTTAGCTTTGCACGCAAGCGTTTGCTTTTATTTTTTTCTAAAATTTTTTTTTTGATTTAAAAATCAATAAGCTTGAGATAAAACGAAGAAAACACCTATTTTTTAATCGAGAAAAAATAGGTGTTTTGCATGATTATGTATTTCAGAACGGATTGGCAAGGGTCGCTACCATCACGGCTTTTATGGTGTGAAGACGGTTCTCTGCTTCATCAAACACAATACTGTGTTTTGATTCGAATACTTCATCAGTGACTTCAAAACCGCCATATAGGTTAAACTCTTCCGCTAATGCTTTACCCATTGTGGTTTCTTCATCATGAAAAGCCGGTAAACAGTGAAGGAATTTGACTTCTGGGTTTCCTGTTAATTTAACAACATTCATATTGACCTGGTAAGGCTTCAGTAACGCAATACGCTCTTTCCAAACTTCTTTTGGTTCACCCATAGAGACCCATACATCGGTGTAAAGAAAATCAGCATTTTTAACACCTTCAGCCACATTTTCAGTAAGTGTGATTTTTCCACCATTTTTGTTGGCAACATCTTGGCATTGAGCCACTAAGCTTGCATCAGGCCAACATGCTTTAGGTGCAACTAAACGTAAATCTATACCTGTTAACGCTGCTGCTTCCAGCATAGTATTTCCCATGTTATTACGAGCGTCACCAAGGTAAGCAAATACGGTTTTTGATAATGGCTTGGTTTGATGTTCTGTGATAGTCAGTAAGTCTGCTAACAGCTGGGTTGGGTGAAATTCATTGGTTAAACCATTCCAAACAGGTACACCTGAATATTGTGCAAGGGCATCTACCGTTTTTTGCCCATAACCCCGATACTGAATACCATCATACATACGGCCTAATACTCGAGCGGTATCTTTGATGGATTCTTTATGCCCAATTTGGCTTCCGCCCCCCAAATAAGTCACTCTGGCGCCTTGATCAAAAGCCGCAACTTCAAAGGCACAACGAGTACGTGTTGAGTCTTTTTCAAAAATAAGCGCAATATTTTTTCCTGCAAGATATTGAGTTTCTTTACCTGATTTTTTGGCTTTTTTTAATTGTGCTGACAATGTAAGTAGTTGTTGAATTTCAGCGGGTGAAAAATCCAGTAAACGTAAGAATGATTTTTGATAAAAAGGGTTCATAGAGTGATATCCTGTCATTGAATTTATATTCAATTTATATCAATAAATATTCATCATCAACCCCTAGAGAAAAACTTTTAATTTAGACAGTCTGCGATAAGCACATCATATTAGGTATGGAGTGTTGATTCGCCCTGTGGGAGAATGAACAAGATACCTTTTCAGACTATTGCGGAGCATGATTATGGCGGACAGCAAAGAATTAGCAGAACAACGTGAAGAAACACGTCTTATTATTGAAGAATTACTTGAAGATGGTAGTGATCCTGATGCGCTGTATGCTATCGAACACCACATCTCTTGTGAAAACTTCGAAACACTAGAAAAAGCGGCAGTTGAAGTATTTAAATTAGGTTATGAAGTGACTGAACCTGAAGAAATTGAAGTAGAATCAGGTGAAATTTTAGTTTGCTTTGATGCTGTGAGTGAAAGCGGTTTAAATGCTGAGCTTATTGATGCTCAAGTTGAACAGTTAATGAATTTAGCTGAAAAAATGGGTGTTTATTACGATGGTTGGGGAACTTACTTTGAAGATCCTGACGCTGAGTATGATGATGAAGACGGTGAAGACGAAGACGGCGAAGATGGAGAGTCTGATAAGTCATCACGTTTACATTAATTTTTGCTAAATGTTGTCCCTTTGTACCTGATTTATCAGTGCAAAATAATAACACCAGCCACAAAATTACTGCTTTGTGACTGGTGTTATTGGTTTTAAGGGGAGAGCCATTAATCCATCACACCAAATTTGCCATTGTCATAATCATCAAAAGCTTGTTGTAACTCTTCTTGAGTGTTCATTACAAAAGGCCCTTGTCCTGCAATTGGTTCATTAATTGGCTCACCAGTGAGAATTAAAACAATGGTGTCACCCATTGATTCTAATGTCAGTGTATCGCCATAATTATCTAATACTACCATGTCATGTTGACGGGCAATTTCACTGTCATTGATATGTACAGCACCTTTCACCACAAACAGCATTGCATTATGACCTTCAGGAATACTGTAGTGTGAAACACCAGCACGATTTAAGCGCAGATCCCACACATTAAGTGGTGAGTAGGTCATTGCGATACCTTGGGTATTAGCATAATTACCTGCGATCACTCGGACATAGCCTTGATCATTAGGTAATCCAACATGAGGGATATCCTCTGCTTTCAGCGCCTGATAACGAGGCTGTGTCATTTTGTACGCTGTCGGCAGATTCACCCAAAGTTGCACCATCTCCAGTACACCACCTTCTTTAGTCATCTTTTCAGAGTGATACTCTTTATGCAAAATGCCAGAAGCGGCTGTCATCCATTGCACATCACCTGCGGTAATAGTTCCTGCATGGCCTTTAGAGTCATGATGAGAAACCTCACCTTGATAGGCGATTGTTACGGTTTCAAATCCACGATGAGGATGTGCTCCTACACCACGGGCATTGGTAACAGGTTTAAACAGTGTTGGCTCGGCATAATCCATCAGCAGAAACGGGCTATGTTTCTCACCATTTTCCTGATAGGAAAATAAGGTGCTGACTGGAAAGCCATTACCTACCCAGTGTGAATTTGGCGCCGAATAAATATGATTAATCTGTCTGATAGTCATGATTGTTCTCCGAGTTAAGGAAAGAAACCGCAATAACCAAGACACAGAAGGAGGTAATACAGATTATTGCGATTTCTTAATGAAGCTGATCATAAAGTGTTCTCATGATGAACAAAATAGGGGGAATTTGTTGATGGTGTTCAAAAAAAATGAACAAACTTCTAAAAATAAATAGGCATATTGATTGAATGTGTAATTTGGTGACTACGAAAGGCTAAATATTTATACATCTTTATTTACCGCATTTTAGTATATTTTTATCGCTTGGCTGATATCACATTTTTTACCAAAACCATATTAGTACAGTAAATCTAGCAAATTCATTGTAATTAGATCCTTCCTATCTTTGATAGCTTCTTGTTTTTTACCCTGATCTTCTTTAAGCATTGCCAGTTGATTAAATCCATCAGCATCATTTTTATCTGCTAAGAGTTGATAGATTTGTTCTGCTTTCTCTACATTTTTCTCAATTCCAGTACCCGTTTCATAGAAACGTCCAAGTACTAATAATGCCTTATCGTCTCCTTGTTTTGCTAATATCTCACATGTGGAAAAGTTTTTTTCTTCGGAAATGCATTTAACTTGGGGGGAGGAATAGGCCAATATAGGAATAGATAAAAATAATGTGACGATAATAATCTTGTAGCTTAATGTCATATAAAATTACCTAAAATAGATTTTATTAATGATTAATTTAATCTATCTTCCATTAAAATGGAAACACTAAGCTCTGATTTCTTATGGTGGTGAGGAATGCGAACCATAAAAAATGGTTGAAAATATAAAATATGAAATAATAAAAACCACATTCTTTCTTAGCAACAATAAGTCAGAATGTAGTTTATTAATACGTTTATTTCTTAAATCTTATTTGCTTGTGTCGCCACAACCGCCAATGATTTTAGAAATAGAAACTGCTGGGTGCAGTAAGTAGTCGTAGTTACAGTCTTTTTCTTTATTGTACACGCTACCAGTACAACCAGTCATTACGGTAATTACAGAAGCAATAAGTGCAATTTTAACAAAGTTTTTCATGAAAAATTCCTTTTAAATTTTAGAGTTATAAAAGCCATTACATGACTTTATCTGCATAAAGATATTAAATTAGCGATAAATAGCAATCTAAAAAATAAGAAAATTTAAAATAGAAAAGATGCTAAAAAATATTTAACTTAAGAAGTGAAATATAATTATCCAGAGTGAAATGAGTAAAAAAATAAACTTGTGTTTTTTAATGATATTTAAGATAAGGAATTATTGAATAATAAATGGCTAATAATTTAATAATAAATCAATTTGAACAAATAGAGGGTAAATAGAGTTCTTTTATATCATTTTAAAAAATAGAATTTGTGTTTATAGATGCTATTTTTGATAATAAAAACCCGCATAAGAAATGCGGGTAAAGTCGTACTTATTTTATTTATTGTATTACGTAGGGAACAACGAGAACGCTTAAAGTGATTTCACCATACGAATTTCACAATCACTATGTCCTGTATTACCTAAGGCTTCATCAATAAATTCGAATCCTAATTTCTCATATAAGCTCACCGCCGCTTTTAAGATGTCGGTGGTTTCTAAATAGCAACGGCTAAAGCCTTGTGCTTTACCGAACTCAAGAGATTGTAGAACGATTTTTTTTGCAATGCCTTTGCCACGCAGTTTGGATGAAAGATACATTTTTTGTAATTCACAGGTATTGCCATCACCACCAGCAAGTGGTGCGACACCGCCACCGCCAACAATTTCTCCCTCCATTTCAACAACCCAGTAAGCGCTACGTGGCTGATGATAAACTTCATAGAGAGTATCTAAAATCGGATCGGCAACCGCAAAGCCTTTATCAGCAGTTAAACCGTGCTCAGCAGAGACTTCACGAATAACGCGTGCAATACCTGCATTGTCTTTTTCTTCAATCGCTCGAATAATAATATTTGGGGCTATAATTTGGGTTGCAGTCATAGTTGCACTCATCGTTTCACTTATTAGTAGAATATTTTTTGATTACGTATTGAGAGAGCACCGGAAAGGAACTTCTTCATTGAAAGTAGCACGGATAGCTACGAAAACTATCTTAATTGATTAAGCGTGTTTGTAAACCGTTAGCTCGTTTTCTTTGCTTACCTATTCCCTTTATTTCTAGCGTTATATTTTAGTGGGTGATTAAATTTAAGCGAAAATAAGGGATAGAAAGATATATTAACGAGTATAGAACCGAGAATAGTAAAAAATGAAGTGAAAAATGGTTTTATTTTTTGCTGAAAAAAACTAAGCAAAAACCCGCGATAAACGCGGGTTTTTATTAACAATCTCTGTGCCTTTAAAGCGATAGTGCTTATAAAGAGGCGATAGAGACTTTCTGTGCGATTAGCTTTTCTTTTGCGCTTAAGCATGTTGCTAAGCGTTCACGCTCTTTAGCAACAACCGCTTCTGGCGCACGGCTAACAAAACCATCGTTAGATAATTTGCTGTCTAAAGTTGTGATATCTTTCTCTACTTTTTCAAGCTCTTTATCTAAACGTGCAAGTTCTGCATCTTTATCGATAAAGCCTGCCATTGGGATAAGCAATTCGGCACCGCTAACCAATTTAGTCACTGATAATGGCGCTTCTTCACTTTCTGCTAATGGACGAATATCAGCTAAACGACCCATCGCTTTTAAGAAACCAATATTGTCACTGACACGGCGCTTAGCATTGTCATCCGCACCACGTAAAATAACATCAAGTGGTTTGCCCGGAGCTATATTCATTTCAGCACGGATATTACGAACTGCAACAATCACTTCTTTGATCCACTCAAGATCGCTAAGTGCGTGTTCATCCACTAATGAAGCATCGAACTCAGGGAAAGCTTGTAGCATGATGGTTTCACCTTCAATGCCTTTAACTTCCTTCACTCGTTGCCAGATTGTTTCAGTGATAAATGGAATAATAGGGTGAGCAAGACGCAGTAAGCCTTCTAACACTTCAATCAGTGTATGACGTGCTGCACGTTTTTGTGCATCATTACCTTTGTGTACCGCAGGTTTTGATAGCTCAAGATACCAGTCACAGAATTGGTTCCAAGTGAACTCATATAAAATACCCGCAGCGATATCGAAACGATAGTTGTCTAACGCTTCACGATAGGCTTTAACGGTATTGTTAAATTCAGCTAAGATCCAACGGTCAGCCAGTGAGAATGTCATCTCACCACCTTGGTAGCCACAATCTTGATCTTCAGTATTCATCAGAACAAAGCGGCTTGCGTTCCACAGCTTGTTACAGAAGTTACGGTAACCAGATAGGCGTTTCATATCCCAGTTAATATCGCGACCTGTTGAAGCTAATGCCGCTAAGGTAAAGCGCAGGGCATCTGTACCGTGTGCTTCAATACCTTCTGGGAACTCTTTGCTAGTACGTTTAGCAATTTTTTCAGCCATTTGTGGCTGCATCATATTACCAGTACGTTTTTCTAACAGGTTTTCTAATGAAATACCGTCGATCATATCCAGAGGATCAAGTACGTTACCTTTGGATTTTGACATCTTCTGGCCTTCTTCATCACGGATAAGACCCGTCATATAAACCGTATTAAATGGAACTTGCGGTTTACCGTCTTCGTCTTTGATGAAGTGCATGGTCATCATGATCATGCGAGCAATCCAGAAGAAAATGATATCAAAGCCACTGACTAATACATTCGTTGGATGGAATGTTTTCAGTGCTTCGGTATTTTCAGGCCAGCCTAATGTTGAGAATGTCCACAGTGCAGATGAGAACCACGTATCGAGTACGTCTTCATCTTGGCGTAATGCCACATCAGCGGCGATATTGTTTTCACGACGCACTTCTTCTTCGTCACGACCAACATAAACATTACCTTCATTGTCGTACCAAGCCGGAATACGGTGACCCCACCACAGTTGACGAGAAATACACCAATCTTGGATATCATTCATCCAAGAGAAGTACATGTTTTCATACTGTTTTGGTACAAATTGGATATCGCCATTTTTAACCGCTTCAACCGCAGGTTTCGCTAAAGGCGCCGCGCGAACATACCATTGGTCTGTTAATAAAGGCTCGATAACGACACCACCACGGTCGCCGTAAGGTACGGTTAAATCGTGAGGTTTGATCTCTTCTAATAAACCTAGACGTTCAAATTCAGCAATCATTGCTTTACGTGCAGCAAAGCGTTCCATACCTTGGTAGGCTTCTGGAATTTCAGTACTGTAAACATCTGATTCAACACCATTGGTGTCTAAGACTTCTGCGCTAGCACGGATATTGCCATCAAAGTCCATGATATTAATCATGGGTAATTGATGACGGCGTCCAACTTCATAGTCATTAAAGTCGTGGGCAGGGGTGATTTTTACGCAACCTGTACCTTTTTCCATATCAGCGTGTTCGTCCGCTAAAATAGGAATACGACGGTTTACGATTGGTAGAATAATTTCTTTACCAATTAAATCCTTATAACGAGGATCTTCTGGATTAACCGCAACACCAGTATCACCTAACATGGTTTCAGGACGTGTTGTTGCAACAATGAGGTAATCTTTACCTTCTGCTGTTTTTGCCCCATCCGCTAAAGGATAACGCAGATGCCACATAGATCCTTTAACTTCGCGGTTCTCAACTTCTAGATCAGAAATTGCAGTATGTAATTTAGGATCCCAGTTTACAAGGCGTTTACCACGGTAGATAAGATCTTCTTTATGTAAGCGAACAAAAGCTTCTTTAACCGCTTTCGATAACCCTTCATCCATTGTGAAACGTTCACGTTCCCAATCAACAGAGTTACCTAAACGACGCATTTGGTTAGAAATGTTGCCACCTGATTCAGCTTTCCATTCCCAAATTTTGTCGATAAATGCATCACGACCATAGTCATGACGATTTTTACCTTCTTCAGCAGCAATTTTACGCTCAACGACCATTTGAGTTGCGATACCCGCATGGTCAGTCCCTGATTGCCATAAAGTGTTTTTACCTTGCATGCGCTGATAACGGATCATGGTATCCATAATGGTCTGCTGGAAAGCATGGCCCATATGTAGGCTACCAGTGACGTTTGGCGGTGGGATCACGATACAGAAGCTTTCTTTTGTGGTATCGCCATTGGCTTTAAAGTAGCCGTTTTTTTCCCAATGCTGATACAGAGGTTGTTCAATCTCTGCTGGATTATAAGTTGTGTCGAGCGATGGCTCTTTCGGTGCGGATTTATTTTCCATATTTTTTACGTATTCAATAGGTTGGCGGCGTAGCCATTGTCAAAGTAAAGCCGACGCTACGATAAATTTTATATCGTTCACGCGCCAACTGTTTCAATTGTTCATCAATAGGTACAAAGTCTATCACTTCATGGAAAGCTGTGGCAAAGTCTACGAATTGCGATTGCAAATTAATCAAGAGATCACGAGGTGCGTTACCACGTTTTCCAGGCCAACATAATTCAACAGGAGCGCCATAACGAGGGCCTTCACCTGCAAGATTATGAGGAACAAACTGATGAGGTTCTCTGGCCCATAATGCCTCATCAAGCAATTCAGCTTGAGCCTGAGACTCACAAACCAATAAAATACGTTTGCCTAATCGCCAATGTTCAGCGGTAAGTTGACAGGCAAGCCACTCATGAGCCTGTAAATCATCGTGTATTGATGGGTGTTCCATTAAATAAAACGTGGCGTTTTTCATGATATCCCGATAACAGAAGGGTATTGCGTTGCAATACCCTTCTTGGAGTCTGCGCTATTTACCATAATAATAGGGTAATACCTTAACCCTGATAATTATGCGGTATTACTCGTCGCTATTCAAACCTGCGCGATTAAGTAAGAACTGAGACAGTAAAGAAACAGGACGACCTGTTGCGCCTTTGGCTTTACCAGAACGCCATGCTGTACCCGCAATATCTAAGTGAGCCCAGTTATATTTCGTCGCAAAACGCGCTAAGAAACAACCAGCAGTAATTGCACCACCTAAGCGACCACCTGTATTGGCTAAATCAGCAAAATTAGATTCGATTTGTTCATAGAACTCATCACCTAATGGTAAGCGCCAAGCGCGGTCACCAGCTTGTTCTGATGCATTCATTAACTCATGTGCTAATGGATTATGGTTAGACATTAATCCACTGTAGTGATGACCTAAAGCCACCATACATGCACCTGTTAATGTTGCGATATCGACAACTAACTCAGGCTCAAAACGTTCAACATAAGTTAACGTATCACATAGCACTAAGCGACCTTCAGCATCAGTGTTTAATACTTCAACGGTTTGGCCGGACATGGTTGTTAAAATGTCACCAGGACGATAGGCTTTTCCACCCGGCATATTTTCACAACCTGCTAGTACACCAATGACGTTAATCGGTAATTGCAGTTCTGCAACCACACGCATCACACCATAGACTGTTGCAGCACCACACATGTCATATTTCATCTCATCCATACCGTCAGCAGGTTTGATAGAAATACCACCAGAGTCAAATGTTAGCCCTTTGCCCACCAATACAATAGGGCGAGCTTCAGGATCTTTACTGCCTTTGTACTCAATGATAGACATTAAAGATTCATTTTGAGAGCCCTGGCCTACTGCAAGGTAAGCATTCATGTTGAGCTCTTTCATTTGCTCTTCGCCAATAACACGCGTAGAAACATTTGAAGAAGAGTCTGCCAATTGACGTGCTTGAGAAGCTAAATAAGCTGCATTACAGATATTGGGTGGCATGTTTGCTAAATCTTTACATGCTTTAATGCCTGATGCGATAGCTAAACCATGAGCAATAGCACGTTCGCCACTAGGTAGTTCTCGGCGAGTAGGAACATTAAAGACCATCTTACGTAATGGACGACGTAATTCTGTCTTATTGCTCTTTAGCTGATCAAAAGTATAGAGGCAGTCTTTTGCAGTCTCAACCGCTTGACGTACTTTCCAGTAGTTATTACGACCTTTAACATGTAACTCAGTGAGAAAGCAGACTGCTTCCATTGAGCCAGTTTCATTGAGCGTATTAATGGTTTTTTGAATGATTTGTTTATATTGACGTTCATCCAACTCACGCTCTTTACCGCAACCGATCAGTAAAACGCGCTCAGAGAGAACATTAGGTACATGATGTAACAGCAATGATTGTCCAACTTTGCCTTCCAGCTCACCTCTGCGTAATAAGGCGCTGATATAGCCATCACTGATTTTATCAAGTTGCTCCGCGATCGGAGATAAACGACGAGGCTCAAACACCCCCACGATAATACAAGCGCTGCGTTGTTTCTCTGGGCTGCCGCTTTTTACATTAAACTCCATGCGTTCTCCTGAATATTAAAGACAAAAACGGAAAGTATCGTTTAGAATAGTGATCCGCATTAATCTACCCCATAGAAAGTTTACTTTTTATGTTAAGCTAAATGCATTAATTGAACACAACTAATTTAGCTAACTTATAAGCTTGTTCTTATTGGGAACCTGTTTATAGCATGTTTTGATATCATTTGGGCTGCAAGAATGTCTAACTGAGATGCACAAATGATAGATATACAACGAAGTTAGCGATTTTCCTGCAAAAAGACAAGTTTTCACAGGCATAACTAGCGTGATTATAATTCGATATTTAGCTCGGGAAACCCTTAAAAGTCAGATAGCCATCTTATTTATTTTGATGCTTATCTTCTTTAGCCAGAAACTGGTTGAAATTTTAGGGGCTGCTGTTGAAGGTAACATTCCTACAAACCTCGTGGTTTCTCTGCTGTGGCTGGGAATTCCAGAGATGGCACAGCTTATTCTTCCATTAAGCCTCTTTCTTGGGCTTCTGATGACTTACAGCAAACTTTATGTTGAAAGTGAGATAACCGTCATGAATGCGTGTGGGATAGGTAAAAAAGCATTAGTGCAAGCAGCACTATTGCTTTCATTACTGACCAGCGCATTAGCCGCAGGGAATGTTATTTGGCTTATTCCATGGTCATCAGCACATCAAGAGCAAGTGCTTGAAGATGCCAAGGCAAACCCAAGTTTGGCGGCCTTGATGGAAGGACAATTTAAAATGTCCAGTGACCGTAATATGGTGCTTTATCTTGGTAGCGTGAAAGGTAACCAATTCCAAGATGTGTTCCTCGCACAGTTACGTCCAACGCAAGATCAGCGTCCATCGGTTGTGGTGGCAGATAAAGGCTATACCAAGGAATTGCCTAACGGAAATCAGATTGTTGTGCTCAGTGAGGGAACTCGCTATGAAGGTACGGCTGTATTACGTGATTTTCGTATCACCGATTTTAATGACTACCAAGCTGTTATCGGGCATCGTGAATCTACCATTAGCAGTAATCGTGTAGAACAAAAAACGATGACAGAACTTTGGCATTCTAATGAAACAGAATCTATCGCTGAATTCCATTGGCGATTAACCTTGATTTTCTCTGTTGTCATTATGGCTGTGATGGTAGTGCCTTTAAGTGAGGTTAATCCACGCCAAGGCCGAGTATTAAGTATGTTACCCGCAATGTTGCTTTATCTGGTCTTTTTCTTATTACAAAGTTCGCTACATTCTAATGGCGAAAAAGGAAAAGTTGATCCTCTCATTGCGATGTGGAGTGTTAATGGTGTTTATCTTGGCTTAGCTATCTTATTGAATATTTGGGATACCTTGCCTATGCGTAAATTCCGAGCTCGCTTTAAGAAAGGAGTTGCCTGATGTTTGGTGTATTAGATAGATATATCGGGCGTACTATTTTACAGTCGATTTTGATGACACTATTTTTGCTGGTTTCTTTATCTGGCATTATCAAATTTGTCGATCAACTCCGTAAAGTAGGGCAAGGGGATTTCACTACACTTGATGCGGGTATTTATGCGATCTTAAATATCCTTAAAGATGTGCAGATTTTCTTCCCCATGGCTGCGTTACTTGGTGCATTATTAGGGTTAGGCGCATTGGCAACTCGTAGTGAGCTGGTGGTCATGCAGGCATCTGGTTTTACACGTTTGCAAATTGCTGGCTCTGTGATGAAAACCGCTATTCCATTAGTACTGTTGACAGTCCTGATTGGCGAATGGGGGGCACCACAAGGTGAACAATATGCACGTAACTATCGTGCTGAAAAAATCATGGGTAACTCTTTAGTTTCCACTAACCGTGGTATGTGGGCTAAAGATGGCAACCAATTTATTCATATCAACCGAATAAAGAGCCAAAATGAGATGCAAGGCATCACACTCTATGATTTTAATAATGATAGAAAACTAGAAATTGTGCGTTATGCATCAAGTGCAACCTATGATGTCGATAAAAAAACGTGGATGTTAAAACAAGTCGAACAGTCAGACTTAACAGATCCACAAAAAATCACAGGCAAAAAACAAGTATCACTTGAATGGCCAACACGATTAACGCCAGAAAAATTGAGCGTTGTGGCCTTAGATCCTGATGCATTATCGATTAGTGGGCTCTATCAATATGTTAAATATCTCAAACAGAGTGGACAGGAATCAGCAAACTATGAGCTGAATTTCTGGAAAAAAATCTTTGCACCAGTCTCTGTTGCAGTAATGATGCTGATGGCATTGTCATTTATCTTTGGCCCATTACGTACGGTGCCAATGGGATTAAGAGTTTTAACAGGTATCTCTTTTGGTTTCCTATTCTATATCGTCAATGAAGTTTCAGGACGATTAAGTTTGGTTTATGGCATACCTGCTGTGATTGCAGCATTAGTGCCAGGAATATTATTCCTAACATTAAGTTTATGGCTATTGATGAGGCGTAATCGTTAGATAGCAGCAGACTAAAAAGCAAAAAGCGCCTTAAAGGCGCTTTTTTTAGCACTATTGCGAGAGACTGAACACTACTGATAGAAGTCTTTGGCAAGTGCGCGAACAAGAGCATTAGTACCTTGAGTCACTTCACTAAATTTAGTGCCATTTGGTTTACGAGTGATCACAACAAATACACCAATATTTAATTCAGGTATTGTTGCCATATAGGTATTAAATCCACCACCACCGCCAGTTTTTTGGTAGATAGCTGGAACTCCATTAGCTGGAGCCATATAAACCCAGCCTAAACCTACACCATCGGCACGACCCGCAACATCCATTCCTTCTATTGAAGAGAGCCGATTACGAGGAAAATAGACAGACTGCTCTTTACTTGCTGTTGCTTTTCGCATGGCATTATGAGAGGTCAAAAAGCCTTGCATCCAACGTTGCATATCTGCTGGCGTTGAATACACACCACCACTTCCTGCTGCTGCTATCGTGTCAGAACATGGGCTTGGTTTATACCCGACTAATAATCGTTGGCATTGTGCGGGGGTTGGCGTCAATGTGGTATTGGTCATTCCTGCCGGTTGAGTAACATATTGTTTTAATAGTTGCGGATAACTTTTACCGGATGCTTTCACTAAGGCATCTGCTAATAAGTCATACGCTAAATTTGAATATGCAGCTTGATCTCCAGCAGGCGATGTTAATGTTGCTTTTTTTAACCAGTTCCAACGGTCGCCATGAGTTGGCCAAATAAAAACGGGTCTTCCCCATTTTCCACCTGGTTGTTCTCGAGGAAAACCACTGGTATGACTAGCTAAATGATAAAGACGGATAGGTGATTGAGTTCTCACTAATGGGATATCAACACCATAGTAATTGTATTTCTGTAATGGATCAGTAACTAATAATTTCCCATCATCTTGTAGTTTTAACATGACTTCACTGGTCATTAACTTTGTAATTGAAGCAATACGAATAAGTGAATTCATGGATGGTGTATTGCGGCTTTCTGGTGTTGTGGTTCCAAAAGCACGATTTAAGGTTTGAGAGTTATTGATCATGACAATAACCATGCCTTGAGGATTACTTTTTTGATAGATTTGAGACGAGTATTTATCAAACAACACTCGCGCATTACTCACATTAGGGCTTAATGCTGTAGGCCATTGTGTAAGTTCAGGTACATTATTATTCTGCTGATTTAACATAGAAGGTTGCGTTGCTGGTGGCAGCGATGAATGCTGGCTACAGGCATTCAATGTCAGCAAAGCGACTGGGATCATAAGATATTTTAGAAAATGTTTTTTCATTTTTACTTTCAACAGAAGTCAGTGAGGTGAAAGGAGTGCGATCAACATAAGTGGTTTATGTTTTAATTTGGTGCTTTTCTTATCGCGTCGCGCTATTTTTTCTTTATCATTTTTAATACGGCACCTAAGATAATACCAACAAATATACCCGTTATAATCCAGCCAACAATGCCCATAACACCGCCTTCTAATCCGATTTAAACCAAATTTTGATTATATTATCAGAAATAAGAATGTCTATCAGTGCAAGTGCCAGTTATCAGAAAGTTGACATTAAATGTGTCAAATTGTCTCTGATATAAAGATAGTGAAGAAAAACTGCATCATAAAAAGATAATTCTCTCCTATTTCTCATCTAAAAATGAGATAAGTATTACCGTTAAGTTACAATCTCCCTCGTTTATCGTATATTTTAACTCTATTATTAATTTTTCTTTATTATTAAGTTAAAATGTGTATATCAAGCAAATGTTAATGGATGGTGTTTAATTTCTATAAATTTTGGTTTTTTAAGATTTTAATCCAAGTTGATTCTAATTTAGAGTTATTTGCAATATTTTATAAATGCAATATAAGACTGTGTCATATTTTGTAATAATTTAGTGATTGTGGGAACGTGAAATTAAACTTATTATAGTTACATCAAGTCGAGAGACTGAGAATATAAGCGTTACAGAGCAAAGATAACACAGCAATAATAGAGTGAAGCAATAAGAAGGCATATTATAAAATGGCCTCTTAAATAATAAAATTATTTATATATTAGTAGTAGTATTTCAACACCATTATATTAAATAGTAGTTCCTTTGTTTTAAAATTAAGTTTATTAATTTAGTTATAAATACCTTGATATTAGATAGTAGTACCTTCGTTATAGCAGTAAAAAAGTACCTTTATATTAGATAGTAGAATTTTCGTTATAGTAGTAATGTATACCTTTGTTTTAAAAGTAAGTTTGTTAGTTTAGTAATAAGTACCTTTATATCAATAAAATGCAGTACCGATAAAGAAGTTTATTTATCATATTAAAATATAACTACCTCCTTCCTCACACCAGGGAAGAAAAGGGCAGTGACACTATAAAAATAACTTATAGTCATTAAAATAAAATTAAGCCCTCTATTAGCAGTACTGTTGGATCAAAACACTAACCCAAGTTTTGATCCTTTTTTTATTTATCGTTATATAAAAAATAATATTTCGATCTTATTGGATAATAATAATTAAAAGATTACTTTAATGAAAAAAGATATTACTCTAGAAGAGTAAGTAAATATAATTGCTATTAATTTATTCTTAAATAAATTAGAGTGAAATAAAAAATACATAAAAAGAATAAAAATAAATAAAAAACAGGTCAAATTGTCTCAAAGAATTTTGATGATTGATACAATGCGACTTAAACCTACACAGTAGTCGCTTTTGCGTAACACACAATTGTACTTTTATGGTAACTCTACAACATAAGTGCACTTTTTTTCGCCAATCAAACTGAAAACTAACAATAATTGTTGCGAGGCTTCTTCACGCAAGTATAATGGGCAGGTTTTCCAAATACACTTCAGTGCCGGAGTGGCGAAATTGGTAGACGCAGTTGATTCAAAATCAACCGCCTTCGGGTGTGCCGGTTCGAGTCCGGCCTTCGGCACCATAAGAACATCAATGGACGTCAACAGACGTCTTTTTTTGTATCTAAAATCCAGTGTTTGCAAGGCTTTCCTCGCATTTTAACTCTACCAACGTATACTCAACTCAACCGACATCAAGTTAATAATGTGGGTACATTTGCGGGTATATGCCGATTCGATAAAGTTTTGTACCCGCAATTCGGCTATGAGGATAGTTAAAATGGCACTTTCCGATACTAAGGTTCGTTCTGCAAAATCTGAAGATAAAGCGTATAAGCTGACAGATGGTAACGGACTATTTCTTCTGGTTCATCCCAATGGTTCTAAATATTGGCGCTTCCGTTATCGCTTTGGTGGTAAAGAAAAGATGCTAGCATTTGGCGTGTATCCTGATGTTTCCCTCGCTAATGCTCGCGAAAAACGAGATGAAGCAAGAAAGCTTGTCGCCAGTGGGGTAGACCCTAGTGAGAAACGCAAAGAAGTTAAAGAAGAGCAACAAAAGGAATTCAATAGCTTTGAGAAGGTTGCTCGTGATTGGCATGCAACCAATAAGAAGTGGTCTGAAGGACATAGCCATCGAGTACTTAAAAGTCTAGAGGACAATATCTTTGTTGCTATTGGTAAACGCAATATTGCCGAACTGAAAACACGCGATCTCCTCGAACCGATTAAAGCCGTAGAGATGTCTGGACGTCTTGATGTGGCGACTCGTTTACAACAACGTGTGACGGCGATAATGCGTTACGCAGTACAAAGCGGTTTAATCGACTATAACCCAGCTCAAGATATGGCAGGTGCAGTTGCCACTGGTAAACGAGTCCATAGAGCCGCTTTAGAGCTCAAACGTCTACCCGAGTTATTACAACGTATCGATGATTATAAAGGAAGACCTTTAACTAAACTTGCAGTAAAACTCACCTTGTTAGTTTTTATTCGTTCCAGTGAATTGCGTTTCGCCCGTTGGGATGAAATCGATTTTGATAATGCCATGTGGACGATCCCCGCTGAACGCGAAGCGATAGAAGGGGTTAAGCACTCGCATCGCGGATCAAAAATGCGTACTACCCATTTAGTGCCTTTAAGTAGACAAGCCATTGAGATATTAAAGCAGCTCTATCAGTTCAGCGGTAATCACGGACTGATCTTTATCGGTGATCATAATCCAAGAAAACCAATGAGTGAAAACACGGTAAACAACGCTTTACGTGTGATGGGCTATGACACTAAGACGGAAGTGTGTGGGCATGGTTTCAGAACGATGGCATGTAGCTCGTTGATTGAGTCAGGGCTATGGTCGAAGGATGCAGTAGAAAGGCAAATGAGCCACCAAGAGCGAAACTCAGTGCGTGCGGCTTATATTCATAAGGCAGAGCATATTGAGGAAAGGCGCTTGATGGTGCAATGGTGGGCTGATTATTTGGATGTGAATAAAGAGAAGGAAATTTCACCTTTCACATTTGCTGATATTCATAATCCAATGCATAAGTGATAAAGAAAATCTAACAGGAGATTGTGTATCGAAACCTAGTTTGCTCATATTAATGAACACAGATTTTAAAGAATACATTAGCCATCTTTACATCTAAATGTAAAGATGGCTAATGTGAAAGCTATTTTTTTATACGTTTTAGCGCTTCTTGAAAACTTTGAAAAGCTTCATCATATGAAAAGTTTCCTGAGCTAGGGTGCTTTACATAACACCACTCAATCCCATTAATTTCAGGAAGTTGATCCCATAATTGGGTACCTAAAACAATGATTAATTGTGGTTTCAATTCTTGAACTACATTTAAAAATGAACGTTTTGCTGCATTCCACATTTCTGTTGTGGGTGATATCCTTCCTGTAGCTCCAACAATATCTTGTATATAGTTATAAAAAACAACATGCTCCCATGCAGCTTTTCTTTCATCATCACTTGGTGCTATTTTAGATAAACGTAATAAGTTAGTTAAAAGCGTAAAAAATCTATTTCCTTCTGAATAAGCATTTTCATTTATAACATCTCTTGTGAATTCGGGATATTGATCTTCGTAATCACCATAATGAGATAATCCTAAGATCATAACTCTCACTCCATAGATACTATTGTTATATTTACGACCAATAAAAGGTAAAAAATTAGTCATATACTTTTCCTCAAACGTATTACTAACCTATTAGAAAGGGGTTAAATTACGGTCATAAGGGGATCGTAAACGATAAAATGTAGTGCTATGTCTAATTGTATTTAGCATGATCACGAGTTTGATTGTCAAAATCAGATGTACTAGTAAATTAGATGATATGTTATACGTTCCCCCCCACCCCTTTAAATTTCTCAATAAAAGCCACAACTTTTTGAAATACAGTTTGCTTTTTAGTTTTGTATTGAGGATTAAGCGGACTGAGTTTGGGGAGCGTTTCATTTAACGCGGTACCATTTTCAGTGGCATATTCGCGTCTTAATGAGGTACTGATATAACGTCGTGCAGCCGCGTCGTTTAAATTTTCCTCTTTGATTAACGCATCTGCTTCACGTTGTTGGGCTTGTTGTGCAAAGGTATAGAACGCTTCAATGATACTTGTTTTATCTGGTATATCATCAAAGTTCGTTTGTTCTATGAAATCAACGACTAATCCTTCTTTAGCTCGATTACCTAAACTGGTACGGATTAAACGTTTAACTTCTTCTTTGAGCGTTTCTTTATCTGTGTTGTTTTTGTTGTAGTCATAAATTAACCCTAAAATATAATCGAGGTTAATTTCTTGTGATTTCAGCAAATCTACTTCAAAGACAATATCATCCCAGTCAACGGTATTTTTGTCTTTAGCATTAGCGTCGCGTTCGCGGCGTTGCCATTCACGGATATCATTATAACTTGAGCGATAATCTTGGATCTTGCGATCTGCGGGTAAACGTATTATTTGAAGTTCATCAAATTTCTCATCATCCAAATAATGTTCGGTTTTAAAGGCTTCTACTGCATCAGGGTCATCAAGATTAACGGTTTGTAAGGCTTTTAATGAGGTAAATTCGTCGTAGTTTTGCAGAACATTTTCAGCACGTAAATATTCTCCAAATAGTTTGATGAAGGCTTTTTTCTCTTTCTCGGATTCAATATCAGCAGGGTTAGGGAAGCGGTTTTCTAATTCGCTTACAATATCCATAAAACCGCGTCGTGCTTCACCTGTTAAGCTGTCTGTAAAGCCTTCCATATACTCGATGTAGCTTTTTTCCATTACAACACTTTTGGTATTACTTTTTCCAAACAGAGTAATTGCATCGACGGTTGCCTGCTCTAAATCACGGAAAGTGACAATATTACCAAAGGTCTTAGTTGCATTATAAATTCGATTGGTACGAGAAAATGCTTGCATTAATCCGTGATAGCGTAGGTTTTTGTCTACAAACAGGGTATTGAGTGTTGGAGCATCAAAGCCTGTCAAGAACATGCCGACGACTATCAGTAAGTCAATTTCTTGGCCTTTAACTCGTTTTGCAAGATCTCGGTAGTAGTTTTGAAAGCTATTACCATCAGTACTAAAGTTGGTTTTGAATTCAGTATTATAATCGTCAATAGCTGAATCTAAGAATTCCCGTGAACTACTGTTCATTGCAGTAATATCAAAACTCTCATCGTTAATATCACCAATAGCGTCCTGCTCTTCATTGGCAGCAAAAGAGAAGATAGTTGCTACTTTGAGTTTTTTATAATGATTATCTTGCTCAGTGGCCACCTGTTGAAGATGCTTAAAAGTGTCATAATACGCTTTGGCTGCATCTACACTGCTAACGGCAAACATGGCATTAAAACCCGTTGCGCCAGAAAAAGCACGATGTGTTTTTTTCCTAAAGTTTTTCAGAATGTAATGGGTGATTTCACCGATCCGCATAGGGTGAAGTAAAGCATGTTTGTTTTCGGCAGCACTGAGCGTTTTCTCGTCTGTTTCAGTTTCTATGCTTTTAAACTGTGGACGAACATCATTGTAATCTACTTTAAACTTCAACACTTTTTCATCACGAATCGCATCGGTGATAATGTAAGAGTGTAACTCAGTACCGAAAACACTTGCTGTATCTTCTGCTCCTAAGGCATTTTTACCCGCAAAAATCGGTGTACCCGTGAAACCGAATTGGTAAAATCGTTTGAATTTCTTTTTCAGATTCTTTTGCGCTTCACCGAACTGGCTACGGTGACATTCATCAAAAATAAAAACAACCTGCTGTTGGTAGATAGGTAAATCCGTTTCACCTTTCATCAGGTTGTTCAGTTTCTGGATAGTCGTCACGATGATTTTATTATCATTCTTTTCCAGATTACGTTTCAGCCCCGCAGTACTATCAGAACCATTAACACTATCAGGGGAAAAACGCTGATATTCTTTCATTGTTTGATAATCAAGATCTTTACGATCAACCACGAAGAACACTTTATCAATGAAGTCGAGTTCGGTCGCCAGTCGTGCAGCTTTAAAACTGGTCAGGGTTTTACCTGAACCCGTTGTATGCCAAATAAATCCACCACTATTTTCATTACTCCAACTTTTAGCTTGATAGGCACTGTTAATTTTCCACAAAATTCGTTCAGTCGCCGCTATTTGATAAGGACGCATAATAAGCAGATTATTACTAATATCAAATACACTGTAATTGAACAAAATGTTTAATAATGTGTTTTTTTGGAAAAAAGTTGCCGTGAAGTCTTTGAGATCTTTAATTAAGGTATTATCTTTGCGTGCCCAGTTCATAGTAAAATCAAAACTGTTTTTATCGCGTTTAGTGGTATTAGCAAAGTAGCGGGTATCTGTGCCATTTGAGATAATGAAAACTTGTAGATATTTAAACAGGGAATTATCGGAGTTAAAGCTCTCTTTGCTGTAACGGTGTATCTGGTTAAATGCTTCTTTAATCGCTACGCCACGCTTTTTTAACTCAATTTGTACCAATGGTAAACCGTTGACTAATATAGTGACATCATAACGATTAGCGTGTGAGCCTGTTTGCTCAAATTGCTGAATAACTTGAACCTTATTACGAAGCAGGTTTTTTTTATCAATAAGGTAGATATTTTCTAGTTGGCCATCATCAAAAGTAAAATCACAAATATAATCGATGTGGATCTTTCGTGTTTTATCGACAATCGTATCACTGGGATTATCGAGATATTGCTCGGTAAAGCGTCGCCATTCACTTTCTGTAAAAACAACATCATTCAGTGTTTCGAGTTGAACTCGAACATTCGCCAACATAGCCGATTGTGATGTTAAATCGGGCACAAATTCATAGCCTTGATTACGTAAATCTTGGATCAATTCACGCTCTAACTCTGCCTCACTTTGATAGCGATCATTCGCATCCCATTCAGTGATGTATTTATCTAGCACAATAAAGTGATTCGATTCGGCAATCGTTTTAGTCTGTTGCATCATACTGCTCCCTGCTTTCATTATTCTGTTTTTCGGTGAGCCAGTGATACTTGTACGGTATAGAGTATCAGGCGATTAAATAAATGATCCCCTTGTCAGCAAAATACGCTTACTGACAAGGAGGTGATTATATTAGTTGGTTACGGATTTTGGTTTGGGAAAGTTGAATAATAAATCTCGATAGTATTCGTATTGCTTCTGCCGTAGTTCAATTTCACGGGGTAAGCCTTCGGAAATTGAGTTTATTAGGGTGTCAAATTTATCAAGAACAGCAACAATTTTTGCTTGTTCTTGTAGTGATTTTTCAGGATTAGTGGCATAAGGAATCGGTAGTTTGAAATTCTTTATGATTGTGGAGTTAAGATCCCCTCTAGCTCCCTGCCCAAGTACTTTAATACTTTCATAGTTAAAACTAACCCAATGAAATACATAGCGGTATAGAGCTTTTTTACTATCTATTTCTAAACAGCCACAGTGCTGATTTGTAGTTAATGGTATCTTATTAATAGCTGATCTACCTGCCGTTGCCCCAGAAATTGCTATAATGACACAGTTTTTAGGTATCCATTTTGCGGATGAATTCTTCAATGCAGCTTCAGTTATTTTAACGTCAGTTGTTGAAATATCAGTAAATTTAACCTCTTGAGTTCTTAGCCATGGAATTTTGCCATTTACATAATATTCAGGGTTACCTGCTGTTGGAGTTCCGCCAGAATACCATTTTTTAGTAACATCCCCCAATGTCTTCCATTCAACCTCACCTTCTTTAAAACTCAATAGCTGGTCACGATAGTAGTTGTATTGCTTTTTACGTGCGGTAAGCTCAGCGGTAAGCTCAGCGGTAAGGGCGGTAAGTTTATCTAAAATCCGTACGATTTCAGATTGGATTGCAAGGGATTTTTCTGGGTTATTTGGGCAAGGAATGGGGATAAGTAATTTTGACATCAATACATTTGAGCTTAGATTTGGTTGTGCTCCTCCTCCAGCAAGGATGTAGATTGATTCTGTATTTAATAATAAGAAATGGTATAAAAATTTATTATTTAAAATGTTATCTTTCGGTATAAATTTCCCAACTCGTTGGTTAAGATAACATTTCTTTTCACTTTTATAGATCCCCACCTTTCCTGTCGTGGCACCTGACATTGCAATTAATATATCCCCTATGGATATTTCAAAGGACGAGATATCTTCCTTGTAATCATTCGGTGAAAAGTATTTAACGTTATCTAAAATAACGTTAAATCCATCTATGTTTGTGATTCTAATTATTGGTAATCCAGCTTCTTTAAATAAGTTACTTTTAAATGCAAATCCATTTTTAAAATCACAAACATCGTCTAAAGGCTTCCACTCAACCTCAACCCCATCCAGCAGTTTTTCCAGATAGCTTAACTGATTCATTCCTGTACCTCACTACCTTCAATCTCCGCTACAATCGTATCAATATCTTTGCGTAACTGGTCAATTTTGCTAACGGTCGTTTTTAGCTCAGCATTAAGTGCAGCGATATCGATAATTTCACGTGTATTTTTGGCTTCCACATAGCTACTGACAGACAGGTTATAATTATTACTTGCGATAGTTTTATACTCGACAGACTTTGCCAAGTAGTCAGTATCTACTTTACTATCAAATACCTGAATGATTTTTTTGATATGCTCATCCGTCAGGATATTGTTATTGGTCTCTTTTTTAAATAACTCACTTGCATCAATAAACTGCACATGGGTATCTGTTTTATGTTTTGACAGTACTAAAATATTTACGGCAATGGTGGTTCCAAAAAACAGATTTGGCGCTAATGAAATCACCGTTTCGACATAGTTATTATCAACTAGATATTGGCGGATTTTTTGCTCTGCACCGCCTCGGTAGAAAATCCCTGGGAAACAGACGATGGCTGCTCGTCCTTTAGACGACAGGTAATTTAGAGCATGAAGAACAAAAGCAAAATCTGCTTTTGATTTTGGTGCTAATACTCCCGCAGGTGCAAAGCGATCATCATTAATCAGTGTTGGGTCATCACTACCAATCCATTTCACCGAATACGGTGGATTAGAAACAATCGCATCAAATGGCTTATCATCCTTAAACTCAGGCACTAGCAGAGTGTTACCTAGTTTTATATTAAATTTGTCGTAGTTGATGTTGTGTAGAAACATGTTCATACGAGCGAGGTTAAACGTCGTATGGTTAATTTCCTGACCAAAAAAGCCATCTTCGATAATGTGATTATCAAAATGTTTTTTTGCTTGAAGGAGGAGTGAGCCAGAGCCACAAGCCGGATCGTAGATTTTATTGACATGGGTTTGACCATGCATAGCCAATTGCGCTATCAACTTTGAAACATGCTGAGGGGTAAAAAATTCACCACCTGACTTACCCGCATTTGCTGCATAGTTAGAAATCAGAAACTCATACGCATCACCAAATAGGTCTATCTGGTGTTCATCAAAATCCCCCAACTTCAGGTCTTCTACACCATTGAGAACAGCCGCTAATCGTAAGTTTTTATCTTTTACGGTATTACCTAATCGGTTGCTGGTAGTATCAAAATCAGCAAACAAGCCTTTGATATCGGGTTCAGATGGGTAGCCTGACGCAGAGCTTTCAATTGCGACGAAAATACTGTTTAAATCTGCATTCAGCCTGTCATTATTATTCGCGTTTGCGGCTACATTGCAAAACAGTTGGCTCGGATAAATAAAATATCCTTTCGTTCTCACTGCATCTTCTTTGATATCGTCTGTGATAATATTGTCATCAAGCACTGCATACTTGATACTCTCATCACCACCTTCAATATAGTTAGCAAAGTTTTCACTGATAAAACGATAAAAAAGAGCACCTAGAACGTATTGTTTAAAATCCCATCCATCAACGGATCCCCTGACATTATTAGCGATTTGCCAGATTTGGCGATGTAATTCAGCACGTTGTTGTTGACTTGTCATTTCTTATCCTGTTTAGATTTATTAATCGTATATTCTTATGTCAGTTAAATTAGTTCGTTATCTATGTATCGATCAAATAGTCAGAGCTATTTTCCAACAATAACGAGATCCATTTTCTAAGTTGCCTATTTATCTGGTGTACCAGTGGAAAATAGCTAACTTTTGCAGTAGTACTGATTGGTTATTGTGACCATGATAATACTGAAAATAGACAGTTAGTTACTGATTAATAATGCCTAATTTTATTTTTTGTTTAAATAATTATTGTTCAGATAATACCATAAAACGATAGATTAGACTCAGGCTCATTGGTAAGAAAAGAAAGTATTTTTATAAATTTGCTATAAGAGTAAATGAGATAAAAAGATCAGAAAAAAACGGCTACAATATTAAGATAATTTATGTTTTTCAGTGAAATTTGACAAAATAGGATGTCGTAATGAACAATAAGCTAAAACTGATACTAGGATTAAGTTTATCACTGTTATCTATAAATGTTTATGCAGTAACTTGGGATGAATTGGAGGTGGTAAAGACTTCGCAAGGCGTTTCACCTTTTGAAGGATGTGATGAGTCTATTTCATGTGAGCTTTTAGCAGAGAATGGGCGATACAGTGTGGTACAGACTCAGTTAGGAAGGGATTGTGAATCAGGTGGAATTTGGGTTGTTAACGTAAAAAAAAAGCAAGCAGTCTTAATGCCTAATATGACTAACTGTGATTTTGATATTGAAAAAAATGCCGTAATCATTTATCCGCAGCAAGGATATGCCAATATTTATCAAGGTAGCACGAATGCAACACCAAGTATCAGTGAAGTCGAGTTACCTTAATTAAATAATGATCTTATGATTCCTGTAACCTACCAGCTATATTTAGGCTGGTGGGTTACAGATTATAGATAAATGTATTAATGATAGAAGCGACAGATACAGTTATTCCTCATGGATTAACATGATAAGCGTGATTGAAATGGAATAATTTAATTAATGGATAAGAAGATAATAAATAAAAATAGGAGGTGATTATTTTCTTGATTTAGCAATTTGTTCTTTCAGCCAATTTTCTACTTCGTGTTTGTACCAGCGTGAACTTCGCCCTAGTTTAATGGGCTCAGGAAATTCACCCTTTTGAATCAGTGCATAAAACCATTTATCGGTGAGTTTAGTAAATCGAGTAATAAATTTCATATCGATTAATTCACCGTCTAATAAAGAAGTGGGTTGTGTACTCATGATAATACTCCTGTCTTTTATGGGAATGAAAAAGCAGAAGTCGTCTCTTAATTAAGGGAAGAGTATGACTTCTATATCATTACCCTTCTGTGTAAAAAAAGACTATTAGAGGCTATAACCAATCGAACGGTAAGCATCGTTATAATCTTTTGTATGATGCTTAGCCAAGTATTTTACACGCGTTAAAAGGGAATCTACGTCTTGTTTAAAAGAAGGTGAGTTTCTATCTAAATAATATTTCCCGTGCTCTGTAAAATGGACTAAAGAAGCATTGGCAGGATAATTAATATTAAGTGCGCTACACCAAGCAGATTGAATAATAGAAGATAAGCTATTATCACTTTCATTATATCGACCTAATGTGTAATAGATGTCTTTATTCAGTAATAAAAGAAGGTGGTAATGTTTTTGTTTATTCCTTTCACCGTACTCTCTTACCCAAACATAATGTAATGGATTATTGAGACGCCTACCCCAAGCTTTCTCTTTTCTTCTCGTGTCACTGATTAGTTTTGCTTTGAGTGATTCGATAAAGCGTGTCATCACTTTATTATTAGGTGGAATATCAATAGAGGAATAAGGAAAACGGAGATCAACACGAATAGCAATAATACGCGATAATGAATTTATCGCATCATTAATCACACCGTGAATGATTGTTAGGTAAGACGAATTGTAACTCTCGTCAGGGTAGTTAATAAACATGATATTTATCCTTGATAATGGGTTTGTTCATATCAATGGATAGAATGTTTATTTTTTACTTTGTAATTTATTGTTAATGGTTTAATTGAACCGTTATTGGTGAGTTAATATGAATGCTTAATATATATTACTGCGAGAGTGCTTAGTGATGACTTACTCATCTTTATCATTGAGAGCGAGGTATATCAGTAAGGTAGTCATATAAGTAAAGTGAATATGTAACAAAGATAATCATGTAATAATCTTAGGTATATTACTATACCAACATATTAATAAGCACTGAGAGAAGCTTTATGAAACCTATGGTTTAATTTTTTATGTGTTGATTGAAATCTCTCACTCTGAAGTTATTTGTTAATAATAGGTAGTATATTAATGATGTGTTTTTGAAAATTTAATAGTATTTCCCCAGGATTCACGCTGTGTTGTATAGTTTAAATCATAAAAATCTACTACAAAATAAGTACGTAATTAATCCTTTTTTTATACTTTATTTATACATATTCAAGACTATGTCACATTAATTAATACAAAATAACTATATTGTTAGTACGTTTTAACTACGTAGTATTGTACAAGGATTAATCATGACAGAGTTTGAAGCATTAATAAAAGAAAAAGATATTAGAAAGATCACTTATTTTATTTATTATTTTGGTAGGGGAAATGATTTGGATGAATTTGATCCCAGCAACATTAATTCATCAATAAAAATGGCAAATGATATTTATGATAGAGATAGATTAGATGAATACGATATTAAGGATTTTATTTTTAATTTAAATAATAATCTTCTTCCTAAAGATAATTTTGATTGGTTGAGTGATGAGTTAGCATGTGCTTTTTGTTGGGGGATGTTAGCGAGTAGACTTAAATTTAATATTATTGGTGTATATTCAGAAGTTAAATGGTTGAGTGATTTAAATATCAGTGAGAATACTTTTTCACATAAGGAAAGATATAAAAATATAAAAAGGTTTTTTGATGAGTATGTTATCTATAATGATAAGCCTATTAGTAGTGATTATGATTGTTTTAAAAATAAAGAGGAGTTAATGGAATGGATGCGAAATGAATGGGTGATAAATAATAAAAAGGTAAAAGAAATAAAGTGGCTTGATATAAATGATGAACGTATTTGTAAGTGGATGTGGAATTATATTGAAAGATACGATAATAATGAAGCCTTTTTAAGAAGAGATAGGATAGATACCCTTCATTTATTTAGTCCTAATTCAGGTGATGAGTATTATTTTTCTATATACGGTGTATTGAGAAGTTGGAATTGTCATTCTGCAATAAAGAAACAATTAATAAACGATGCAACTCGTGCTTATAAACAGAGTGTTTATAGGAAAAAACGAGAGGGTAAAAAAACACTTAATTGTGATATAGATGCTAGTGTAAAAGAGCATCTTGATGAATTATCAAAAGTTTATGATATGACTATTGTTGATTTAATTACAAAACTTATTGAAGATGAATATAAACTAGATAATAAATCAAAAAAATCTTAGATATATATTAATAACTCGAAGCCAAACAAAAAGCTTTATTAATGAAACGACATACCCTGTCGTTTCAGCTTTTTTATTTGTCGAAAATAATCAATTTGCCTGCCATATCCTGTCAGATGAGTATTTTATAGTAATGCCATCTTATATTTAATGAGGTATACAAAGATGGCAACTTATCGTATTGATACAGATTTATCCTTTATTGGGCAATGCAGTAATGAAGACTTATCGTTATTATTATCGGTATTAATACATGACGTTAAAGATGGTGAAAAACGGTGGTCTGAAACCTTAACAAGCACACCAGAATATCAACTCTTCTATCCTAATCACCAAAAATACTGGCCTGCCATTTGTGCTGAATTACAAACCTATGGTGCTAATAGTGTCGTCAGTTTATTTCGCGGCAATAAAGGCGTGCTATACCGTGAAATATTAACGGACGTCTGTGGTAAGTTGGCGGTGAATTACGCTAAAAACAGTGAAACAGAAACTATTGAATTAAATCTCTTATTAAAAGTCTTTGAAAAAAGCTTAGACAACATGACGCAGGAGGAATTAAAAACACTGGCTCAAGAATTACAATTAAATCTCACCAATCCCACTCCGCAACTGGTGTTAATTGCCATGCAGGCAGCCATCAGAACATCCGGTTTTGCAGCCTTAGAACTTGCAACCTTATCGGCTATCAGTGTGATTAACGCCTTAGGTGGTGTTGCTACCTTTGGTACGCTGTTTGTGGCTCAACGCGCACTATCGTTTATCGCAGGACCTATTGGCCTTGCGCTCAGTTCGGCTTGGTTACTGTCTGATATCGCAGGGCCCGCCTACCGTGTCACGGTACCAGCTTGCATTATTGTGGCTTACTTACGCCAAAAACACCTTTCTCACGACTAATGTCAATTTTCTCTTGCTGGCTTTAATGGAATAACGTCTATGTCATTGTCTCAACATCGTCATGACCGCTTAGCACAACGGTTGGCCTTTATTATGACTCAGTTGTTTAAAGGTGAAACGTTGTCTCTGGTGGCATTGGCACAAGAGTTTAATGTGTCAGTGCGTACCTTACAGCGTGATTTTAATGAACGATTGATTTATCTCGATTTGGAATACAAAGACGGTTGTTATTGGTTGGCAAAATCACAACGTCTTTTTAGAACCGATAAAGATATTCTGCAATTTGCGTCCATGACGAGCATGGTGCCGTTCTTTCCTTCTCTCGATAGAAAACTTATCTCGGTGTTATTAGACACCGAGGAAGCACCACCTTATCTGATTTATCACGAGGCTCCCCAGCATTCACCTTCATTATTTGGGGCGTTTGCCGTACTGACTCAAGCCATCATTGATAAACGCTGCATTCAGTTTTTGTATCGTGAGACCACCGTTAAAGGGATTGCCCCTTATAAGCTGATTTACTTTGATGGTTATTGGTATTTTTGTGGTGCCAAAGAGAAAGCGATACAGGTTTTCTACATGAAAGAGATGAGTGATGTGTTTGTCACCCAACGCACCTTTATAAAACAAAAGGAGATAGAACACTTAATACAACAACCGCAATTTATTACCGCATTACCTCACTTTCACTATATCAAGGCGTTGACTTCGCCTTCTTAGTCCAGTGAACAATAAGGAGTTTTATGATGTTTTCATTTAATCGAGGTGTCGCAAGCTTATTGGGCACCGTCACTACGCTTTATCTCGCCTATCAAGCCCAAGCTCGCTGTGAAGTGAATATGTTGCGCGATGATGTCTCCATTCCCTTACAACGCGCTGTGCGACTGCTAATGGCCTTTATAACGGTAGTGATTATTGGTGGAATATCTGACGCCATCATTAAAGCCACGTTCTCTTCTTTATAAGTGATAGGTGTTTTTCATTATCGTATGAATAATCTAATTAAGGAATTTTATGATGTTTAAGAAAATCGGTTTACTCATGATGAGTGCAGTGATTATCCCTTCCGCAAGTGCACTTTATTTAACGGGTGAAATTCAACCTGACCGTTATACCTATTATTTAACGCCAGAATTTGCCCAAACGTTAAAAGTTGAAAATGATAAACGGGAAGGCAAATGGCGCACAGGATTGCCAGCAGGGCAACTTATTTCAGAAACTGATTGGCGAAAATCGGGAAATAAGCCCGCCCCAAAAGCTATTACCTGTATCAGCAGTATTTACTTTAATACAGGGGCGCAAGCCAATTGGTTAAAAGTGGGATGTGTGGATAACCAAGGACTTGAGTATAGCGCTTCACGCCAATGGCCTGCTAAATCTATTGCTACTAAGGTCTGTAAAGTGGGTGAGCCTCAATGTGCATCCTTTCTAACCTTAGAATCAGATACGTGGTCTGGTCCTCAATGAGTCAATATACGTTGATGGTTTTTTCAACACATTATCCTTTAACTCGCCACTCACATTGAGTGGCTTTTTTTGAGGTTTTTCTATGTCGTTATGTCGATGGGTAGCCCAAGCCAGTGGGGCATTGGTGGTTTTAGCGTCCGCTTACTGTGCCCAAAAGGCAGTGGATGAAGCGTTACAACAATGCCCTGAACTCAGTGATGATAACCGCCAAACCGCGCGCTTAGGTGCGGCGTTTACGTGTGCTGTTATCGTTGGCAGTGTAGTGGATAAAAGTATACAAGCTCTTTTTAAATCCTAATTATCGAGATAGGGGGTTGATTTCACTTCATCCTGATTTGCCTTCATTAACATTTTAATCCCAATTAACGAGGCTCATCACGCCTCGTTTTTTATGCCCTCAACAAGGAAATTAATGATGTCTTCATTTGAACAAATTATTTCTAAAGAAGTTTCGTTACGTCATCGTGATAATTTTTGGTTTAAGCACTTCGGTGCTATTCCACAATGGTTAAAAATAGAATCCGTTATCTTCCACACGCTCGACCAATTATGCCCTGATTATCACGGCGGTTTTTGGTCGTTCTGTACGTTATCAAATCAAGGTGCTTACCTTTACCCAGATTTATCGGAAGAGAAACTACTATTAATCAATCCTAATAACGGGCATGAAGCACAGGTTTCCCCTCACGCGATGGGGATTGTCGTGTGTTTATTGGTTTTTAGTCTGTGGTCATTTAAAACCGAAAGCGAGGTGATGTGTGAACGTTTTTATCAACTGCGGGATTTTGCTTCGCAACACCCTGAAGCGGACTCCATCTTCTACTTGATTGATTAATCTATTTTACGCATTTTACGATTTACTCTTTCCCCTATATTCACCCTGTTTTTCTTATCTTTGTCTGCATTATTTCACTGTATTTAACTCGTTTAGTTATCCAACCCAATACATTATTTAAGGAATTGATGATGAGTCGATTAGCCTCACGCTTTGGGCGTGCCAATAGTATTCGTCGTGACCGGCCATTAACGATGGAAGAATTATTTTGTACCGTACCCAGTGTTTTCTCTGAAGAAAAACATGAGTCGAGAAGTGACCGTTATACCTATATCCCTACCATTACATTACTCGATAGCCTTCAAAAAGAAGGATTCTATCCGTTCTTTGCTTGCCAAACTCGTGTACGTGATACGAGTCGTCGAGAGCATACCAAGCATATGTTACGCCTACGTCGTCATGACCAAATCACAGGAATCCAAGTGCCTGAAATTATCTTACTTAATAGTCATGATGGCTCAAGCAGTTATCAAATGTTACCGGGCTTATTTAGAGCCGTGTGCCAAAATGGGCTAGTGTGTGGAGATACCTTCGGCGAAGTGCGTGTACCGCACAAAGGTGATGTTGTTGGCAAGGTGATTGAAGGGGCTTATGAAGTACTGGAAACGTTTGATGCTGTCGCTGAAAAGCGAGAACAGATGCAGTCTTTATTGTTACCGCCACCAGCACAACAAGCTTTGGCACAAGCGGCACTCACATATCGTTATGGCGAAGAGTATCAACCAATTACCGAAGAACAAGTATTACAGCCTCGCCGTTGGGAAGATAAGAAAGATGATCTGTGGACTGTGTACCAACGTTTGCAGGAGAATTTAATCAAGGGGGGATTGTCAGGCAGAAATGCAAAAGGTAAACGCGCTCGTACTCGTTCTGTGAATGGTATAGATGGGGATATTAAATTGAATAAGGCACTGTGGGTAATGACAGAAAAGATGTATGAGTGTTTTTCTGGTAGAGAAATAATATAGCAATAGAATAGTAGTACATTGTTTTCACAAAATAATGTACTACTATCTATTTTATAACAATTTTATTTATTGGGTATCAAAGGGAAAACGAGATTGTTCCATAAAGTTGATCCGACTGGCATACATACCGAATTTTTTGTATTTATAACGGAAATATGCTGACATACGATCTTCATGCGTTGACATAATGATCTGGCGATCTTGGAATTCAGTACGCAGTAACTCTATAAATCCTGCTACATTAATTTCATCTAGCGTTTGGACAGGATCGTCTACAAGTAATAGAGAGTGTTTTGCGTACCGTTGGTTCAGCGCGAGCGTAAATGATAGCACTAGTGCTGAAAGCTGTCCTGAACTCATGGAAAATACCGCATCATGAACATGACCTGGTGTTTCATTGAAAGCAATTGAATTACCGTCATTTTCTATAAAAATACCTAGCCCTTGCTGATAATTTTGCATAAGTCGGCCAGAGTAGATATGAAAAAGAATCTCAATTTCTTTAACGATGGATTCAAGATATAATCTTTTCTCATTTTCATAGATTTCTTTTAGCTTACGTAGATGAGCTTTAAGCTTAGTAGATTTTTTAAATAGAAGCTCCGCTTTTTTGTACTCTTGTTCACGCTCTAAGATAAATTTAGAAGATGCAATTGCATGCTGTTGTCCCAGATAGATTTTTTTTGATTCAAGTCGTTGCGGGGTAACTTGTTTAACAGCTTGTGGATCGTTTTTAAAGATTTCACGATAAATCCTCTCGTAGTCATCAAAAATGCAGCTATCGTCTAAGGGTTTAAATTTTTTCCGAACCTGACGTTCTAGTTCGTCTGTTGCCTGCTGTGTTACAAGCTCGAAATTTTCAGATAGAAGATCCTGAATACTGATACCTGCGGTCTGAAGTTGTTGATAATAATTTTTCAGCCAATGGATTTGTACTTCAGTGAAGCTTACGAGTTGACGCTTACGCTCAATGATCTCTTTATTTTGCTCCAGATAGAACTGCAGAGCAAGTTCGATGGGCTCCTGCCAGTTGTATCGGAAGCTTGCTAGCGCTTGTGTGAATTGATTATTTTGTTGAGCAGCTAAAGCTTCAAGTAATTTGCTCTGGCTTTCAATTCCTTCAATAAGTGTTGCTACAGTCGGCCAAGAATGCCCGCATGTCGGACAAATATTTGTAGGATCGCAATGCGATTGATGCTCCTTGAATGCATTTAATAATTGTTCACGTGTCTGTATCAGTTTTGCATGGCATTCCTGAACTTTATCTGTGGTGGTTAACAGCTGTTTAAGTCCTACGACCTGTTGCTGAAACTCCTCAGCCGTGATATTGGGTGGAAGGAGCAGCGCCAATGGAGCTGTAATCGATAGGCGATCTTCACTAATGGCCTTTATTATATCTTTGAAGGCATTACTTATTGCTAGTGCGGCATCAAAGCAAGCGACCTCTGCTACCCACTTTTCTATGTGTGCAAGAGGACGATAAAACATTAAAAGACGCTGTTGTAGTTCCTTTTTCGGTAGGAGTTTATTCACCAAGTCATTATTATAGAGTTGGTTTTTGTAATGTTCGAAATTACTTACAAATCGTCCTACTCGAAATAATTCTCCATCTACTGATAGCCACTATTCAAATTGTTGGACATCAAACGCTACTATATCACGGTCCCATGGTTGATCCGTAACTTCAATAATTCTTTCGTATGTGACAGAACTACCTGCAGGTAACAACTGGTGCTTAGCTGTTTCCCATTTATTCAGAAGTTGTTTCAGCTCGTTTTTTTTCTGTTGATTACACAAATTTCCTATTTTGGCCGATGCTTGTTCAATGTTATCAATTTTGTCCTGAATTTCTCCAATATCAAAAAGATGTGCAATTTGACCCTGCCTGTCTTTTTCTTTTTGTTTTAATAACCGAGTATTTTCTTCTTGCTCGACATAATGAAATAATTCAAAATCACGCTTATATTGCTCACCAAGTAAGGCCGAAATATAACTTTCCTCCTGTACAATGGCTTCACCCCGTTCGGCATTGAAGCTTACTAGTCTATAAAGGGATAAACTCAGATCAGCGATACCTTTATGTTCGTCTAGTGCGGCTTTACTGGCTGCTCTCTCAAGAAAATGACTCTGACCATCTACTACAATCTCTGCACGGATTGAAAGCCAGTCATTGTCGTTAGCTTGTTTAAATAACCAAGGACAGCCTGTTTTCAGGCGGCGTCGATCTACAGTTAGTTCTTCAAGCTCGATATAGCGACGGATTTTTCCTGTTAGCAAGAGCTCTATGGCATCAAAAAAAGATGACTTACCGAAACCGTTAGGGCCATCAAGAACGATGAGATGGTCACTTTCAAGCGTTAACTCAAGCCTTTCAAAAACTTTGAAGTTACGTACTTCTAGGCGTTTAATAATCACTTTCATAGCCGGCCTCAGATAATTTTTCATCCATTAAAGTTAATAAATCTTCTGGCAGCATATTCGGCGAGGAGATCTGATTTGCTAGAGAGTCAATAGCCGAATCTGTTGCAACCAGTATATTAGGATTAGTTGTCCGCAGGATCTTTTCTCGAATATTGCGTTCGAGGCTGGTTAGATCGGAAGTACCCGAGCTATTAATGGAGATAAAGGGAAGCTTTATTGCAATTCTGTATAATAGACTTTGCCAGCCTCCTTCTAGGTAGCGCATTTTATACTCAGTAAAGGTATCTGTGGCAGTAATTGATTCTTGAAAAATGGTTGTAAAGCCCTGAAGATCAATCTGCTCACGTAGTGCTTCGAATTCTTTGGTCGTGTAAGGAAGTACATGCTTTTTAAAGAAGTAGTAATCTTCTTCTATATGGTGAGCTTGCTTACTGGCGAGCACTTTGCTGCTGCTAGTGTTCCATACAATCAATAAGTTAATATTTTTTTCAATAGCAGGATCGACAGTAGCATTTTTGCATTTATGTAACCACTCAGCTTGACTTTCAGGGGTGATTGTTGGTTCATCATGGATTATTAGCCAATAATTTGTCTTTTTAGTACAATTATATTGGTATAGTGGTAAGTCTGTGGAGAGATTACGAGTCAAGCCTCTTGACTCAAATAGCTGTTCAATCAAGTTCTGCATCTTTCAAACTCTCAGGTACATTGTTTAAAGAAATCATAGCTATCTTCTTATAATTCCCTATGCGGTTTTCCTTTAGTAATTCGCGTTCAGGAGTATCAACTCCCTCCGCCGAGTCAATACCTACGATCACATTTGAGATTGAAGGTCTATCTATGGCGCTAGTGATAAGTGCACCAGATTCAAATAAGCACTCCACATCTTCGTTAATAGCCTGTTCCATGATGTCACGACAAATACTATCCTGATGTTCTGTAGCATGGTAAATACCTGTTGGATAATAAAAAACTCCTTCATTCAACCACGAAAATGTAACGGCAGAACTATCATTACGTGCAGCTTGAACTAGTTTCCAGAAAATCGTAAACATCCCAAGTCGCATTGCATCACGATCGAGTGATTGGTCTTTAAATTCAAACAGTGTTTTAAAACGTCCCTTTTTATGCGGCATAGTTGCTCGTAGAAATGTCTTCATTCCCTCAGCATTTAGTGTAGTAATGGTAGCCAGATAGTCATCTAATTTTTGACATGCTGTTTGAGAGAGGCCGTCTTGGCGTTCGCAAAATTCTTGGTAGTACGTACCAATATCAATCTGTAGACGGCTAAGGAAGAATGCTTCATTCTCATACGGGGCATAATCATCAGCTTCGATTACGCGATACAGTTCTGAAAACTCGATGAACTCGCTGGCAGCGATTACAGTTTGATGACGAGTGGACTCGTGTATCTTGCTATGGGTCATAATGACCTTCGTATTTATCATTGCTTCCAGCGTGTTCTGAATATTGACAACAATATTATTTTTCCAGGAGGGTTGTCTTGCAATATTAATAAGTAGGTTGGAGAGTTCATTTCGAATAAATATGTCAACTTGGTTCAGCGGGCAAAATGATTGGGTGACATTACCGGCTTCATCGGGGGGAATGGGATAAGCATAAAATCTCACTGGTGTATAGTCAGCATCAAATGTTGCTGGGATATTTGTTACTGAGCGGGCAACATGAAAATAAGCGAGTGGCACTCTCCGCTGCCTCGCATTATCCCGTTGAGTCGTGATTCCATCACTGTAGGCAGAAAAACGCGTATCCTTGTACGCTTTGACCTGATGCATTGACAGGCATTGCTGGTGACGAAAAATCGCGAAGTCATCCTGACTTTCCAACTGCAGCTTCAAATCCCGGTTCGCTTCATAGTCTGAGGACATCATCTTCAGACAATGGTACAGCGCCAACTTGCCCTGATAGACAAATCCACTCCACGTAGAAATAGCTGTGTGTGGAAAAACTTGAGGAGCTACTGCCATGAGATCCCTTATAAATATAATTAAACATTAGCTAAGATTCTATCTACATAGAGATTTATTTGTTTTAAGTATATAACCTATTTATAAATATGACACTACAAAGTGTTGAGTTTAGGTTAGAACGCTAAAACTAGAAGATTATATATAAAATTTATTTACGTTTTAATCATTGTAAATTTAGTCACATAAATGCTTAAAGAAGTAAGATATAATTCGAAAAAGTGGGACTTTTGATATGTGATATGTGATATGTGATATGTACTCTCGAAGGTTTTAGCTAACTATGGGTATTTATGATTAATAGAGAAAGAAGTCATCGACAGAACTCAGTATTATCTGCTCGAAGAAATTTAGGATTAGAGAGTGTAGTTAAAGCAGCCCCTGGTTTTTCATGCCAAGGAAAGGTTGGTGAATTTATTGACTTTTATCTTCGTTGTGAAGTTTTTGCTGCAAAATTGCAATCTTTTTATCAAAAAGATAAAAATTTAAATAATAAAAGTGCATTAAATATAGGTACTTTAAGAAATGCTTTGGAACATTTTAACTTATATTTTAAATATGAGTCTTTAGATTTAATTTATAAGGGGGGGACTGGAAATAGAGGGAGCAAGAGTGCCAGACAACTTAGGAATGGTTATCTACATGGGTTGTCAGAAGCTGATAAAAATGAGATTGAGCAGAGATCTTCTGAATATGTAGAATTAATGAAGCTTTTTTTGCAACTTAGGTTAACGTCCTAGCAGATAATAAGAAGTATATTCAATCCTTATTCTTCATTCAAAAAATCTAGGGGTGTTAATGGAATGGCTACTATTCATTCAACTAAATGATACTATTTAGTGTTAAAACTATTATTTAGCAAATATACTCCTTGGTATCACCTATTTTATATTATTGATGAGTGCTACTTTGAATATTGAAAGCGATTAAATAATTTTAGGGTATGTAGTTGATTATAACGAATCTCCATTTTTTTTAAAATGGTATGCTACAAGCATCGAGGAAAGCTTACAGCTCATAATAGGAAAACAATCTATTACGAGTTCCGTATTTGATTTATCACAGTTGTTAAGTAGTTCTCGAAATTTTAATGCTTCTTTTCTGAGCTCGTTTATCGTTTTCATGGTTTCGACTTATTAGCATGTTTTAGGCTGATAAAGTATAAACCAAATATTGTCCTAATTTTTATATCTATCAATGCAATGTTTTTAATATGGGTACATTTACGGGTATAAAAATAAACACTAAAAATATATTATTTAAATTTCATGTTGTTAGTCTTGTTTTGCGAGTCCGGCCTTCGCACCAAAAATCAGACGCTAAAAGCGTCTTTTTTTATGTCTGGAATCCCTGACATATTAGTATGTTACCTGCTTTTCGAGCTTCCAATGTATACTCAATAGCATCAAGTTAAAGAAGAACAGAAAAAGAATTTAATGCATTCGATAAGCTTCTCTGTGATCAATGCGCGACCAATAAGAAGTGATCAGGCATAGCTGTCGAGCCCATTAAAGGCATGGATACGTGATATTGCGACACAATTATAACAGTATGTGATAACGATTGTATGCAATGTAACACAGTGAAGCTTAATTGATTAGAACTCTACTTATAATATAACTAGCCAGTTCCTACTACTCAGTTAGTGAATAGTGCAAACCTATCAGTGATTATGAAAAGCTTACTAAAGAGAATAAATTCACTTTTCTTTCTATCATTGTTTAATGTATATCGAATTAAGATAATAAATGTTTATGAAGGAAATATAGATATTATTATTTATCCAAAATATAAAAAATAGTTACATGATTATTCTAATAATAAGTAGTTATCAGATATTCTATTTTTAGTATTTACAAGTATAACATTACGATAATTAACTTTATTTAATAACTAATAGATTAATTTAAGTGAGATTTAATATATTAAGTTGAGTTAAGTATCTCAATATTGATTGTGAGTAAAATGTTTTTTTTGCTACTTGTTTTTAACAAACGAAAGTTTCTTCTCTGAAAGAAGAGATTTAAATAATTAGGTAATAATACTTAATTTATTTGTGTGTGAAAATATAACCATACAATTATGTTGGCGTTCTGTTTTAGATGGGTAAATAAGGACTTAATAATAGAATTTATTAGACAATAATTCTATTGTTGTTTTTTTGATTTAAAAAGTTATCTGGATTAGTAATATTAAATGTGATTATTGATATATATTCATTCCATATTTTTCTCCACTTTTGTTTCAAGATTGTTAATAAAATTAAATATGTGTATTTTTTACGTGTTTTACGTGTAATTTTGATGTTTCTTATTGAATATCAATGACCAAGAATAGTCTTAATTTATGGTAAATAATATTATTTTTAATCACAATGCGAGTATCAATAAATTAATCTTCTGCTCATATGCGGATTATCCTAATTTGCTTTTTAGTTTATTACACTTGTTATTGATCGTTTTTTGATGTTTTTTGATCTTTTATCCCTATATTTCATTAAAAATAATTACTATTTTTTATTTAACCTTAAGTTTTTTTACAAATTGAAAAGAAATATTTCAAGTTATAGTATGTGCGTAACGAAATTTGGTGGAGTAATTAGAAAATATAAATTAATTATTCCATTAATAATATCTAGGTAATTAGATCAAGGTTTTTTAAATATCTTAATCTAATAAAGATAAGCTCTACTATTTTAAAAAATGACGCTAGTCAGATATTAACTTACTTTTGAGGTATACATAATGACATTTAAGAAATTAAGCATCGTTGGCGCTGCAGTTGCATTATCTTTAGCATCTTTCGGTTCTATTGCTGATAATAATGGCGTAGTTAACTTCGTTGGTTCAGTTGTTGATTCTCCATGTAACATCGCTGACGAAAGTCTAAATCAAACAGTTAAATTTGGTGAAATTTCTCGTGTGTTCTTAGAGCAAGGTAATGAAAGAGAAAGAGCATTCACTATTAAATTAGAACAGTGTAACTTCGACAAATTCAAAAAAGATGAAAATGGCGACTGGTTACCTGTTAAAACTATGAAAATCCAATTTGACGGACGTTCATATGCAGATGCAACAAATACACTGTTAGCAACTGACAGAACTAAAGCTAACAACGTTGGTATCGCTATCGATACTTACAAATTTGGTGAAGCTACTGATATCTTAGCTAAAATGCGTAACAAACAAGGTACTAACGTACTTGAGTTCACTGCTTTAGCTAAAGCTGTTGATGCATCTAAAGAAGTTAAAGAAGGCGAATTTTCTGCTATCGCTGACTTCCGTATTTCATACGAATAATGCACCAATATATGTATAGGGGATTTTCCCCTATACATATTTAAATAATGGTAATGAGATGATGAAATTTAATAAAAATAAGTATCTGACTATTTTAAATACGATGGGAGTACTATTTTTTGTATCATCAGTCTCTTTTGCTTTTGATGACGTGGTAAAACCTAAAGTTCTCAAAGGCAATGCATCATTAGTTGGCTCAATTATAGCATCGCCTTGCTCTATTGAAATGGAAGATCGTTATCAATACATCCAATTTGGAGATATATCGTTATCTGCCATTGATAATAAAGTAAAGAGAGAAAATTTAAGAAAGAAATTTTATATAAGATTATCGAGTTGTGTTAGTCAATATAGTGATACAGATAAGAAAGCATTAAATATTCAATTTAATGGATTAGAAGCTAATAATGATTCTATATTTTCGATGTCTGGAAGCTCTAATGGACTAGGTTTTTATATTTTAGATGAAGATGAGAATATAATTACCCCTAATAAGCCTTATTATATTGATCATCTTATATATCATACTAAAGATGCAAAAAGAGAACCTATATTAAATTATCAAATTGAACTTGCTTTTACTAATCAAATAATAGAAGCAGGAAAGCACTCTGCATTTGTGTATTTTTCAATCGATTATAAATAGATAATAAATTTATTTTTTTGATCACATTATCACGGTGAATGAATATGCTAATTTCAAAAAATATGGCAAAAGTAGTTTTATTACTCACAATGTCACCGTGCTTCTACGCTTATTCTGTCGAATTTAATACAGATATTCTTGATGCTTCCGATGCTGCAAATATTGATATCAGCCAATTTAATAGTGCTGGCTATATTATGCCAGGGGATTACCATCTTACTATTTTTAGTAATGGTGAAAGGATCGGCCCTAGTCAAAAAGTCTCTGTTTATCCAATTGAAAAAACAGCATCTTCAGAAAATATATTTAATACTGTCTGTGTGCCTAGTAATAATCTTGAAAAATTAGGATTAACAGAAGAAGCAGAAAAAAAAGTTCTAACACATCATGATGGTCAATGTTTAGATTTATCCCCATTAACGGGGACAAATTTAACATTTGATTTGCCCGCACTCGCGCTTAAATTAACGGTTCCACAAACGTGGTTACAATATTCAGATCCTTCATGGGTACCTCCTTCGCGTTGGGAGGAAGGTATTGTAGGTGCATTTATTGATTACACGTTATCACTCAGCGGTGCTAAATATAATTCAGGTTCTAAATCTGTTTATGCATCTATGAATGGTACCAGTGGCTTTAATATGGGCGTTTGGCGTTTTCGTAGTGACTATAGTATGAGTTACCAGAAAGAAAACGGCGGAAATAGCAGTGATAAACATGAATCACATAATTTTGATTTCAATCGTTTCTATGCTTATCGTTCTATTAAAGCGTTGGCTGCGACATTAACTGTTGGTGAAAACTATTTTTATTCACAATTATTTGATGCTTGGCAATACACGGGTATCACCTTAGAAAGTGACGATCGTATGTTACCACCTAAGTTGGTGGGCTATGCGCCAGAAATTGTTGGTGTAGCAAAAACGAATGCAACCATTATTGTTAAAAGCCAAGATCGTATTATTTTAGAAACAACGGTTCCACCTGGACCATTTAGAATTCAGACTTTGGATAGCTCTATCCAAGGGCAATTAGATGTCACTATTCGTGAAGATAATGGTGAAGAGCGTAAATTTACTATTTCTACTGCAACACTGCCTTACTTAACTCGTCCTGGGCAAATCCGCTATAAATTGGTGGGGGGTAAATCACGTTATGAAGATCATAGATTAACGGGTGATACAGCAATTGGCGGTGAAATTTCCTATGGTGTGAGTAATGCATGGAGCTTATATGGTGGTAGCCAATTATCTCAACACTACCAATCTGTTGCCGTTGGTGTTGGGCGTGACCTTTCTATGTTTGGTGCGCTCTCTTTTGATATCAACCAATCATTTGCCAAATTATCAGAGAGTGATAAACAAGGTCGTTCATATCGTGTGAACTACTCGAAATCATTTGATGAAGTAAAAACCAATATTACCTTTGCTGGTTATCGTTTTACGGATGAAGACTATCGCACCTTAAGCCAAGCTATGGAAGAGCGAAGAACTGGGCAGGATGCTTATTCTCCAAAAGAAAGTTACCAAATTTATTTAAATAAATATTTTGATAATTTCTCATTATCACTTAATTATCAACATAATACTTTCTGGAATAGTCGTTCTCAAACGCAATATGGTATTTATGCAAATACGCGATTCTCTTTATCTAAAGTGAAGATCCGCGATATTAACTTAACACTCTCAGCTTTTCGCTCTCAGCGTGAAGGTGTGAATGATGATACGTTAAGTTTGTATGTATCAGTGCCTTTCGATCAAGGTGGCAACCTGACTTTCTCTGAACAATATACAAAAACAGATGGAAAAGGACGTTACAACCATAACGTGGGCTATAGTGGATATGATGAAGGTTTAAGCTACAGTATGAATGCAGGCTTAACACATGGAAAAGAAGTGGATTCAGAATCTTCATTTAGTGGTTATGTCAGTAAAGATATGAGTCTTGCAAACCTTGCTGCAAGTGCAAGTTATGTACCTAGTCAATATAAAAGTTTAAGCGGAACACTTTCTGGTGGTTTAACAGGAACATCTCATGGCCTTGTGCTTCATCAACCTGCTTATGGGGATACACGCTTACTTATTGAAACTCCGGGAATAGCGGGTGTTCCAATTGAAGGTGAATCAGTAAAAACAAACGCATTTGGATTAGCAGTTATACCAAGTGTTACTAGTTTCCGTAGTTCATCAGCAGCGATTGATGTAAGTGCATTACCGGATAACTATGACGCTATTGATACGATGACAGATGTCACTTTAACAAGAGGTGCAATTGGTTATCGCCAAATGAAAGTAATTAAAGGTTATAAGTTATTTGCCACAGTTAATATGAGTGATGGTAAACACCCACCATTTGGGGCAAGTATTCGTAATAAAGATAATGTGGAATTAGGTATTGTTGGAGACGAAGGTATAGCTTGGGTAGTGGGTGTTGCTGAAAATGAAGAACTGGGCGTCTTCTGGGGAAATGAAAAGCGTTGCACCATTAATTTACCTGAAACCATTGATCCAAAAACACAGATGCTATTAATGCCATGTAAGTGATACTAATAAGGTTAACCGTAAATGAAAAAAGAATTTAATAAAACTGTCATTTCCACTCTTTTTATCTCATTAATGGGGATCTCTAGTGTTGCTCAAAGTGCAGTAACACTAGATAGAACGAGAGTGATTTTTCCTGGAACTGAAAAATCGATTAACATTACTATTCGTAATGATAATCCAACACTTCCTTATTTAGCACAAACGTGGATTGATGATGCTAATGAAAAAAAATTAACAACAGGGCCATTAATTGCGACGCCACCAATCCAGCGTCTAGATCCTAAATCATCAAGTATTGTACAAATTAGTACGACACCTTCTATCGCATCATTACCAAAAGATAGAGAGACTGTTTTTTACTATAACTTACGTGAAGTTCCGCCTAAATCTGAAGAAGCGAATGTTTTACAAATTGCATTACAAAGTAGAGTAAAACTGTTCTATCGTCCTGCAGAAATTCTGTCACAAGCAGACAGCATGTGGTTCCATAATGTGACATTAACACCATCCGCGAAAGGGTATACCGTGAATAACGTGACACCTTTTTATTTAACTGTGATTGGATTGGCTTCAACACAAAAAGCATCTGAAACAGGCGCCTTTAGTGTTGTGATGATCCCACCTAAATCAGATTATGAAGTTGCTGTACCTAAAACAAATGTTCCCTATATGACCATTATTAATGATTATGGCGGAAAACCGACGCTGCAATTTAAGTGTGATCAAGCTAAATGCACAGTAGCAAAAGAAATGTAACATAAGGAATAGAATATGAATTCCCGGAAATTTCGTTATCTAAAAAATAGCTGTTTATCTATGATAATTTTATTATCTGGGAGTTATGCCTATGCCAAAATAATTACTATTGAAACAAAACCTTTATTAAATTCTACTGAGACGATAGAAAGTGCATATAACAATAAAAGCAGTGGCTATATTTATGTCACTGCAAATCTTGTCAGTTCGCCCTGTGAATTTATTGACTACAAAATAAAAACTTATCGTCCAAAAAATAAATTTCTAAGTTATGACGCTTTTTTAATTACAGCGAATTTATCTGAATGTGGTATGGGTAATTCTTTTGCTCCACAGACTGTTAAAAATATGACAGCACCGACACCGATTAATTTATCTTTTATTGAATATGATCGTGTTTTATCAAAGCATAAATTTTCATTACAAAATGGTAAAAATGCATTGCAATTTGAAGCGCGAGAATTAGGTGCTCATAGCTATCTGATGGAGATATATTATGAATAAGTTGATTTATCTACTATTGCCATTATGTAGCCTTTCTACTTATAGCTATGCGGGTGGTTCATTAGATATTTCTTTTATGGGAAATCTAGTTTCTACAGGGTGTAAGCTCCCTGAATCACCTTATAACTTAGAGGTTCAGCTTAATAAAATTAGTAGCAAATATCTTTATGAATATGGCCGTTCTCAACCTGTCGATTTTTCTATACCCATTATTGATTGTTATGTGAGTGATTTAAATAAAACAATTTCAATAAAATTAAATAGCAATACTCTTGTAACAGATAAAGGTATTAGCTATTTAAAAACAGAAGGTGGCTCTAATGTTTTATTAGGTCTACTGGATAATAACGATACAGTCATTAAATTTAATGAAAAAATTGATATGGCTCGTGTTTTGGTGACAGGTCAAAATGAACAAAATTTATTGAATTTTAAGGTTTATGCACGCCCACCTGTCACTGGGGATTTAAAAGAGGGTGCATTTTCATCGACAATTACATTTAATATTGATTATCAATAGGAGGCGATAATGAAAAAAATAATACTAGCGCTAACTATTAGCTTATTATATGTACCTATTTCATCTGCTGAAATTTATATTACAGTTAATGCGACCTTAATTAATCCGGCATGTACAGTGACGGATGCTAAAGGCGCGAAAGAGCTATTTGTTGATTTTCAAAATGTAGATGTTAATGCAATAGTAAAAACACCACCTAAAACCTTTGATGTATTAATTAAAGATTGTAACTTAAATAAAATGATGAACTTATATCTTTCTCCTAAAGATAATGGTTATTTTTCTTATAATGGTACTGATGTATTAGCTACAACAACAGCTCAATTAGGTATTGAATTTTCTGATATTACCAGTGGTAAACGTAAAATTAATGTTCAGCGTTATGAACGTATTACACCGATCCTTAGTAGTAGTAATTCAGGAAAAATTTCACTAAGTACTCAGTTGGTATCAAATCAAGCTGGCTCACAGCTTAAAATGGGACCTTTTACAGCTAATGTCTCGTTATTAGTTGATTATAATTAGAGGTTGATATGAAGAGTTTTTTAATAGTGCTAAATAAAATTTCTTACACTATTTTTGTAACGGGACTATTGTTAACAAACAATGCAGTAGCGGCACCTGCTAAAATATATACAAGCACGGCACAAAGTTCTCAAGATGGATATATTATTGACTTAAGTCGGAATGCGAAAATATCCAATATACCTACTGTTGGTACTGATGGTGTTTATTATTATAAAGTCGGTGAGACTTATGTTATCAGTGATAAGGGATTACGCCCATCAGGACGAGTTAATTGTACGGGGGCTTTTTATCAAGAGGATGCTAGTGTAAAACCGGTTAAGAGAGAAGGTTTTCATAGGATTTTTACTTATATTCCTCGTGCACCGGGTGCTGCAACAATTAATGGATTACCTCTCTATCAATTAAGTTTTAATACTTTTGTGACTATTTATTCAAATAAAGGAATGGTGGATAATTGGATAAATTATAAAGCTAGTATATGCCAAACAGGTAGTGGTACTGCTACTATGAAAAGCTTTGTTTATCAATTTCCATTTGAAGTATCTGTTTATGTAAAAAAGAGAAACCTAGATGGGATCACGGTTATTCCTTCTTCTGAATTTGCGGGATATTCTCGTGCATACAGTACATTCCCATTAGCTCAAACGATGGCTAAGTTACCACAAATGATGCCAGTATCTAGCGTAACGGCACCTATGCGTTTAATTGGTGGTACTATTATTTCCCCAGCAGAATGTCGAACTGATGTAGGTGGAAGTCTAATTATTAATCACGGTGTATTAAATGCTGAAAAGTATGAAAGCCGAGTTGTTAGACCAATTAATTTCTCTTGTGATCACGTTGTTCCAACCCCCGTTGAATTTGAACTGTTTTATACCAAAGATGGTGATCCTCAACAGCGTTTACCTTTAAAAGTCGATGGCACAAATAGTACTATCTATAGCAAAATTGAAATGATTGATGCTGAGACTGGTCATCGAGGACAGAAATTTACTTCTAGAGTGGGGCAATATAAGCAGATCCAAATAGAAAGTATTTTAAAAGGAACAAATGCTAGTGGGGGTAATTATAGTGGTACAGCCGTATTAATAGCTGCTTATCCTTAATTCTTTCTTATTGATTAAAAAACGCTATTAAAATGAATAGCGTTTTTTTCTTTTAAAGATTGTGGATTATTTAATTATCAAAGACTTTTTAATTAAACTCCAATACAAAGTTTGCAGAGGCACTAAGCTTGCCGGGTTTTACCTCATCACCATAACGATAATATTCAGTTTTTAATGGAACATTATTGATCCCACTGGTTAAATCAGCCAGTTTCACAAACTGATTATTAATTAATACTGTATCATCATTTAGAGGGGCTGAAACCACAAAGCCTACACCTTTGGCATTATTACCGTCACCTTCATTATCTGGCTTTATAATTGTTTTTTGCCCGTCATAACTTGTCGTATTATGTGCCATCAATTTAATTTTAGCGGAAGCATTACCAGTACAATTTATTCTAAGATTATCTTCAGCATATTGATTATCGCGTGGAAAACCAAGGCTAGAAAATGCAGTAATTGGCATTTTAGGGAGATTCATTTCAAGGTTAGTATTTTCTGCACTGCATGATGTGGGAGCGCTGATAATATTTACCGATAAACGGTAACTAAAGCCAACGGCTGTCGTACCACCACCTGAATTAAACCGATTAATTAATATAGAGCCAATATATTGAGTCGTAAAACGCTGTGATTTAGGGTTATCTTTAGTGGCGTAAACAATTACCGTCGCGTCTCTAGTATTAAGCTTGGGTGCATTAACGGGGACTTCTTGCCCTGGTTGGCTTCTAAATGCAAGACCAGACTGGTTTTCGATTAGAACATAAGCATAATCATCTAAGCCGACTATAGGGGCATTTCGAACAACGTAATAAGCTGGTCTACCATCAATATCCATATAATACGTTGGCATTACACCACTTGCCTCGCTATATGTTGCATAAGCATAAAACTCAGCACCATCAGGACAATCCGCAACAGCAACATCAGAGCCATCACGTTTAAATGTAAAACGGGCTACTTCTTGATTTTTTTTGACCATTCCTTTTAGTTCAATTGTGCCACCTCTCGCATCCATCGTGCCATGTTTAATACCCCCGTTATTAACACAATCTGGTGCCGCATGGCTGTAAAAAGAGAGAGAAGATAAACTAAGGATAAAAATTAGAAATAATAATTTATTCATCTTATTTTTTAAGTTAGTCATTTTATTTCCTTATTTACACTCAGTATCTAAAATATATAAACCATTAACTGGCGCTTTGTTATTAATGTCATAAGTTGCATGACAGATTTTCTGCTCACCGTGAATAGTCCATGAAACTTGAATGTTGCCTTGTGGTTTATTGGCAACAAAATAGAGTTGATGGAAGCTTGCTACTAATTGTGTATCATCATTATCAATCACGGCTTTAGCGCCCATTGGAATGGTACTTTTATCCGGTGTCTGTAATGTTAGTAGGAATTTAAATCCTTTTTTGGCATCAAAATCAGCCAACACTAATGCACCTTTGGTCGGAATAATATTACTAATAATATTGTTCGAGATTTCAGTGTTACTAGGTATTGAATTGGTATTAACGCTAATGCTATTTTTTTGGTAAGGAGACATGCCAGAAACAACCGCTAACCCACTATTATTGGTTTTAATAGATTGACCATTAATCACTTCTATACCAGAGGTATCCTTGGTCAATATTAATGCGTTTGTTTGTTGTAATGAAGGCGTAAATACCGCTCCATATTGTGTTGCTATTAATGCTCCACTAATACCGTAGTTAATATTTTGTTTATCTTCTGTATATGAATATCCTGCATTAACGACAGCGTTTGGTGCTTTATAAGAGCCGTTTAAACCACCACTATAATTAACACCTTTATTGCCATATCCTTGGTAAACATCCCAATTGGCTTGGTTTTTATCACCATAGGTTCCGCTTAGACGTGCGGTTTGTAATACTTGGCTATCATTATTAGTCGAAATACCATAATTAGCCCAAATGTAGTTTTCATTCCATGAGAATGGAATACTAATATTCATACTTAAATCATGACTATTTTTATTCTTATCGTTATAACGACTACCATCATAATAAGTATAATAAATACTATAGCTAACTTTATTAATAGAGCTATTAATACCTGTATTATAAGAGTGAACAGTTTTGCCATCGACATACTTATAAATAACAGAGTTTAAATTAATTGATGCATTATTAGAAAATAAAGGCTGGTTAATGGAGAATGTATATTCATTTTTTAATCCATTATTAGGATTATATTTTGTATCCTTGTGTTCCATTGCTTGCGTAAAATTAAGAAAGTTGGCATCAAAATGACGATAGCCGACTAATGAAAGTGTTGTATCTGTAACTGATATATTTTTAGAATAATTTACTCTAATGGCATTACCATGTAATGCGTCATTACCATGATTAGTGGAAGATTTTGCGTATAGTAAATCAGAGGTTATTGCACCATAGCTACCTAAATTGAGCCCAGTTCCGATACCAACAGATTGATATTTTTCACCAACAAGCACGCCGCCATAAAGAGTAACGTAGTCAGTTAAACCATAGAAAGCCTCAGTTTGAACAACATAGGCGCCATCACCGCTATTGTTACCGTCATATTTACCGGTTGAAAAGCTATATTTTATTTCACCTTTTCGTTCAAGATTGGCAATAGAAGAAAAGGGGACTATGAAATTTTTTTCAGAGCCATCGGCTTCAGTAACGCTAACATGTAAATCTCCCCCACTGTTCATCGGATAATAATCAGTGATATTAAAAGGCCCGGCAGGTACACTGCGTTTATAAATGACTTGGCCATTTTGGGTAATAGTCACTATAGATTCTGAATTGGCAATACCAGAAACACTCGGTGCATAAGTTCTATTTTGTGTTGGTGTCATTAATCTATCAGTGACTAATTTAATGCCTCTAAATTTTACTGAATCAAATAGTTGTGAAGAAGAATAAAGATCACCAATCATTAATTCACTATTAATACTGGTGATTGCTCTAGAAATCACATTACTTAGCGTATTCCATTTTTTATCGCCATTCTCATTCTTTGTCCAGGTTGAATAGTTATTAAAGCGCCAAGGTCCTAAGTTAACTTGGGTTTGAATATTGCCATAATAACTGTCTGTTGTATTACCATGACTACGGCTATTGAATGAAGATAAGGCATAGTTAACTAATAATGCAGGAATACCTGAATCCCAATTTTTTATTTCATTTTCTTTTAGTCTATCTTCGTTAACATATAACTGTGGTATTGTTAAAATATATTTTTTTCTATTTAGATCAAGATAACCACTGGTATTGTTAATATCGTTGAGATTAATAAAATCATTATTTTTGTTTTTATTAATCACATCATGAGGGAGATCAATACCTGCGTTATACCATTCTTCAGCGGAAAGGCGAGGTGCTAATATTTTATTACCATCCTCATCTTCCATCAGAATGAAATCAAATTCACGAGTTAATATGCGATTGTCATTCACAAAAAGTGTTACAGTATAACTATCTGGAGCAATATTATTCTCTCTAAAGACATTAAGATCTTCATTGGTAACTTGCTGTGTACTTCCTTCAATATTTAATAGATTAGCAGGATAATAATCGTTTGCAGATGTATTAAAAGAAGCGAATAAAACACCAACAATAAATAAATGGAGTGGCGATTTATTTAAATAATTATCCATTGTCTTTTTCATATTGAATAACGTCTCTTATTATAATGAGAATTCCACTGGAAGACTTTTTCCAAAATCATCGATATAAAATAATTCTATTTTCTTATTGCTCGGAAGTGTTTTACCTACATTAATTGTTGTTTCTGATTTTGGTAAAAGAAAACTAGGTATATTTTCAATCTCTTTACCATCGATTATTAGCTTCCCAATATTGATAAAATAAGGTGATTTATTTGATACTACGAGGTTTTCATTTTTTATATTCCAATTTAACGTTTTGATTTCTTTTTCAATATTGGCATTTTTAAGAGATTGAGGTCTATAAATTAATTTAATTCTATTGGTCATAGAATAGCGAAGTACATTCTCTAAGTTCTCATTACTTGGTGCGACAAATTTAACATTTATCCAATACATAGATTCAATATCATTAGGTAAGATTGTATTTTTAGTCACTTGTAATGTGTTTTTTTGTTGAGCTATTAATTTAATTAATGGTGGTGTAATAACAAAATCTTGGGTAAGTTTCCCATTAAGATCTTCGACCCAAGATTGTAATAAATAATTAGTATTTTTATCGCTATTAAATGCAACAAATCCTTCATTATTATTACTTTCATTATAAACAACACGGGTTGTTTCTAAACCAAATCCAGCAAAGCTAGATGTGATTGAGCTAAATATTAAGCCTAGTCCTAATAGCATTTTTTTAAATATCATCAAAAAGTACCTCTTTAAGATATGCAGGTTAATATAATAATTAACCTGCATTTATTTATTATTGATAAGTCAGAGTATAATTTAATGTTGCATCAGCACGACCTGCTTCAACGTCATTATCAGTGCTGACATATTTGGCAATAAAAGATAATGTTTTAGATTTAAGATCTCCATTATCTTTAATGTCATATTCTTCAGCAAAATTAATATTGTAAGGAACATCTAAATCATCATGATCATAAATATGAATACCGACATTTTTTGCGGTGTTAGTATCATTAGGATTATCTAATGCCAAAATTTGGTTAGAGCTACTATCTGTTTTACCCTCTAGTTTTAATTTAACTTTACCTTGAGGTGGGCAATTAATTAAAGAGATATCTAATTTACCATTACCGCCAGTTCCTCCTACTTCGCTACCTGTACCGTCAAATTCACTGGTAGCATAACGCCCCATATTAACGTTACCATCAGAACCGGTGCCATTAATATCAATGGTACAAGTTGATGCATAAATTAAACCAGTGAAAGAAATTTGACCTGTTTGCTCTTCAGCAGAAACTGTTGTACTTGCCGTTATTGCTGAAATAACGAAAGCCATTGGAAGTAATTTTTTTGTTAAAATAGACATTGTTGACCCCTAGTGATTGATATAAATAGTATTTAATAAATCATATTAAGTGCTATTTACTCTAAGATCCGCTTATCCTTATTGCTCATAAGTTAACTAAAAGAACCAATAGATATAAGAAATTAAAAAAGATAGTTCTAATAGAAATATAATCTTAGATACAATAGCTTTTAGTATTAATCATAAAATTCACAATCAACTCTTATTACTTTGCTTTTTATAATTAATACTAATTCTGAATATAGAAAATGACTTCAATTTCTGTACAGGTGGATTCTATGTAGTTTATTTAATAATGTCTTATGTACAGTGTTACAAAGTTTTCTTATGTGATTTAGAAAAAACATTAATAAGATAATGAAAATAAAATTATTTATGCTTATTTTTCATATGGTTGATTTTTCATGTAGTGAAAGGAAGAAAGGGAGATAGTTCAAATTTACTTTATGGAAAATATATTTTGTTACAAATGGCATTAAGATTAAAATATCATGGTAACAATACTTTATAAAAGGTAGTCATTAAAAGAAGAGTTTCTAATAATATAGATAGAATAATTAGTGGGAATAATTCTTATTAAAACTTTAAATTTTATTTAAATCTTTTGATTAAATTAAAATTTAATTTTAAATAATTTTTATCGTATTTTCATTTTTCTATATAAAGTGGCAATGCTTATTCCTAAGATCTTTGCTGCTTTCTTCTTTCCTTCCAATGTTGTTCCTGTTTTTTCTAATATGCCCATAATGGTTTGATACTCTGATGTTAAGCTTTTAGTTTTGAGAAGTTCTTGTGTGTTTAAGGATTGAGTTTGATGTTCATGGGATGCGTTAGTTTTGGTATAGATACGACTAAGATTTTCTTTTTCTAATATATCACCATGAGAAGCCTCTAACAGATAAGGCGGAAGGTGGCTGAGATTTAAATCGACGGTATCCCCTTGCATAACATACATATATTCAATCACATTGCGTAACTCGCGAATATTACCGGGCCAATCATAGGAATATAAGTAGTTAATAACAACGTTGGGGATCTTCGTGGAAGGCCTTTGATAGGTTAAAGCCAGATTATCAGCAAAGAATTGTGCAAGCTCTGCAATATCTTCTCTGTGATCACGTAATGCTGGTGTATGGATCGGAACAACATTGAGACGATAAAATAAATCTTCACGAAATTGCCCTTTATTTACCATTTCACGCAGATCTTTGTTTGTGGCGGCAATAATACGCACATCAATATTAATTAGATTATTAGAGCCAACACGGGTAATACTTTTTTCTTGGAGTACACGTAAAAGTTTGGCTTGTAAATGCAAAGGCATATCACCAATTTCATCAAGAAATAGGCTACCACCATGAGCTAATTCAAATTTACCAATACGGCCTTTAGGATCAGCACCACTAAAAGCGCCACGCACATAACCAAAAAGCTCGCTTTCTAAGAGTTGTTCAGGAATAGCAGCACAGTTAATAGTAATAAAAGGCTGCTTTGTGCGTAGGCTTTGTTGATGAATAGTATAAGCAACCACTTCTTTACCTGAGCCACTTTCTCCTGTGATAAGCACACTGGCATGGCTTACGGCAACTTTACTTAGCATGCTTTTTAGGTGAAGCATATTTTGTGAATTACCAATTAAAGGAGAGTGGGGATTTTCATCAACGGAAAGGGCATTTACCTGCGTCATATAATCACGGGCATCATGAAAGATAACCATGGTAAGTTGGTCGTTATCAACTGATGAAAAGGTGATTTTTTTACACAGAACATGATAGCGTTGCTGGTTTAATATCAGCCACGCTTCTTCATCGCCATAAAGGATATCGCCAGTCATATCGATATCAAGAGACTGACCAATAAGCTCACAATCAAAAAAACGCAAAGCAGAAAGATTGGCATGCCAAATCTTACCTTGGCTATCAATAGCAATTACGCCTCTATCCATCACATCAATTAAATTTCGAAAAGTGCCAAATCGCTCTTGTTCACGAAGCCTTTCAAGGCATTCAAAAATACGGCTTGAGATCATTTCTGAAAATTGTTCGATAAAGGTGATAAAAGCTTGTTTTTGCTTCATCAAAAACATCTTTTGTTCTCGGTTAGAACAGATAATTCCAATTACACCAATAACTTGGTTATTCAGAAAAATAGGGGCATTAAGATCAAGCTCTTCAGTGCAGGTTAAGCGATTTTGACAAAGTTGGCAGAGGCTATTTTCTTTCGGATCTTCAATCAAAATAGTCTTTTGTACTTGCAACACATGGCGATAAATATGCCCATTATTGGAGACATCTTGATTGAGCATATAGCGGTAACGTCCTGTACCTGCGATACGAATTAAATTGTTATCAATAATTTCAACATCAGTGCCAGTGATCCCAGCAATGGCATCGGTATATTTGCTGATTTCATCTTGCAGTGTACTAAGTAATGAGTGCATCACATTCTCACCTTAAAATTATCATTATTGATAATAAATTATCATCATCTATTTTTGATGTTTTATTTAATTCTTATTTATTAATTAGTTAGTTTTATTTTGTATAAAGCTCACACAGTTTCTTATTATTGATAATTTATCAACTAAATAAAACCGTCTAGATCACAGCTTTTCTGTATCAGAAATTTTACCCCTTAATCACTAAAACAATAAATATATTTAAAATCAATCAATTATATTTTTATTAGATGCTTTTTGAGTGAGTTGGCATACATATTGCGATATAGGGGATAACCCTATGTATTCCGATTAATCGCGATATTGGGTTATCGCGAATTTTAAAGTGTGATTAAGAGGTAATTCCATGCAGGAGCAATTGCAGTACCTGATTAACCAAAGTTCATTTACGCGAAAACCAACCGCTGAGCTTGCCCCTTTTCATTATGACGAGTTAGCCAAAGCGTTAGATTTTCACAGAACTATTCCAGGATACGCACCTACACCGTTATTTCATTTACCCCAGTTAGCTAAAACTTTAGGGGTTGGTGAGTTATATCTCAAAGATGAATCTTTCCGTTTTGGTTTAAAAGCGTTTAAAGCGTTAGGTGGTGCTTATGCGATGGCGCGCCATATCGCTGATTTTCTTGAAATGGACATAAGTGAATTACCTTATGAGGTAATGATCAGTGATGAGATCAGGAAAAAGTTAAATGGCGTAACTTTTGCGACAACCACTGACGGGAATCATGGACGTGGCGTTGCTTGGATGGCAAGACAGTTAAAGCAAAAAGCGGTGGTCTATATGCCAAAAGGATCATCACAAGAACGTTTAGATGCCATTTTACGAGAAGGCGCAGTCGCTGAAATCGTTGATATGAACTATGACGATGCAGTGAGAATGACAGCGGAAATGGCTGAAAAATATGGCTGGATCGTGGTTCAAGACACTGCATGGGATGGCTATGAAGAGATCCCTTTATGGATCATGCAAGGCTATGGCACTTTAATGCTGGAATCTCTTTCGCAATTACATGAAGTACCACCGACGCATATTTTTGTACAAGCCGGCGTGGGCTCTTTTGCGGGTATGGTGCAAGGCATGGTAACCGCAGCTTATGGCAAACAAGCCCCTAAAGTGATTGTGGCAGAAGCACGTATTGCCGACTGTTTATATCAATCTGCCGTATCAGGGAAAGCGGATGCCATTCCTGTTGGCGGAGATTTACAAACCGTTATGGCGGGGCTTGCTTGTGGTGAAGCGAATAGTATTGGTTGGAATTTGTTACGCGATTATTCAGCGGCATTTTTCTCTTGCCCTGATGCCGTCGCGACTAGGGGAATGCGGATTTTAGGGAACCCTTTACCCGGTGATCCGCACATCATTTCTGGTGAATCTGGCGCTGTGACAACAGGATTGCTCTCTATTTTAATGCAATCACCGGTTTATCAAAGTGTGAAAGAAGAGCTGGGATTAGATGAAAATGCAAGAGTGCTTGTGATAAGCACTGAAGGTGACACAGATCCTGAGCGTTATCGCGATATCGTGTGGGATGGTGAGTTGCCTAGCTTCAAACAATTTTAAAAAACAAATAAGTCTTTTGGAGTGAAAAAGTATGTTATCAGCAAACCGATTTGATGAAGTTATTAAGAATTGCCAATTATTAATCCAACAAAAAAGCTATTCGGGTGAAGAAGGTAACGTTGTTAAAGTCATAGAAGAGATGATGAAAAGCTATGATTTTGACGATATTCATATTGATAAATACGGCAATATTATTGGTGGAATTATAGGCCAACACCCAGGGAAAACCCTTATTTTTGATGGTCATATCGATACTGTTCCAGTGAGTGAGCAAGACTGGAAAGAAAAACCTTATGGTGCAGAAATAAAAGATGGCAAGATTTATGGTCGTGGTACTAGTGATATGAAAGGTGCTGTGGCTGCGATGATTTCGGCAATTGGTTTTTATGGTCAAGATAATCAGCGTAATTTTGCTGGCCGTATTTATGTCTCTTGTATTGTACATGAAGAATGCTTTGAAGGTGTGGCGGCAAGACTGGTTTCAGAGCGATATAAACCCGATTATGTGGTGATTGGTGAAGCATCTGAATTAAACCTGAAAATAGGGCAACGTGGCCGTGCCGAAATTGTTGTTGAAACCTTTGGTAAGCCAGCGCACTCCGCCAACCCAGATGCTGGGATCAACTCAGTGTATAAAATGGCAAAACTGATCGAGAAGATCAGAGCATTAACGCCACCTGTTCATCCGATATTAGGAAAAGGGATCTTAGAGCTGACGGATATTAAATCAGCGCCTTATCCGGGAGCTTCTGTTGTACCTGAGTATTGTCGAGCCACTTACGATCGCCGTTTATTAGTCGGTGAAACAAAAGAAGGCGTGCTTGCACCACTGCAAAAAGCCATTGATGAACTCGCTTCTCAAGATGCGGATTTTAAAGCCAAAGTCTCTTATGCCTATGGTACTGAAAAATGTTACACCGGTGCGACTATTGAAGGTGAGCGTTTCTTCCCTGGTTGGGTATTAGAAGAGAGTGACCCTTATGTGCAAAGTGTTTTAAAAGGGTTACATGAATTTGGTTTCAAACCAACGGTCACACAATACTCTTTCTGTACCAACGGTAGCCATTATGCGGGTGAAGCGGGTATTAAAACGATTGGTTTTGGTCCATCTCGCGAAAATTTAGCACATACCATTGATGAATATATCGAGATTGAGCAACTCAAAGGCGCTGCTCGCGGTTATTACAGCATTATGAACAGCCTTTATCACCTTTAATTCTTACTCAAATAAATCCTTACTAGAAGAGTATCTGGCGAAATAGCCAGATGCTCTTTGGAGAAATAACAGAATGAAAACAATATTTAAAAACGCCACTGTTATTGATGGAACAGGGGCAAGTGCATTTCAAGCTGATGTCGTGGTTAATGAAGGAAAAATAATAAAAATCGGTCAGTTTGAGACAAAAACAAATGATCAAATAATTGATGCTACAGGGAAGATAGTCTGTCCTGGCTTTATTGATACGCATACTCACTCCGATCTTTCTGCTCTACTTAATCCCGCATTATCGGCAAAGATCCGTCAAGGGATCACCACGGAATTATTAGGGCAAGATGGTGTCGCGTTAGCACCATTGCCAGAGCAGTATATTTCTGCATGGCGTAAGAATATTGCGGGGTTAGATGGAGATTCTGACAGTATTGATTGGCATTTTAAAAATACCGAAGGTTACTTAGGGATGTTGGAAGCCAGAGGCTCTGCAACCAATCTCGCTTACCTTGTACCTCATGGAAATATCAGAATGGAAGCAATGGGATTAGAAGGTAATCCCTCTACTCGTGAAGATGTCGCCAAAATGTGTGAGATCTTAGAGCGTGAATTAAAAGCAGGGGCATTTGGTTTATCAACAGGATTGATTTATATGCCTTGTGCCTTTGGCGATACCGCCGAAATGATCGAGCTTTGTAAGGTTACCGCGAAGCATAATGGTATTTTTGTTGTTCACCAACGTAGTGAAGCTGACGATATTATTCAGTCTACTCAAGAGCTTATTGATATCGCTAAAGCATCCGGTGTTTGGTTGCATATTTCTCATATGAAAGTATGCGGTAAGAAAAACTGGGGATTAATCGATGAAATGCTCGGTATGTTAGAGCAAGCCCAAAAAGAGGGTATTCGTATCTCTTTTGACCAATATCCGTATGTGGCAGGCAGTACCATGCTTGGGGTAATTTTACCACCTTGGGTTCATGCAGGGGGTACAGAGAAACTATTAGAACGTTTAGCCTCTCCTGAACTGCGTAAAAAGATGATTGAAGATATCGAAAAAGGTATCCCAGGTTGGGATAACTTTATTGATTTCGCAGGATTAGAAAATATTTATGTCACTAGTTCTAAAACAGAAAAAAACCAAGATGCTGTTGGGCTTAGTCTTGTCGAGCTAGGTAAATTGAGAGGTAAAGATCCCTATAACGCAACCTTTGACCTGCTATATGAAGAAGAAAATGCGGTAGGTATGGTGGATTTTTATGGTACAGAAGAGCACGTTATCAAATTTTTATGTCGTCCTGAGCAAAACGTCTGTACTGATGGATTAATGGGCGCAGGAAAACCTCATCCTCGTGTATTTGGTGCATTCCCTCGTGTTTTAGGTAAATACGTTAGAGAAGAAAAATGCCTCACTTGGGAACAAGCTATCCGCAAAATGACAGGTAAACCTGCTGAAGTCCTTAGATTAACCGACAGAGGTTTGATTAAAGAAGGGTATGCAGCAGATATTGTGATGCTTGATCCTGAGACCATTATTGATAAAGGCACGTTTGTTGAACCAAACCAATATCCAGAAGGAATTGATTTGGTGATGGTCAATGGGCGTATCGCTTTAATTAATGGAGTCGAAAGTTACGCCTGTAGCGGTCATGTTTTAAGAGCATAACAACACAATAGCGCTCTTAAACGTTAAATCTTATCTCTGTTTATCACGGTTGTTCTTCAACCGTGATGGTTTCCCCTTACCTGAGGAACAGGAAAATGAGTTCAAATATTATTCCAGACCTTCAACAGAAGAAGACATGGAAAGCTCGTTACACCGTTTTATCTTTGATTTGGTTAGCATGGTTACTTTCATTCTTAGATAGAATGGTGATGAGTGTTTCGTTACCTTTTATTGGGCGTGATCTTAATCTTGATACCACTCAACAAGGCTTAATCATTAGTGCCTTCTTTGTCGGTTATGCCGCATTCCAAATACCGGGAGGTTTCTTAGCTGACCGCTTTGGTGCACGTAAAATTATGGCAATAGGGATCGCTTGGTGGTCAGTATTTACCAGTTTAACGGGGATGGTGTTTACATTACCGTTAATGTTAGCGGTACGATTCTTATTTGGTATTGGTGAAGGCTGTTTTCCATCCGCTTCTTGGAAAATGATCTCAACTTATTTCCCATCTAAAGAGCGTGGTCGTGCTACTGCCATTCAATCAACCGTAAATACTTTAGGGCCTGCATTAGCCGTAATTGTTGCAGCCAGTATTATCGGTGCTTTTGGCTGGCATATGGTATTTATTGTTTTAGGTATTCCGGGCTTATTAATTGCCGCAGGTATCTACTTCTTTACTCGCGATAATCCAAAAGATCACCCAAGTATTACTCAGCAAGATCTCGATGAATTAGCGGCAGATGGTACATTAACGGATAAACCTGTTGAAGCCGTCCCTTTTAAAGATGTGTTAAAAATGCCAGTGTTATGGCAAATGGCTGCTATTTGGTTTCTGTTTGATATCACCTTTTGGGGATTTTCAACTTGGTTGCCAAGCTATTTAATTACTGTTCGTGAATTCTCTTTGGCGAAAACAGGGGTAATGGCGGCTATTCCATTCTTATTTGGTGCTGGTGGGACATTATTAGGCGGTTATGTTTCTGATAAATGTAAATCACAACGTAAATGGTTGTATATGGTTACCGCAGTAATTGCAGCAGGCTTTTTATATATGACCTACACCGTTGAAAGTGCTGATATGGCAGTAGTTTATCAGTGTATTTCAGCATTATTTATGTTCTTCGCAATGGCAATGTTCTGGGGTATTTTGATGGATACTATCCCAAATAAAATCATGGGCCGTGCTTCGGGAATTGTTAACTTTGGTGGTCAAATGGCGGGTGTTGTTTCCGCACCGGTTATGGGCTTCTTAATTAAAGCAAGTGGTGGCAGTTATGACAGTGCATTTATGTTTATGATAATTGCATTGGTTGCCTCTGCTGTTGTGACGTTCACTGTTAAAATGCGAAATACACCCGCAGAAATTTAATTAATCAGTATTCATAATATTTATATTTAAATAAATGTGATGTTATTAAAAGAAATAAGATTAATTAAATAAAATAAATGTATTAACTGTAAGATTTATTTATTAAAACTCACTATACGCTTTATTGATTTTTTAATTTAAAAAATCTTATTGTAGGGTATTTTTGTCTTAAAAAAAGCCACGATTAAAAATCGTGGCTTTGCTTTTGTTAGATTAATAACATTATTTGCTTATAAGAACAAAGTCATTACCACTAAAACAGAGTGTGGCATCACCTCTGATAACTCTATGATGAGCAATATGGCGTTGGCTATTTAATGAGGCGTGTTGCTTCATCATATAAGTCTCTAAATGCCATGCAATAAGTTGCTTAGCGAGCTTTTTATTGGCGTGCTGACTACGCTCTGATTGCACTTTTACACTAATGCCGGTGGCAATATGTGTTGCTCTGACCGCAGACTCTGTTTTGTTAACATGCTGACCACCGGGGCCATTGGAACGCATGGTTTCAAAGACAATTTCTTTGTCATTAATTTCATCAGGTTGTTCAAAACAAGCAACACCAATAAACCAGTTTTTACGCTTATGCCGTGGTCGTAACATGCTTGCACATTGCCATTGTACTGAACCCGCCCACTGTTGGGCGATAGTTTGTGCATCATTGCCTTCAAGAGACACTAATGCAGATTTTAAGCCATAACGTGAAGGCTCTTTTTCAAGTATGGTTACGTTAACTTGTTGTTTTAATGTCGATTTCAAAAAGTAATTTAAGGCTTTTTCAACGGCTAAACAGCACTCTTCAGGGCCTTGTGCGGAGGTGAATTGTAATAACATTACGCCATCTCCCCACTTGTTTTATAGGTGATCACAGGTTTTAAACGTGCAATAACTTCGATTAACCCAATGCTCACCATACTTTCAATCACAGTTTCAATTGATTTATAAGATTGTGGTGCTTCTTCATAAATCAGTTGTTTATTGGCACAAATAATACGGCTACCTAATGCAGTTCGTGAAAGTTGTAAGGGTGTAAAACGGTGTGATAAACGGCCTTTACACTCGGTACGCATCCATTTTCTGCCTGCACCATGCGGTAATGAATGAAGGCTTAATTCAGACACAATGGGCTTAACAATATAACTGTAGTCACCGCGTGAACCCGGAATAACGACCATATCGTGATGTGCTGGTGTTGCACCTTTACGATGTAACCAACCTTGTTGACCATGTAATTCACAAGGCTCTACAAGATTATGATTAACATCAGAAATGACTTCACCTTGAGTATGAATTTGGCGCATCATTCTTTCACCAATAAGGCGACGATTTAGTTTTGCATAATCAAGTGTTTTATTGTGAGCTTGCAAATATTCATTTGCATCATCAGTGTTTGCAACCAGCCCTTTATGACCAAATTGTTCTGTGTGAGAGCGTAAGATAGATTGTCCTAAACCTCGTGATCCACTGTGGACTAAGAGCAATAACTGTTTTTTATTGATACCACTTTCAGCGAAAAGCGTTTCATTAATCACTTGGTCAATTTGCTGGAATTCAGCAAAGTGATTACCACCACCAATAGAGCCTAAAGAGCCAGCAAAAGAGTGGTTTTGCATTTCAGTCGATAGATGAGTTTCTAACCATTCTGAAGGTGCGATATCACTCATTTCACTCAACTGTTTTTCTGCTTTATCTAAGTTGAGTTTGTTGTTTTTAAATTCAGTTTGAAAGAGTGTCATACCACAGCCGATATCATTTCCGACTAAGGCAGGATAAAAACGATTAACAGAAAAAAAGGCTGCACCAATAGGATAACCACGACCAGGATGTAGATCTGGCATACCTGCGACATAAGTCATATCAGGAAGTTGAGCCGTTGTTTCTAATTGTTGGATTGCTTTGCTTTCAATCCAAGTATTATCTGATGCGATATAACAAACGCTATCAGATAAATAATGAACACACTTGTCCATATACCAATCCATATAATGTAAAGGATAAAAAAATAAATTGATTGGCGGACAGCAAAAAGAAGGAAAAAAGGATTACTTCTGAGATTGTCCGCAAAGAGTATTCATATTTTTAGTTGTCATGGGATACCTCCTTGCGTTAATTAAAATGGGTGAGAAATAATAAATCGCGGGCATAGTAACCACTTTTTTTTGCCTTGGCAATCAAAAAGTGGCGTGAGTTTTCTTTATTTTTATAAAAGAGAATAAATATAATTTATTTAATTTAAGGCTAACTTTTCTTTATTATCTATTTTAGTTAGCACTCTATTTTTAATTAATAAATCACTTTTACTGAGCTTTTTCGGCAATAATCTTCGTAATCATCCGTTAATTTTCTATCTGTGATAACAACATCAAACTGAGCTAAATCGCCCATATTGCCTGTCGCTGTTTCATCAAAATAGTGGTATTTGGTAAGTAAGATCTTACGAATAGATTTATCCATCGCTTTTTTCTTCATATAAAGATCGTCGATGTTATAACAGGTAACACCAAAATCGAGATGGACACCTTCAGCTGCAATAAAGGCTTTTTTAGGATTAATGCTATCAAGATAAGAAGGTTGGGTAGGGTTGTAGAATGAATCACTTTTAGAACGATATTCACCACCACAAAGTAAGACGGTGGCATTTTTTTTCTGGCTTAATGCTAAAAATACACGATGAGAATAACAGATCCCCGTGAAGTGCAGATTATCAGGTATAAGTTCAATCAGTGTAGGAATAAATTGCCCATTATCGAAAAAAAGGACATCACCCTCAGAGACCATACCGGCAGCAAGATTAGGGATATGAAGTTCTTCCGTTTGATCTGGTGTAATAATATCGGATGATGTTGAAATTAATCCAGAATGAGGTTGGGCTAATGCAACAATATAGCCACCCAATAATGACATTGGAAATGGATTTTCAGCGTCAGAACTAAGATCGCGTCTAATCGTCATTTCAGAAACTTCAAGGATCCTCGCGGCGTCTTTAAGATGTATGCGACCTGAGCGTTTTATACATTCACTGAGGCGGCGCAAACGTTCGTGCTGTTTGGTCTCTATCACCGAAGGATCCTTGTGTTATTGAATAGCGTACTCCAAGAAAATATACGCTAAACTATTTAGTAGTTTGATTCAGGTGCATCTGAATCTGTTGCGATAGCGACACTTGCGCTAGCACCAATACGAGTTGCACCTGCTTTGATCATGTTTAATGCTGTTTGGCGATCGCGAACACCACCAGACGCTTTTACGCCCACTTCGTCACCCACTGTTTTACGCATTAATGCAACATGATGTTCTGTAGCGCCCATTGTACTGTATCCTGTTGATGTTTTCACAAAATCAACGCGGATCTCACGACACATTTCACACACTAAACGTACTTCGTCGTCAGTTAATAAGCAAGTTTCTAAAATAACTTTCAGTGTTGTGTTACCACAAGCCGCTTTTACGGCCTCGATATCTTGTTTTACGAAGTCTAAACGACCGCTTTTTAACATGCCAATGTTAATAACCATATCGACTTCTTGTGCGCCTTGGCGGATAGCTTCAGCGGCTTCGAATGCTTTTGTTGCAGTTAAACCAGCACCAAATGGGAAGTCGATAACACAACATACTTTTACATCACTTCCTTCAAGGCAAGTTCTTGCTAAAGGGATGTAAGAAGTGTTAATACAAACAGAGAAGAAACCGTGTTCAGCTGCTTCAGCACACAATTTCTTGATTTGTGCTTCAGTTGTATCTGCAGCAAGAAGGGTATGATCGATATAATTAGCTAATGGACGCATTGTATATTCCTTAATAAGAAGATTGTTATTTATCACTCATGTTACTTTGGCAACATATTAGTGCCGTTTTAACGAGATAACAACCACAAATGATATTTAAATAACATTATACTGTTATACATCTATCGGAATGTCACTATTTTCACATTTATAAATTTTACATAAGAGTAAGAGGCGCTATGGATATCGCAGTGATTGGTTCAAATATGGTGGATTTGATCACCTATATAGATAGGATGCCAAAAGAGGGTGAAACCCTTGAGGCGCCGGCATTTAAAATTGGTTGTGGTGGTAAAGGAGCAAATCAAGCGGTTGCTGCTGCTAAATTAAATTCAAAAGTGATGATGTTAACAAAAGTTGGCGATGATATTTTTGCGGATAACACCATCATGAATTTAGGATCTTATGGCATTAACACACGCTATGTTGAAAAAGTGCCGGGTACAACAAGCGGTGTTGCACCTATTTTTGTGACTTCTCAATCATCAAATAGTATTTTAATTGTTAAGGGTGCTAATCAACATTTGTCACCAGAAGATATTGATAGAGCGACAGATAGCCTGAAAAAATGCAAAATAATTGTACTGCAATTAGAAATCCCGCTTGAAACGGTCTATCACGCTATTGAGTTTGGTAACAAACACCATATTCCTGTGTTATTTAACCCTGCACCTGCTTCAAAAGCATTAGATCTTGATATTGCTGCCCGTTGTGACTTTTTTGTTCCGAATGAAACAGAGCTTGAAATTTTGACAGGTATGCCAATCACCACAATGGATGAAATTCGCGAAGCCGCTTGTTCTTTACTACAAAAAGGCTTTAAGAATGTCATCGTCACATTAGGTGAGAAGGGCGCATTATGGATGAATGGTGAAATTGAAAAATACATTCCTGCTATTGAAGTTGATGCAATAGATACCAGTGGAGCAGGCGATGCCTTTATTGGTTGTTTTTCCCATTATTATGTTCACACTAATAATATTGAAGAAGCATTAAATAAAGCGGTGATGTTTTCAGGCTTAAGTGTCGCCGGAAAAGGCACACAATCTTCTTATCCGAGTATTGAAGAGTTTGGGCAGTTTTTGTCACAAGCAAAGTAATATCCTTTTTCATAACCACTCCTTTCTATTCTCTCAGTTATCTAGCTCATAAGATAATTGAGAGAACTCCATTGAAATCAATTAATTAAATTATATTGATGATGACTATTAAATTTTTCTCTACAGAAAAAGATCTCGTATTATGTGATTTATTTCACACCATCAGGACAAATAGGATTGAAATATAATTTCATTAAATGTATTTTTAATTGAAATTTAGTTTCATAAGGTTGTTGTGATGAAAGAAGATGCATTGAGCCAATGTCTTAAAAATGAAAGTAACCAAGAAACAACCCAATTTTCAGAGTTAAGTGCATTGGAATTGGTCACATTAATCAATAGTGCAGATATGACGGTTGCAAATGCAGTCAAAAAAGAATTACCAGCTATTGCCTATGCGGTAGAAAAAATTACTGAACGTTTGCAAAAAGGTGGGCGTATTTTTTATGTTGGTGCAGGAACGAGTGGACGATTAGCGGTATTAGACAGTGCCGAATGTCCGCCAACTTTTGGTGTACCTTCTACATTAGTGCAGGCAATTATTGCAGGCGGTCATGATGCAATGCTAAAAGCAGTTGAAAATATTGAAGATAACCAAGAGGCGGCAATTGAAGAGCTTCAACGTCGCCATGTTAGTGATAAAGATGTCGTTATTGGTATTGCTGCAAGCGGCCGAACTCCTTTTACGGTTGCCGCGTTGCAATATGGCAAGGAATTAAAAGCGTTAACAATATCTATTACCACGCGTGGAAAAAGTGAGATGAGTGAGATTGCTGATTTATCTATTGCACCAGACGTAGGCGCAGAGGTATTAACTGGCTCTACAAGAATGAAAAGTGGTACAGCTCAAAAAATGATTTTGGGTATGTTAAGCACCAGTGTAATGACTAAGCTCGGTAAAGTGCATAAAAACCTGATGGTAGATGTGATTGCGAGTAATGAGAAATTACAACGTCGTGCTGAAGGTATTGTTAGCGAAGTGTGTGGAATTTCCAATGAAAGAGCCAGAACACTATTACAAATGGTTAATTATCATCCTAGAAAAGCCATTTTAATGTATGAGCTTCATCTAAGTGTGGAGAAAGTTGAGCAAATCACACAGCAATATCCTTATCGTTCGCTACAACAGCAACTTGCCCTATTTAATTAATAACAATATGAGTAAATACTCTGAACTTTAGCAGGCATACATATGGCTAATAAAATAGAACACCTCGACACGTTAGCAATAGAAATAGAAAAACATGCTGGTGGGTTTCAAAATGTGGCAACCTTAACACATTGTATGACTCGCATTCGATTGGTTTTAAAGGATAGTGCGCTGTTTAATGCTGATGCTTTAAAACAAGTCGAAGGCGTTAAAGGTGTTGTATTTAATGGTGAGCAACATCAAGTGATTGTCGGAATGGGAACAGCTGCAAAAGTTTATTCCATCATGAATAAGCGTATGCAAAAAAGTTCAGCAAGTAGTGAAGATGAGCCTGCGTCAACACCTGTGAAAAAAGGGTTTTCTATTCGCCGTATGCTTAATACGTTAGCAGCTATTTTTGTTCCTACGATCCCCGCATTAATTGGCTGTGGCTTGATTATGGGGCTCATTAATATTATTCGTTTAATGGCTCCCGGTTTAGTAGATCAGTTCCCTGAGTTATTTAAATTATTCAAATTAATCGGCAGTACCGTTTTTGCTTATCTCTCCATTATGATTGGGATAAATACAGCGAAAGAGTTGGGGGCATCAACTTCGATTGGCGCGGTAATGGCTGGATTATTAGCCATGCCAGGGCTTGCTGATATCACGTTATTTGGTGAGAAATTACAGCCAAACAGTGGTGGGATTTTTGCCGTCTTAATGGTGGTGGTATTCTCTTCAAAATTAGAACTGTGGTTTCGTAGCATCGTTAAAGAGAGTCTCGATCTTATTCTTACGCCCTTTGTGACGATTTTAGTCTCTTCACTTGTGGCAATTATGATATTCCAACCTATCGGTCATTACCTTAATCAGTTATTAGCGCAAGGCGTATCATTATCACTATTAAATCAAGGTGGTGGTGCGGTTGTAACTGGTGCTGCGTTAGGGGGGAGTTTCTTATTTTTACTCTTAACAGGATTACATCAAGGATTAATTCCTATTCATACTGAAATCTTAAATACTTTTGGTTTAAATTACCTGTTCCCTATTTTAGCTATGGGCGGAATGGGGCAAGTAGGCTCTTGTTTTTGGGTTTATCTACGTACTAAAAATCAACGTTTAAAGAAAACATTAATGGGCGCATTACCTGTGGGTATTTTTGGTGTCGGTGAGCCGCTATTATTTGGTGTTTCTCTTCCATTAGGAAAACCTTTTATAGCGGGATGTATTGGTGGTGCTGCTGGTGGTGCATTAATGGCATATTTCCAAGTGGGGATCATTATTCCATTTGGTACTGCTGGGTTATCATTAATTCCGTTAGTTGGTGATGGGCAAATTATTAAGTTCCTGATCGCGGTATTAGGTGCATGGATTGTCGGTTTTATTGCCAGTATGCTAATGGGTTTTACTGATCCAGAAAAATAAGCCAGTGATAAAAAGGATAACAGAATGTCAACGCTGACAAAAAAGCTTGAAAGTTTGCTAACACAAGGCAAAGGTACAGAACAACGTATTGCTCATTATTTATTGGAGAATAGTGAGAATATTGCCAGTATGAATGCGGCTGATCTGGCACTTAAAGCCGGTGTAAGTAGTGCTTCTGTTATCCGTTTCTCTCGTCAAATGGGATATCGTGGTTATCCTGAATTTAAAATTGATTATCTTTCAGAAGAAAAGCAACAAAAAAGCAGTGGCGATATTCTTTATGGTAATTTAGCGAAAACAGATCCGACAGAATTAATTATTTCAAAAACAGGTCATCTATTTACTAGCGCTATTCAGGATTCATTGGCTTTGTTAGATCCCAAGTGTATTGATCTGCTGGCTGAAAAAATGGTCTCAGCTAAACGTATTGTCCTGTTTGGTATTGGAGCATCAGCAGTTGTAGCAAGTGATATTTTTCATAAGCTTATTCGTGTGAATAAAAACGCCTTATTTAGTTCGGATCTTCATGCTCAACTGGCTTATTCCGCTAATTTATCTTCTGATGATATTGCTATTGCTGTCACGGCTAGAGGAAATACGGCGGATATTAATCGGATGCTGAAATCAGCAAAGAATGAAGGCTGTTTAACGGTGGCATTAACGCGTTTTGGACAAGATGAAGCAACTCGATTATCCGATTATACATTGCCCTATTTTTATGACGAACAGCATTCTCAATTAGGGGTGATCACGCCACAAGTTTTACAAATGGTCGCCTTTGATGTGTTGTTTTTTAAATATATGACACTGGCGAGTGAGTCAGCAGAAAAAGCCTTATTAAAAGGGCGAGAAGCTGTCATGCAAGGAAATCAATAATGTTACTTATTACCACATTAGCGGTGGGTGCTGCTATTGGTTTAATTATTAGCACAACGGGCGTGGGTGGCGGTGTTATTGTTTTACCTGTATTGACGTATTTTTTTGGTATGAATGCATTAATGGCTGTGGCGACTGCAAATTTATTATCGATGTTGATGAAGGTCACCTCGTCTTATATGCATTTTCGCCTTGGCAATATTCCTTTTAAAAGAGCAATGATTGTATTAGGAATAATGCTACCAAGTACCTTTTTGGCCAGCGTTTTGGTTAACTATTTGGGTTCATTAGAGCAGTATCAGCAACAAGTAGAGTGGGGAATTAATGCGCTTGTCGTGGGGGCGATTGTTTTTTCTCTTTTTCTCTTTGTGCAGAGAATGTTTTTCTCATCACCTCCGGTTGTGATTGAAAATATAAAACTAGGACCTTTAAATATTAAAGCACTTTTACTTCCTGCGGTTATGGCAGGGGTTATTTTAGGTGCAACCGGTGTGGGGGGCGGTGTAGTTGTATTACCGTTATTACTACGTTATGCAAACCTCTCTATTAAGCAGGCCATTGGTACTTCTATATTTACCACAACATTGTTATCGGGATCTTCGGCACTGGCTTATATGCAAGACGGGCATACGGATATTCATTTGGCGCTTTTGTTATTTTTAGGCTCGTTGATCTCGATTCCACTGTCTAAATGGTTGCTAATAAGGATGCCTGATAGGGTGTTTCAGTATGCGACTTTAGTTTTAATTATTTGTAGTGCTGTAATGATGCTGGCTAAATTATTTTAATGTTAAAATATATCATTGGTATTAACATTTATAAAATCTCATAAATAATAACCAAATAAAGTCTGATTATTTTTATTGGTTTATTTTGTATTATCTTATTAATTTAATTGAGATAGTTTAATAATATAAATTAAATTTTCCTTATAATATATGTGTGTTAATGGGATGTTTTATTTATTATTTGTTTTTAATGGGATATGATTTTAGTCATAAATAGATAATTGAGATGATAATCACATTAATGTTAATTCCTATATGTTTCACTGTAACCCTCATTTAATACCTATAGATGAAGGTACTAGTATTATGGAAAATAATAATAGGAAAACGCCTCATATTAGACGTATTGCCCACATTATGATGTATAAACAACGTCAATGCTTTCATTTCTCCGTTTTTAACGGCTAAGCTCTCTTTCCTCACGCTAAAAATATAAAGCATATTTCCTAATAACGTGTGTTATTGGGGGAGTCTCTATTTTTATAAATAAAAAATCATTTTTAACTCTATTATTATCAGAATAATTAGGAGATAGGATTATTATGTCTATTAATATTAAAGGTAGAAGTTTTTTAAAATTACTCGATTTTTCATCTGCTGAAATTCAATATTTATTAAAGTTATCTAAACATTTTAAATCATTAAAAATGACCGGTATTCCTCATCGTTCTTTGGAAGGTAAAAACATTGTTTTATTATTTGAAAAAACCTCAACACGGACACGCTGCGCTTTTGAAGTTGCGGGCTATGATTTAGGAATGGGGGTGACTTATCTTGATCCTGGCTCATCACAAATGGGGAAAAAAGAGTCTATTGAAGATACTGCACGTGTGTTAGGGCGTTTCTATGATGGTATTGAATATCGTGGTTTCGATCAGTCATTAGTTGAAGAGCTGGCGGCGAAATCAGGAGTACCAGTATGGAATGGTCTTACTGATAAATTCCATCCAACTCAGATGTTGGCGGATATGCTGACTGTTGAAGAAAACTTTGGTCATTTAAAAGGGCTTAAGCTGACTTTCTTTGGTGATGCTCGCAATAATGTTGCTAACTCTTTAATGGTGGTTTGTGCGAAATTAGGCTTACATTTTACAGCGTGTGGCCCAGCATCTTTAATGCCTGAAGAGCAACTGGTGAAAGAGTGTCGTGCAATCGCGGCAGAAAATGAAGGCTCTATCACGTTAACCGAGGATATTGAAAAAGGGGCAAAAGACGCGGATGTTCTCTATACCGATATTTGGGTTTCAATGGGTGAGCCAGATAGTGTATGGGATGAGCGCATTCGCTTATTAAAAGCCTATCAAGTGAATAGTTCTATGATGAAAATGGCAAATCCTCATGCGATTTTCTTACACTGTTTACCTTCATTTCACGATCGTTTAACTATTATTGGTGAAGATATTTATCAGAAATTTGGTTTGAGTGAAATGGAAGTGGCTGATGATGTTTTTGAATCTCGCCAATCAAAAGTTTTTGATCAAGCTGAAAACCGTATGCATACCATTAAAGCAGTTATGTTCGCCACTTTAAGCTAAAGCAAGGAGTTAACAATGCCTAAAAAGGTATTTATTGCTTTAGGGGGAAATGCATTAGGAAATACGCCACTAGAGCAAAAGCAGATAGTACGAAAAACCGCTAAGCCTATCGTAGATTTGGTTGAGAAAGGTTACCAAGTCATTATTGGTCATGGTAATGGCCCACAAGTTGGGATGATAAATTTAGCTATGGATTATGCATCACAACAAAATATTGGCACGCCTTATATGCCATTTGCTGAATGTGGTGCGATGAGCCAAGGTTATATCGGTTATCACTTACAACAAGCTATTAATGATGAATTGTGTGCACGACATCTAAATAAAAATCATGGATGTGCAACAATAGTGACCCAAGTGGTTGTTGATAAAAATGATCCTGCTTTTTTATCACCTACAAAACCAATTGGTGCGTTTTATACTCAACAGCAAGCTGAGGCGATTCAAAAAGAGCATGGTTTTCATTTTATGGAAGATGCAGGGCGTGGATATCGTCGCGTTATTCCATCACCAAAGCCGTTAGAAATTGTAGAATCACCGATTATTAAACAGTTAGTGGAACACAATATCGTCGTGATCACGGTTGGTGGCGGTGGTATTCCTGTTATTAGGAAAGATGATTTATTAGAGGGCATTGATGCCGTTATTGATAAAGATAACTCCAGTGCTAAATTAGCTGTCGAATTAAAAACGGATATTTTACTGATATTAACGGCTGTTGATAAAGTGGCAATTAATTTTAATAAACCAGAGCAAGTCAACTTAGATAGAATAACACTCTCTCAAGCTGAAGAATATATTTCTCAAGGGCAATTTGCTAAAGGAAGTATGTTACCTAAAGTTGAAGCTTGTCTTAATTTTATAAAAGAAAGTCACAAGGATGCACAAGCAATTATTACTTCTTTAGATAATGCATTATCTGCTTTAGAAGGAAAAACAGGCACAATAATTATCTCTAATTAATATTGTTTTTATTATTCTAAAACTAATTTTAAAAATAAACACTGCCAGTTAGATATTATTTCTACTGGCAGTCGTTACCTCTTATTTAAGTCGAGGACGCTATGAAACTTAAAAAGTTTGCGTTTCCGACCGCATTTACTATTTTATTTGCAATTACAGTAATTGTGGTTGGTTTAACGTGGATTATTCCGGCAGGCGAATATCAACGATTAAGTTATAACTCAGCAGAACCATCATTAGTGGTTGCGAAAATAGATGGTTCTCATGAAGTATTACCTGCAACTCAAGCGACATTAAACGATTTAAATGTCTCTATTGAAATTAATAAATTTACTGATGGAACAATTAAAAAACCAATAGCGATACCTGGAACCTATGAACGTGTAGCACAGCAACCCAAAGGGATAATGGATATTACCGAAAGTATGGTGAAAGGGACGATAGAGGGAGCTGATGTTATTGTTTTCATTCTTGTTTTGGGGGGGCTTATTGGGGTTGTTAATAAAACCGGTGCATTCAATGCAGGTTTAACAGCACTGGCAAATCGAACCAAAGGTAAAGAGTTTTTAGTGGTATTTGGTGTCACGATTATATTATCCATAGGCGGGACAAGTTGTGGGATTGAAGAAGAAGCCGTAGCTTTCTATCCCATATTAGTACCGATATTCTTAATATTGGGTTATGACGCTATTGTGTGTGTGGGGGCTATTTTTCTTGCGTCTTCAATGGGGGCTGGATTTTCAACCGTTAATCCATTCTCTGTGGTCATTGCCTCAAATGCATCAGGAATAAGTTTTATTGAAGGGATTGGCTTTCGTACGATTGGGTTAGTTATAGGTACAATTGGCGTTTTGGTTTATTTATATTGGTATTGTAAAAAAATCAAAAAAGATCCTGCTTTTTCTTATAACTATGAAAATGCCGAAAGTTTTAAACAGCGCTTTTTAAGTAATTACGATCCAAGCGAAATATTAGAATTTTCATGGCGTCGTAAAGTGATCCTCTGCTTATTTGTTGCCGCTTTCCCTATTATGGTTTGGGGTGTCATGGATATGGGCTGGTGGTTTCCACAAATGGCTGCTCTCTTTTTAGCCATTGCCATCGTCATTATTTTCCTTTCTGGATTAAAAGAAAAAACGGCCATTGATGGATTTATTCACGGGGCATCTGAATTAGTAGGCGTTTCATTAATTATTGGTTTAGCGCGAGGTGTTAACCTTGTGATGGAACAAGGTAAAATTGCCGATACTATCCTTGAGTTTATGTCTCATATGGTTGCAGGAATGCCACCAAGCCTATTCTTATTAGCACAGCTCGTTGTTTTTATTTGTTTAGGTTTTATTGTTCCTTCCTCTTCTGGCCTTGCGGTTTTAGCGATGCCAATTATGGCACCATTAGCAGACGCAGTCGGTGTTCCTCGTTATATGGTAGTGTCAGCATATAATTGGGGGCAATATATTATGTTGTTCTTAGCTCCTACTGGACTGGTGTTAGCAACCTTGCAAATGTTAGATATCTCCTATAACAAATGGCTCAAATTTATTATGCCAATGGTGGTATTTATGTTTGTACTTTCGGCAACATTACTCTTAGTGCAAGTTGCGTTTTTATAAAATTGAGTTGGTGTGTTTACGCAGATAAAAGGATTTTTGGTTATTCTGTAATGTGAAATTAATCTGGTTTTTTGTGCTGTTATCGTCATTATTTTTTGATTTTCATTAGAAGTGATCTAGCTCTCGTTTTTAGTGGTGATAAAAAATAAACCGAAAAAAAAGGTTGTTAATTTGTAGAAGTTATGTTTTTTTAAATACAGATAACACGTAAACACATCATTAAATTAATTGATAGGTAACCCATGATCATCACTACTCTACTACAAAGCCTACGACTAACAGCGCACATTGCGGCTGTGGTTGTCGTGCGTGTGGTGGTGGTCGTCGGCAAAGCGCCGTAACGGGTCCGAATCAACACAGTTTCGAAACCCCGCCGGCGCACTAACCGGGCGGGGTTTTTCATTTCTACCTGCCCATCAAGTCCGGCTTAGAACAAAGGACAGATAAAAATGGGTGATCAACAAGAAAACGCCACAACAAGTAGAACGTTTACTGGCGCACAATTAATCGTTTATTTACTGGAACGACAAGGCATTACGACAGTTGCGGGTATTCCAGGTGGAGCTGCACTTCCTTTGTATGATGCATTGAGCCAAAGTAACTCTATTCGACATATTTTAACTCGCCATGAGCAAGGTGCGGGTTTTATTGCACAAGGTATTGCAAGAGCAAATGGTAAACCTGCTGTGTGTATTGCCTCAAGTGGTCCAGGTGCTACGAATTTAGTGACAGCTATTGCTGATGCTAAACTGGATTCTATTCCTTTGGTTTGTATTACAGGCCAAGTCTCTTCAGCCATGATCGGAACCGATGCTTTCCAAGAAGTTGATACCTATGGCATGTCTATTCCCATTACTAAACATAACTATTTAGTACGCGATATTGCGGACTTACCTGGCATTATTTGTGATGCATTCCGTTTAGCAATGTCAGGGAGACCGGGACCAGTTTGGGTTGATGTGCCTAAAGATATTCAGCAAGCCACAATTACATTAGAAGCGTTACCACCTATTCCACAAAAGGATCCTGTTCCCACCTTTAATACTGATTTAGTGATACAAGCGGCACAAATGATTAATCAAGCTAAAAATCCCGTTTTATATTTAGGTGGGGGAATTATTAGCTCTGAGGCATGTAAAGAGGCAATTGAATTGGCAGAGAAAAATAATCTGCCAACAACCATGACCTTAATGGGGTTAGGCTTAATGCCACCTTCACATCCTTTGTATTTGGGGATGTTGGGTATGCATGCGACTCGTAGTACTAACTTTATTTTAGAAGAAGCGGATCTGTTGATTGTATTAGGGGCTCGATTTGACGATCGTGCCATCGGTAAAGCAGAGAAGTTTTGCCCTAATGCTAAAATTATTCATGTTGATATCGATCGCGCTGAAATTAGCAAGATCAAACGCCCTGATATCGCGATCCATGCTGATGCAAAATCAGTGTTATCACTGTTATTACCATTGATTAATACCAATAAACGTAATGAATGGATAGAACGTGTTACGACACTGAAACAAGAATATCCATTAGAGATGAAAAACTCTGAAAATATTCTGAGTGGTTACGGTATTGTATTGGCGGCCGCAAATTGCGTAGATGATGATGCGATTATTACGACTGACGTAGGACAACATCAGATGTGGGTAGCACAAGCGTATCCGTTAAATCGACCTCGACAATGGCTAACTTCAGGTGGATTAGGCACGATGGGTTTTGGTTTACCTGCTGCAATTGGTGCGGCGTTAGCTGAGCCAGATAAGAAAATCCTCTGCTTTTCGGGGGATGGCAGTATTATGATGAATATTCAAGAGCTTGCCACTGCGGCTGAACACCAATTAGATATCAAAATTATTTTGATTAATAATCAGGCATTAGGATTAGTTCACCAACAACAAACGCTATTTTTTGAAGAGCGTATTTATGCCGCGGCTTACCCTTATCAAACAGACTTTATCCGTATTGCACAAGGTTTTGGTTTAGATACCTGTGACTTAAACCAGGAAGCAGATCCCGCTGGTGCATTGCAAGCTGCTATTGAAAAACCAGGGCCTTGCTTAATTCACGTTATGATTGATATCCATGAAAAAGTGTTTCCGATGGTTCCACCAGGGGCTGCAAATATTGAGATGATAGGAGCTTAATTTATGTCAAACCAATCACAACCTATCGCGCTGGAATTGATTGTTCGCAACCATCCCGGTGTTATGACCCATATTTGTGGTCTCTTTGCTCGTCGCGCATTTAACGTCGATGGCATTTTGTGTTTACCAATGAAAAATAGTGATAAAAGTCGTATTTGGCTATTAGTGCAAAAAGATGATCGCCTAATGCAGATGGTCAGTCAGGTAGAAAAGCTTGAAGATGTAAAAGAAGTGAGATTTAGCGACGATTTACGAGTTTTTGAGCAAATGGAAAGTTATTTAAATTAATGCAGATTGGCTCTCTCTTTATCATTAAGAGCGAGCCAATATCGTGCTTAAGGGCGGTGATGATAATGCTGTTGATTTGGGCTAGACATAATCACGGATGCGCGTAGGTGTCCTTCCACACAGATATAAGAGTGGGGGGCATTGCCATGAAAAGCGTAAAAATCCCCAGTTTCTAATAAGACGGTTTCGTCGTTATCAAAACGCATCATTAATTTACCGGAATAGACCATGATGTGTTCTTGAGTACCATCAGCGTGAGCAGGGCTATTAATAATCGCGCCATGCTTCATCTCAATATGCCAAATCTCAGTAATATTGCCGATACCAATACGGAATTTAAACTCTTGGGCATAATCACCAACGATAGGTTTATGTCGTTCTAAACGAGGGTATTCTTCGCGTGTAAAACTAAATAAATCTCCCAAAGGAAAGCCAAGCGCTATTGCGATAGCCTCTAAGGTATCGATCCTCGGATTAGAATCACCAGATTCTAATTTTGACAATGCAGCCTTGGATATTCCCGATTTTCTTGATAACTCATTAAGTGACAAGTTTCGAGATTGTCTTAGTTGTTTGACTTTATTACCAAGGTACTCATTCGTTTTTTTAGGAGGTTGTGGGTTCATTGCCAATTCAAAATATCGTTAGTTTAAAAGTGCCATTCTTATTAGATGATAACACTAATTAACCGTCTTCGGAAAATGAGATCCTATTTCTGCTGTATTTTGTGAATAGCCTTATGATAGCTGTTCGATTTTTAATAATTAAGCTAATATCATTTTTGAAAATGATAACTATTTAAGGCTTATTGTGATGGAATTACTGAGTTGGGCTGATATTTTTGTATGCCTACTGACCTTATTTTTTGCTTATGTTATTTTTGGTATGGCAGGATTTGGCTCAGCATTAATTGCAGGTCCTGTATTGGCAATTTATTTACCACTTTCAATGATAGTGCCATTATTGGCATTAATTGATTTAAGTGCCGCTGTGGTTAATGTATTAAGAGATGGAAAACAAGCTGATTTCAAAGAGATACGCTATCTTATTCCGCTGATTATTATTGGTAGTCTTATCGGTGCGAGTATTCTATTAACAACCCGCCCGGACTTACTCTCTCTTCTTCTCGGTATTTTTGCTGCTTGTTATGCACTTTATGCACTATTTTGGAAAAAACAAGAAAGCCGATTTTCTCAACGTTTAGTTTATCCTTTTGGATTAATTGGTGGCGTATTTAGTGCGTTATTTGGCAGTGGTGGCTTTTTATATGCCATTTACTTGTCAGGACGAATTGCAGATAAAAATAAATTCCGTATTACACAAACGACGTTGATTGGTTTCAGTACATTAACTCGAGTTGTGATTTTTTTATTTGCAGGAATTTATTGGCAATTAGATATTCTTAAGTTAGCTGTTATTTTCTTACCAGCCATGTTTGCAGGTGTTTGGTTAGGACGAAATTTAACATTACGTATGTCGAAAGCACGATTTATGAGTGTGATTTATACCATTGTATTGATATCTGGTGCTGTGCTTATTTACCGTTATTTCTCTTAAGATCCTTAGGGTAATTTACGATGGAGTGAGAATGTTGTGAAAGGTAAAGATCTTCGTGCGCCAAATGGAGATCTTTCACTAATTAATGTTATTTTTTAAGCATGTTTATCTATTTCTTATCCCCTATAATATAACAATATTTTATTTAACTACCTTTCTTTTATTACAGAGGTTTCTGTTACTTACAGAAACAAAATAACATGTCATATCAAAATTATCGCCAATCTGAAGTTTTTGCGATAACAGCTATCACGGTAAGTATTGGCGTTATCGGGATTGTTATCGGATTAACTATTCCCATGGTTGCACTACGCCTCAATTTAGCGGGTATTAGTGAATCTATCATCGGACTTATTTCTGCCGCACCAGCTATTGGGATGTTAATTATTTCACCCTTTGCTCGACGTATTGTGCAATGGATTGGTAAACGCTTTGCCATGCTATTAGCTACCATTGTTTCTGCAATAAGCTTATTACCCTTAATGGGAAGTTTACCTCTAGAGTTGTTATTTCCTTTGCGATTAATCACTGGTATTGCCAGTGGTGTGATGATTTGTTTAGGAGAAACGTGGATTAATGAGCTTTCACCAGATAATAAACGTGGGCGGATTTTAGCGGTATATACCACGGTATTTACTATTAGCCAGTTATTAGGGCCTTCAATTATTGCACTTTATGGCGTTGCAGATAAAACACCGATTCTAATTAGCGTCTTTATTCATATTATCTCAATTATCCTGTTTTTAATGATGGATCAAAAAACGGGTGATAAATTACCAAAAGATACACAAGAGCCTAATTTTTCTATTATTCGCTTTGTTAAAGTTGCACCAGCAATCTGTGGCGGTATTGTTTTCTTTGCTTTTTTTGATGGTACCGTACTTTCTATGTTTCCTATTTATGGTTTAAGTATGGGACACACTGAAGCTATTGCCGCAATGATGATAAGCGCGATTTTAGCAGGTGATGCCATTATGCAAATGCCGTTTGGCTGGCTTGCTGATCATATGAATAGGACTCGATTATATCGAATTTGTGGTGTGGTAACGCTACTTGCAAGCTTATTATTACCTATCACTATGTCTCACTCATTTTTAATTTGGCCTTTATTACTGGTGTTGGGCGCAACAGCGGGTGCGATATATACCATTGCATTGGTGCAAATAGGACAATATTTCTCAGGTAATGATCTGATGGTCGCTAATGCATCAGCAGCCATGTTATGGGGAGTGGGTAATTTATCTGGGCCTTTGCTGGCAGGGGCGTTGTCAGAAATCTCTTCATCTTCACTACCATTCCTATTGGTCGCCATGACAGGTTTATTCTTAGTTTCAACGATGGAACGTTGGAATGTGGGTGTTGAAGCACTCAATAGCAGTTCACCTTAATATTATTTCATCTTAATATTATTTCTTCTTTATCGTATTCCATTTAGGGTGATAGGAATACGATAGAGGAAGTCTTCCTTTTCTTAATTTCTCAATATTCAAATTTTATCTTATTGTTTTTTATAAATGATTATAATTATCTTTCGTAATTGTACTTATTTTAAAAGTTATTAAGAATAATCTAGAAATGTTTATATTGAACAGAAGTAATTTGCTAAAACGACGTTTATTCATCTAACGTTAGAAGTAGAAGATAATACTATCTTCAGATAAAAATCATGAATACTGCAAATCATTAATCGCCACACATTGGGAACGGAAGGTATTATTTATCTAAGCAACTTATTAAAGTTACTAATAATAGATAGATATACCTAGTTATCATGGTATGTAATATAAATTCAATTAAACCAATTGGTTAATCTTTTTTATACTATGGAATAAGCATGACATTGGATGGCCGCACAAAAGTAGAATGATGAGGAAAGTCGGTAGTGGCTTTCCTCTTTTTCTTTTTCTCTCACTTTAAATTATCTTTTTATGACATTTTTATTAAAAATATGTTTTTTCGCTTGATTCTTACCCTAAAAGCACAAGATAATCGTTTGCGTCAAATTCTCTCACTCAATCCACACGAAAAACCAAACGTTTGCTTTTGACTCCCTCTTAAGATCCTTATCAGTAAGAGGTTATTTTAATTGATACGTAATCGTTTTCGTTTTTTGGAGAGTGAACCGCTTTTATGTCAGAGGAATGTAATGTCTGCTAATCAATCAGCAACTACTGGTAAACTGGATAGCTATTTTAAACTTACAGCTCGTGGTACAACTGTTCGCAAAGAAATGATCGCCGGTTTGACGACTTTTTTGGCTATGGTGTATTCCGTGATTGTTGTTCCTAGCATGCTAGGACAAGCTGGTTTTCCGCATACTGCAGTTTTTATTGCAACCTGTTTAGTCGCGGGATTGGGCTCCCTTCTAATGGGATTGTGGGCAAATCTTCCTATGGCGATTGGTTGTGCTATTTCATTAACAGCATTTACCGCTTTTAGCTTGGTCTTGGGACAAAATATCTCTGTGCCTGTTGCATTAGGCGCCGTATTTTTAATGGGGTGTTTATTCACTGTCTTTTCATTAACTGGCATTCGTACTTGGATCTTAAAAAATATTCCGACAGGTATTGCTCATGGCGCAGGAATAGGGATAGGTTTATTTTTACTTTTAATTGCCGCCAATAGCGTTGGACTTGTTGTTAAAAATCCATTAGATGGTTTACCTGTGGCGATGGGTAAATTTACTTCATTTTCTGTTCTGATGTCACTTGCAGGTTTAGCTGCTATTTTCGGATTAGAAAAACGCAAAGTCCCAGGTGGCGTATTATTGGTGATTGTTGCCATTTCTATTATTGGGCTGATTTTCGATCCTAATGTAAAATATCAAGGTGTTTTTAAAATGCCTCAATTAGGTGAAGAAGGGCTTTCTTTATTATTCGCAATGGATATTAAAGGGGCATTACAACCTTTAGTTCTACCAAGTGTTCTTGCGTTAGTGATGACTGCGATTTTTGATGCAACCGGGACTATTCGTGCCGTTGCCGGTCAAGCCAATTTATTAGATAAACGTGGACAAATTATTAATGGCGGAAAAGCACTGACTTCTGACTCTGTCAGTAGTATTTTTGCAGGTGTAATTGGTGCTGCACCTGCAGCCGTTTATGTTGAATCAGCTGCAGGAACAGCTGCAGGTGGTAAAACCGGATTAACTGCAACAGTGGTGGGTATTTTATTTTTACTGATCCTTTTCTTATCGCCTCTCTCTTATTTAGTTCCAGCTTATGCAACGGCACCTGCATTAATGTATGTGGGTTTATTGATGCTAGGTAATGTCACTAAGTTAGATTTCAGTGATTTTGTTGATGCAATGTCAGGCATGGTGTGTGCCGTCTTTATTGTTTTAACGTGTAATATTGTTACTGGCATTATGCTAGGTTTTGGTTGTTTAGTGATTGGTCGAGTATTTGCCGGCGAATGGCGTAAACTCAATATTGGTACCGTATTAATTACAATTGCTTTAGTGGCATTTTATGCGGGTGAGTGGGCGATTTAATTCGAATCATCGGTTTTAAAGACAAAAAGCGGAATATATCTATATTCCGCTTTTTTACTATTTATTTATCTACTTTAATTCGTTATTGTCGAAATTAAGCTTAGTTGTTAAATAATTGGTAGAATATATGCAAGAAATAAAAATACGCCATGGCGAACCAGACGACGCAGCCGCAATTCAACAGTTATATACTCATCCTGATTTATATATTTGTACTTGCCAATTTCCTTACCCTTCTGTGACGATGTGGAAAAAAAGATTACTCGAATTTGCAGAACAAAATATTCCTAATTTTGTAGCAACTATTGATGGTCAAGTTGCGGGACATTTAGCACTGATAATTGATAATCATCCTCGTCGTCGCCACATTGTAAGTTTTGGTATTGGTGTGGGTGCCGAGTACTCCGGAAAAGGTGTCGGTAAGTTACTTATCAATACAGCAATCGATTATGCATTCAATTGGCTAGCCGCAACACGTTTAGAGTTGGAAGTGTATTCAGATAATGAAAAAGGCTTACATTTATATAAAAAATTAGGCTTTGAAGTTGAAGGTATACGTCGTAAAGCGGCATTTAGAGACGGAAAGTATTGTGATGTTGTCATGATGTCGATGTTAAGAACGATTGAATAATCATGTAAATAAGCGATGTGGCTCTAAAAATTAATCGATATTGTCTTTTATTTGTTATTTTTATTTAATTTCTTAATGTTTTACGTTTGTATACGAGTAATTACATCGTTTAGACGGAAAAAGAGAAATAAAAACGTATGCTTTCTATGTTTAATGCCGTTAATAAATAGAGAGTAATGAGAAGTGTGCAATTTGTTACGTTAGATACGATTAATCTTAATTTTAAATAATCGCGCATGAGTCTGTGTGGGATCTGTTTAAAATAAGGAAAGGTAAAGAAAGGCATGGCGCATAAGTTTTTGCAGGGTGTGTTTTTTTATCATTCAGTAGGGTTTTCTTTTTTAAGGAAAAGATAACAGGTTTTTGGGATAAAAATAGGCATGTAAGGGTAACATGGAAATTTTCTTTACTATTTTGATTTTAATACTGGTGGTTTCAGTTTCGGGAGTTATTACAAAACTAATTCCCTTTCGTGTTCCGTTACCATTAATACAGATTGTGATAGGGGCTTTATTGGCATGGCCTCAGTTTGGTTTACATGTCACTTTTGATCCTGAATTATTCCTCGTCCTATTGATCCCTCCTTTGTTGTTTGTTGATGGTTGGAAAACGCCAACACGAGAATTTATTCAAAATGGGCGTGAAATTTTTATTCTTGTGCTTGTTTTAGTGATGGTAACTGTTGTTGGTATTGGCTATTTAATTTATTGGATGATGCCAAGTATCCCTCTGATTTCTGCATTCGCATTAGCGGCGGTGCTTTCTCCAACGGATGCGGTAGCACTTTCTTCTATTGTCGGTAAAGGGCGAATACCTAAGCGGATAATGGGCATTTTAGAGGGTGAAGCATTAATGAATGATGCTTCAGGTCTGGTTGCCTTGAAATTTGCGGTTGCTGTTGCAATGGGCACCATGGTGTTTACTGTGGGTGGCGCAACACTTGAGTTCTTTAAAGTCGCTGTTGGCGGGCTACTAGCCGGTATTGGTGTCACTTTGATTTACAGTAAATCTCTGCGATTAATGAGTCGCTGGAGTGGTGATGATCCTGCTACACAAATCGTCTTTATGTTATTGCTACCTTTTGCATCCTACTTAATTGCAGAGCATATTGGTTTTTCAGGAATTTTAGCTGCAGTTGCTGCCGGTATGACTATCAGTAAATCCGGTGTTATTCGTAATGCACCACTCGCAATGCGTTTACGTGCTGATAGTGTGTGGTCAATGCTTGAATTTGTCTTTAACGGCCTGGTCTTTATTATGCTTGGCTTACAACTTCCGATTATTTGGACAAGCTCTGTTATTCAAGCGGATCTTGATCCAGAAGTTGAAGTATGGATGTTGTTTGCTGCCGTATTCGTCATCTATTTTGCATTACTTATTTTACGCTTTACATGGTTATGGCTGATGAAAAAAATTAGCCGTATCTTTATGAAAAAACACCCACTTGATTTCGCTAATTATACAACGCGTGAACTGTGGCTTTCATCATTTGCTGGTGTTCGTGGTGCGATTACTCTTGCTGGTGCGCTTTCTATTCCACTCTTTTTAACCGATGGCAGTACTTTCCCTGGGCGTTATCAAATCATCTTTATCGCAGCAGGTGTTATTTTACTGTCAATCCTTGTCGGTATTATTTCGCTTCCTTTCTTGTTGAAAGGCGTGAAAACTACCGATAAAGAAGCTGATAAAAATGAAGTTCGTTATGCGCGAAAAATCATGGCAGAAGTGGCGATTGTCAGCTTGAATAAAATGGAAGAGCGTTTAGCTGCGAGTACAGAAGAGCAACTCGATGCAGAAGAAATTAATGAAGTTGCTTCTCGGGTAACGGGCTATTTACGACGTCGTACTGCAACTCAAGATGAAATGGTTCATAACATGTTAGAAGAAGATCTTGAAAGACGTTTTCGCCTAACTGCATTACGTGCTGAGCGTGGTGAGCTTTACCATTTAAGGGCTACGCGAAAAATCAGTAATGAAACACTCCAATTATTGCTACATGAATTGGATTTAATGGAAGCACTGTTAGTTGAGAAAGATAGTTAATTATGTGGTTGCTCATTATTACAACACTGTTATGGGCAGCCTCTTTTAGCCTGATTGGCGAATATCTCGCGGGTCAGGTTGATAGTTGGCTCTCTGTTTTGATCCGTGTTTCTTTAGCGGCTTTGGTCTTTTTACCTTTCTTACGTTGGAAGGGAATTCGTTTTAAGGTAATTTTGCTTTATATGAGTGTGGGAGCTTGCCAACTTGGTATCATGTATCTGTTTGTCTTCCATGCTTATAACTATTTGACCGTCGCAGAATTCTTACTGTTTACCGTATTAACACCGCTTTATGTCACGTTAATTTATGATCTATTAGAACGTCAAAAATTACGCTGGGGTTATGCATTCAGCTCTTTATTAGCAGTGTTAGGCGCCGCTATTATTCGTTATGACCATTTAAGTGATGATTTTTGGTATGGGCTGTTATTAGTGCAACTTGCTAATATTTTCTTTGCTATTGGCCAAGTGGGTTATAAGCGATTAATGGAAGTACATCCAATTCCACAACATCATGCGTTTTCTTGGTTTTATCTTGGTGCAGTTACCGTTTCACTGGTTGGTGCATTGTGTTTTGCTGATTGGCAGAAAATGCCAACAACATCACTACAATGGGGGGTTTTATTCTGGTTAGGAATAGGGGCTTCTGGGATAGGCTATTTCATGTGGAACTATGGTGCTACACAAGTTGATGCTGGAACCTTAGCTATTATGAATAACATGATGGTTCCAGCTGGGTTATTAGTGAATTTCTCTATTTGGCAACAACATCCAAATTGGCCAAGTTTCATCATAGGCGCGAGCCTGATTGTTGCATCACTTTGGTTCCATCGACGCTGGATACACCGACCTGTTTTACAAAAGGAAGATTGTTAACAGCGTGCTGACCTGATAAACGAATAAATTCACGAATTGCCGGTTGATGTTGCTCTCCACTGCGATTGGCTGCATATAACCGGCTCCATAATCCCTCGCCTAATGTTTTTGTCACCACTAATCCTTGTTTTTCAAAATTCTCTACTGCCCAATGAGGTAGAGCAGCGATCCCCATGCCAGCCGCAACCATTTGAATTAACAACAATGTATTATCGACATGTTTAAAATGTGGTGTTATTCCTGCGGGTTGTAAAAAATGGCGCCACACATCAAAACGCTCTCTTTGCACAGGATAAATAAATAAGGTTTCTGCAATTAAATCTTGTGGCTGAATATGTAAGCGATTTGCGAGAGGGTGGTCGGGCGATAAAACCAGTTTAACTTCATAGTCAAACAGCGGAGTATAGTGTAAACGTGCATCATCTAAAATATCAGAAGTTAGTACTACATCTAATTCACGTTGTAGTAATGCTGGTTGTGGATCAAACGTAACCCCCGAATGGAAATCAACATTGACTTCAGGCCATGTTTGGCGATATTGCTGTAATGCGGGTGTTAACCATTGAATACAACTATGGCATTCAATCGCAATATTTAAATTTGAACTCCCCGGCTCATTACACGCTTCAATCGCTCTGCGTACGATAGGCAGAACTTCTTCAGCTAATTTGACCAGTACTTCACCTTGTGGAGTAAAACGCAGTGGTTGGCTTTTACGCACAAAAATTCGATAACCCAGACGATGTTCTAATTCACTAAATTGATGTGAAAGAGCCGACTGTGTTTGATGTAGTTGATTTGCTGCGTTAGCAAGAGAGCCAGTGTGCTTTAGTGCCAATATCGTTTTTAAGTGTTTTATTTCTATCATGAGAAACCTTCAGGTTGTTGATGAAAAATTTGCGCTTGTGATTTATACACTACCTGTAGATTATGGATGTGTAAACATCTAGACGGCTAAAAATAGGATTTTAATTATGACAATTCGCAATCACACACTGGGTTTCCCTCGTATTGGCTTAGATAGAGAGCTAAAAAAGGCACAAGAAAATTATTGGGCAGGCAAGATTTCACAAGAAGAACTTATCGCAGTGGGTAAAACACTTCGTGCTCGTCACTGGCAGCAACAAGCAGATGCAGGTGTCGAATTATTACCTGTTGGTGATTTTGCTTGGTATGACCAAGTATTAGGAACAAGTCTATTGTTAGGCAACGTGCCACCTCGTCACCGTAATGAAGATGGCTCATTAGATCTTGATACATTATTTAGAGTTGCGCGTGGTAGAGCGCCAACGGGTAAACCTGTTGCCGCATCTGAAATGACGAAATGGTTTAATACTAACTATCACTATATCGTGCCAGAATTCCAACAAGGTCAATCATTTACCTTTGCATGGAAAGAGTTATTAGATGAAGTAGATGAAGCATTAGCTCTTGGTCATAAAATAAAACCGGTGCTACTGGGTCCAGTGACTTATCTTTGGTTAGGCAAAGTAAAAGGACCTGATTTTGATAGATTAACGCTTTTAAAAGAAATTCTACCTATCTATCAACAAGTTCTTAATGCATTAAAAGAAAAAGGTATTGAGTGGGTACAAATTGATGAGCCTGCATTGGTCTTGGATTTACCAATTGAATGGCAAAACGCATACCAAACTGCTTATCAAGCATTAACGGGGCAGGTTAAATTACTACTGACAACTTATTTTGATAGTGTTTCTCATCATCTTGATATTATTAAGGACTTACCTATTAATGGGCTTCATGTTGATGTTTCAGCAGGCCAAGATGATTTGCAACACTTACATCAAACATTACCTAAAGATTGGGTGCTGTCATTAGGTGTCATTAATGGCCGTAATGTTTGGAAAGCCGATTTGAGTACACGTTATCAGCAAGTCGTTGCGCTAAAAGATAAACGTCCATTATGGATCGGAACTTCATGTTCATTACTGCACAGCCCAATTGATTTAAAGGCAGAAACTAAACTTGATGATGAAGTAAAAAGTTGGTTTGCTTTTGCTATTCAAAAATGTGAAGAAGTGGCTTTGTTGACTAGGGCACTAAATGCACCCGAAGGCGAGTATGATGATCAATTAGCACAATACAGTGCCCCAATTCGTCAACGTCAACATTCTACTCGCGTGCATAATGCCAAAGTGGCCGCTCGTTTAGAGTCGATTAAAACGCAAGACAGTGAACGAAATTCACCTTATACCCAACGCGCAGAAGTTCAACGTGCTCGGTTTAATCTGCCATTATGGCCAACCACGACCATTGGTTCATTTCCACAAACTACTGAAATTCGTACTGTGCGCCTTGATTTTAAAAAAGGAAATATTGATACAGTCGCTTATCGCAAAAATATCAGTGAACATATTAAGCAAGCGATAACAGAGCAAGAAAACCTAGGCCTCGACGTATTAGTGCATGGTGAAGCTGAACGTAATGACATGGTGGAATATTTTGGCGAGCATTTTGATGGCTATGTCTTTACACAAAATGGTTGGGTACAAAGTTATGGCTCACGTTGTGTAAAACCACCAGTGATTATTGGAGATATTAGTCGTCCGGAAGCCATTACTGTGGATTGGGCAACTTACGCACAATCATTAACTGAAAAGCCAGTCAAAGGAATGCTAACAGGGCCAGTGACAATTTTATGTTGGTCGTTCCCTCGTGAAGATGTGACGCGTGAAACAATTGCAAAACAGATTGCGTTAGCACTACGTGATGAAGTAGACGATTTACAAAAAGCGGGTATTGGTATAATCCAAATAGATGAACCAGCCTTACGAGAAGGATTACCACTGCGTCGTGATGAATGGCAAGCTTATCTTGATTGGGCCGTTGATGCCTTTAAATTAAGTGCCGCTGTTGCTGATGATGACACCCAAATTCATACTCATATGTGTTATTGCGAGTTTAATGACATCATGAATTCTATTGCTGCATTGGATGCTGATGTGATTACTATCGAAACATCACGTTCAGATATGGAGCTTTTAGAAGCCTTTGAACACTTTGATTACCCAAATGAAATTGGGCCAGGTGTTTATGATATTCACTCACCTAACGTGCCCAATGTGGAATGGATTGTGGGATTATTAAGAAAAGCGCAATCGCGTATTCCAGCAGAGCGTTTATGGGTGAATCCAGACTGCGGATTAAAAACACGAGGCTGGACTGAAACACGTGCAGCATTAGCAAATATGGTGGAAGCGGCTAAATATTTACGCCAAAACGCATAATAAAATAATTACTTATTAGCCTGCTATTTTTTGAATGATTACTTTGATAAAGAGTTACATCATCAAAATAGCAGGCTAATTTTATATAAATAAAAAAGAGTATTAATTAAAACTCAGAACAAATCTTATTATTGATATTCATTAGAGTTGCTATACTGCGAAAACTCTTTAATTTTATGGATATAATTATTGTGCAAACTAGCATTAAACTTTCGGATAAGGTATTAGATGCTTTTCCAACTCGACCTTTGAAATTAGTTCCACTAAGAGGAGATGGTGGATTATTTCGCACCTTATTCTTAGTTATTTTCATGTTAGCAATGACTGTATTTAGTGCTTATCAAATTCCCAATATTCTTTATGATTATAAAATCAGTGAGAATGCAGTACCTGTTGATGCTACAGTAAATGGCTCTTGTCGCTCTCAACTCTTTGTTTTGACTAATTGTAGTGTTGACTTACGCTATAAAGGCAATGAAGTCTCGCGTAATTTTACTTTTTTAGATTTAGGCCCTAAAGATGTGTTAGTTGAACCCGTCGCTGATGCAAATGATCTCAGTAAAATGACCGTTGATGTGGCGATAGATAATATTTGGCTTCGCTTAATTAGTACGATTATTTTTATCGGCTTATTTGGTTTTAGTGTGATCTTTTTTATTTATCGTCAAATACTGACGAGTAAGGTGAGAAAAGCATTATTATCAGTGGGCACTCAGCCTCTAAAATTAATAGCAATCCCGGCAAAAATGGTTGTGAGTAATAAGCAATTTATTGCAACTTATCATCTTAACTTAGATGGTAAAGATATTCGTATTGCTTATTCAGGAAATAAGAAAACACCTCCTATTGTGATTGAGCAAAATGGAAATACTTATGTCTTAGCTGTTTATTCACCACAACAAAATATCCCTTATGCTTTAGATGTGCCTTTAGAGCGTATTCAAGCAACGCCAGAAGAGAAACAACGTTTCCATGACGCGTTAATTGAAGAAGGTTTGCTGTAATCAATTTTAATTATTAAGAACATAATGCGTTTTCTCTTATGGGATGTAAGAGGAAACGCATTAAATAGGCACGATTAAAATAGTTGGTTTATTTAACCACCGAAAATCTTCGCTTTTAAAATATCCATCCCTGCACTGACTAAATCTAAATCTTTAGGTACCACTCCATCAGGCGTCACTTTATCAATGAGTTTAGGTAGATATTGTGCCGCCATTTCAGAAGCTTCAGTTGCACTTAAATTAATCTTTGACGCAAGTTCGTTAATAACAGGCGATGAGAAAACAGTTACGATTTGTTCAGCACTGATAGGTAAATTTGTATTTGTACTTATCCAAGATTGGATTAGCTCACTTAAACCCGCTGTATCAAATTGCTTTATTAAGCCTTCAATGCCACCTTGAGACTCAACCCAGTCGAGGACAGTTTTATATTGATTGATTTTTTCGCCACCTAGTAGGCTTGCAATTTGGTTAAATAAACTCATGATCACTCCAGTGACAAAATAGGTGCCACACATTAGATGTTAATTTTAAAGGCGGGTAGTGTACGCGCTATACTCGTCATACTTCAAGTTGCAGCGTTGTTGACGGCGTTCATTCGTACTAGTCACATACTTATGTATGCTCCTAGCATCTCATTCACTTGTCGCCTAGCTGCACCTTGAATTATTTAGAGTATATCTTCGCAGGGATGTGTATTCGTACTAGTCACATACTTATGTATGTTCCTAACGTCTCGTTCATTTGTCGCCTCGCTACAACTTGGCTACAACTTGAATTATTTAGAGTATATGTGCATCAAGGTATTTGCGCCGTCTATACTGATAAATGAAATGTTTATTTTAGTGAATGATTGAAGTCAGCAAATATTGATAATGTATTTGCTGATAATGTATTTCGAACGCCATATTTCGTGATGATAATCACAATTTTATGAAATTGTTACTTTGTTTGGCGCCTTGTAGGTGATATTGGTCACTAAAAAGGTCTGTAAAGCTGATAAAGTAAGTCTTAATTTAATGAACATTGGTTTTGTCCCATTGAGGAGTCCGATATGTCTGATGTATTTCACTTAGGTTTAACCAAAAATGACCTACAGGGTGCCACTTTAGCAATTGTTCCAGGTGATCCTAAGCGTGTTGAAAAAATTGCAAAATTAATGGATAACCCTGTCCATCTGGCTTCTTTACGTGAATACACGTCATGGCGTGGTGAAATTGATGGCAAAGCTGTCATTGTTTGCTCAACGGGTATCGGTGGTCCATCTACTTCTATCGCAGTTGAAGAATTAGCGCAATTAGGTATTCGTACTTTCTTACGCATTGGTACAACAGGTGCAATTCAAGAACATATCAACGTAGGTGATATTCTTGTGACTACGGCCGCAGTCCGTTTAGATGGCGCGAGCTTACACTTTGCACCAATGGAATTCCCAGCAGTTTCTGACTTTGAATGTATGAATGCATTGTACAAAGCCGCTAAAGACAATGGCTCAACTGTACACGTAGGTGTAACTGCGTCTTCTGATACATTCTATCCAGGACAAGAACGTTACGATACTTATACAGGCCGTGTTGTTCGCCGTTTCAAAGGCTCAATGAAAGAGTGGCAAGAAATGGGCGTAATGAACTATGAGATGGAATCTGCAACATTATTGACAATGTGTGCAAGCCAAGGTTTACGTGCTGGTATGGTTGCAGGTGTTATCGTAAACCGTACTCAGCAAGAAATTCCAGATGCAGAATTACTGAAGAAAACAGAAAACAATGCACTTGGTATCGTTATTGAAGCAGCTCGTATTTTAATGAAATAAGCATTTTCAATTGAGTTCTAAAGCCCTTAATACAAAAGTATTAAGGGCTTTTTTTGTATGGTAATTCATCACGTTAATATGACATGACAACAGAAGATGATTTCTGTTAAGGTCTTTAAGAACTTAACAACATAATAATGAGAAGAGGCGTTATGACTGATATCTTACAAACACATCCTTCGGTGTTGCCTTTAGTTGGTGGGATCAACTTTCGTGATTTAGGTGGAAAAAAATTAAGTAACGGTGGTGTTATTAAACCTGGAATGCTCTTTCGTTCAGGATCACTGGATAGATTAACCTATACAGATCAATCTCTTCTCGTTGATAGAAATCTTTTTCAAATCATTGATTATCGTGATGCCGGTGAAATTATTGATAAACCAGACCGGGTTTGGGAAGGGGCTCAATATTATCATGCACCTGCAAATCCATTATCAAAAGAAGTCTCCGCTAATCTTGAAAAATTGACACCTGAAATATTAGAGCAATTTGATGCTAAAGCATTTATGTTTCAGTTATATAAGTTATTACCTATTAATAATCCTGCATATAAGCAACTGGCTACACTATTAAAGCAACCTGAAAAAGGGGGGGTAGTGCAACATTGTGCAGTAGGTAAAGATAGAACAGGCGTGGGTTCTGCATTAGTCTTGTTTGCACTCGGTGCTTCTTTAGATGTGGTGATGGAAGACTACCTACTCACGAATGAAACATTAGCCCCTTATCGTGCTTACCTCTTAGAAGAGCATGCTAAAACAATGAGTGAACATATCGTCGATAAATTTGCCTATGTTTATTCTGTACAAGAAGAGTTTTTACAAACGGCACTAGCCAGTATTAATCAGCATTATGGCAACGTCGATACGTGGTTAGAGAAAGATATTGGTTTAGATATTGCAAGCCGAGATATCTTACAAAGTTATTTTCTCGAATAATGAAGTGATTTATATTCGGTTAATCAGTCTGTTTTATTTCACTTAGGTTAACCGAATTTAAGGCCTCTATTTTGACAGTACAAGATATCATTCATACCATCACTCTCTTTGTAAAAGAGCACGAAATCTGGGCTATTCCTATCGTGTTCTTTCTTGCTTTTGGCGAGTCACTCGCTTTTATTTCTTTGTTGATCCCCGCAACTGTTATTTTATTGGGATTAGGGGCCTTAATTGGTGAAAGTGGCTTATTTTTCTGGCCGATTTGGCTTGCTGCTGCATTAGGTGCTTTTTTTGGAGATTGGGTCTCGTACTGGGTAGGTTTCCACTATAAAGATGGCGTGAGAAACTTATGGCCAATTTCGCGATCACCACAAACGCTTGTTAGAGGTCATCAATTTTTTAATCGTTGGGGGATCTGGGGCGTATTTATTGGGCGTTTTTTTGGGCCTTTTCGTGCCATCGTGCCTTTAGTTGCGGGCATTTGTGCAATGCCACAGCGTTATTTTCAAATTGCTAATTTAACATCAGCCATGATCTGGGCATTTGGTATTTTGGCACCCGGTGCTTTTGGTTTGCAATGGCTTGCGAAATGGGTGGGATAATTGCGTCCTTTATCGCAAATCAAGTCATGATGTAAATTGTTGCTAGACAATATTATCTATGCGTTTTAACGTAGCCCGCTGGAAAGTAAAAAGGTCACTTTAGTGGATATTCAGTTGTTATATGGGATCATTGGTTTATTAGGCGGTGTACTGGTCGGTGGCGCGCTTGTTTGGTGGTCTATCCAGCAACGTCTAGCTGATAAAGAAGCCATGTTACGTGAAAACTACACACAGCTTGCCGTTGCCCAAGAAAAATCAGCAATTATCCCCTCTTTACAACAGCATATAGAGCAACTAGAGCAAGAATTGCGTGCTCAACGAGAAATTATTACCTCTCAAGAAGCAGAATTAAGAGAAGTGACAACGCGGTGGGAAGAGAGTCGAATATCTGCTGAAGAAAAACAGCGGCTATTAGTCAATAGTGAGCAACGGCTTGCGACGCAGTTTGAAAATCTGGCTAATCGTATTTTTGAACAAAGTGGGCGTAAAGCCGAAGAGTTAAATCGACAAGGACTAACGCATTTACTGTCACCTTTTCGTGAACAACTGGAAAGTTTTCGACGCCAAGTTCAAGATGGTTTTGGGCAAGAAGCCAGAGAGCGGCATACCTTAGTTCATGAAATTCGCCAGCTTCAACAATTAAATGTCAAGATGGCACAAGAAGCGGTTAACCTAACAAATGCCTTAAAAGGGGACAATAAAGTCCAAGGTAATTGGGGGGAAACGGTTTTAGCGCGTATATTAGAGTCTTCAGGATTACGCGAAGGCCATGAGTTTGAAACACAGGTGAGTATTCGCCATGAAAATGGCGGTCGCTATCAACCTGACGTTATTGTGCATTTACCTCATGGTAGGGATGTCATTATCGACGCTAAAATGTCGCTGGTGGCATATGAAAAGTATTTTAGTAGCCATGATGATAATGAACGTAAACAGGCGCTTTATGCACATGTGAACTCAATTAGAACGCATATTAAAGGATTGAGTGTAAAAGATTATCATAAACTACCGGGTGTTACGTCTTTAGACTATGTTTTGATGTTTATACCCATAGAGCCAGCTTATCTTGTTGCGATTGGTCATTCTCCTGATTTGTTAGAAGAAGCATTGAAAAACAATATAATGTTAGTTGGGCCATCTACTTTACTTGTTGCTTTGCGTACAATAGCGGCATTGTGGCGATATGAATATCAAAGCCAAAATGCGCAAGAAATTGCGGACAGAGCGGCTAAAATGTATGACAAATTAAGACTTTTCGTTGATGATATGCAAGGGCTAGGAAACAGTATTCAAAAAGCGCAGTCTGGCTATTTATTGGCGATGAAAAAACTCTCTGAAGGTCGTGGAAATCTTATCAGTCAAGCGGAAGGCTTCAAATCCCTAGGGGTTGAGATAAAAAAAACGATTGATAATGATCTCATTGAAAAATCGACGTCTGATTGATTTGAAAAATAAAGAGATAAAGATTTCTGAAATAAGACCAGTACTGAATTTACTAAATTTTGATTAATTAGCGGGCAAATAATATGACTCAACAAACTAAGGAAACAACAGATTTTGGTTTCCAAACCGTTGACAAAGATGATAAACAAACCATGGTTGCAAGGGTTTTTCACTCTGTCGCGTCTAAATATGATTTAATGAATGACTTGATGTCTTTCGGTGTCCACCGCATTTGGAAACGTTATACTATTGAAGCAAGTGGTGTAAGACGTAATCAACGAGTTCTTGATCTTGCGGGCGGTACTGGTGATTTAACAGCTAAATTCTCTCGTTTAGTAGGTGAAAATGGGGAAGTTGTTTTAGCTGATATTAATGATTCAATGCTGAAAATGGGACGTGAAAAGCTACGCGATCACGGTATTGTGGGTAATGTTAACTACGTACAAGCGAATGCTGAAGAGTTACCTTTCCCTGATAACCATTTTGATTGCATCACTATCTCCTTTGGCTTACGTAATGTGACCGATAAAGCGAAAGCATTGCGTTCTATGTTTCGTGTATTGAAACCAGGTGGACGATTGCTGGTGCTGGAGTTCTCTAAACCGGTTCTTGATCCTTTAAGCAAAATTTATGATGCTTACTCTTTCCATATCCTACCAAAAATTGGCCAAGTGATTGTAAATGATGCTGAAAGTTACCGTTATTTAACGGAGTCAATTCGTATGCATCCAGACCAAGAAACTTTAAAAGGTATGATGGAAGAAGCGGGATTTGGCCAAGTGACCTATACCAACATGACTGGCGGTATAGTTGCTCTACACAAAGGATTTAAATTCTGAGATGGAAAAAGCCACTTTTTCTCATGATATTGCTACTCAAGTGCTGTATCCGCTGTTAACAGCATCAATGGAGACAGCTCTTAATCACGTTTTATATCAGGAAAATGTGCTTAAACCTGCCCGCAATCGCCTTGCGGGCAAAGTGTTGGCGCTTTCTATCAATGAGTTTCCTCGTTCCATCTACTTAGTCTTTAGCGAACAACAAGTTGATGTATTAAGCCAGTGGGATGATGAAACTGATTGTTTGATAAAAACAAAATTACTTACTCTGATTAAGCTTCGCGATCGCCAAAAAATGTCAGAATTGATCAATCGTGGCGATATCACTATTGATGGTGATATGCAGGTTGTTCAAAATTGGTCTGCATTGCTAGATATGGCGCAGTGGGACCCCGCGCAATATTTAGCACCGTATATTGGCGACATAGCAGCGCAAAGTTTGACTGTTGTTGCAGGAAAGGGCGTTCAGTTATTTTCTTCACTCTTGAGTCACCAAAAAGGTTATTTGCGTGATGCGTTAATTGAGGAGTGGAAAACCGCACCTAGTGCATTAGAAACAGTCCATTTTTATGATGAAATAGAACAACTTGCACAGCAAACAGCCGAACTAGAAAAACGGTTAGGCACATTGGAGAAAAAATAATGCTCCTTAGTGAGTTAAAGCGCCTCTATCATATTATTCAGGTATTCTTATCTTATGGGCTTGATGAATTAATTCCTAAACATCGAATTACTTTACCTGCAAGATTGGGATGCCGAGCACTCTTTTGGATCAAAAATAAGCATCCAGAAAAACCATTAGGTGAACGCTTACGACTCGCATTGCAAACATTAGGGCCTGTTTGGATTAAATTAGGTCAAATGTTATCAACTCGACGTGATCTCTTTCCTCCTCAAATTGCTGACCAACTTGCGCTATTGCAAGATAAAGTTGCCCCTTTTGATGGCAAAAAAGCACGACAATATATCGAAAATTCATTTGGTGGTCCTATCGACCAATGGTTTGATGATTTTGATGAAACACCTCTGGCTTCGGCTTCTATTGCTCAGGTTCATACAGCGAAATTAAAAGAAAACGGCAAAGAAGTTGTGCTAAAAGTTATTCGCCCTGATATCCAGCCTGTGATCAAAGCAGATATCCGTTTAATGTATCGCTTGGCAAATTTATTACCGTTTTTACCTGATGGTCGTCGTTTACGACCTAAAGAAGTGATCCGCGAATACGAAAAAACATTACTCGATGAGCTAAATTTACTGCGTGAAGCCGCTAATGCTATTCAACTTCGCCGTAATTTTGAAAATAGCTCGATGCTTTATATCCCAGAAGTGTATTCAGATTATTGCCATGAAAATGTGATGGTGATGGAACGTATTTACGGTATTCCCGTTTCTGATATCGAAGCGTTGAATGCACAAAAGACGAATATGAAGCTTCTTGCAGAGCGCGGTGTAAAAGTCTTTTTCACTCAAGTGTTTAGAGACAGTTTCTTCCATGCGGATATGCATCCTGGTAATGTGTTTATTAGTTATGATCACCCTGAAAATCCATATTATATCGGCATTGATTGCGGTATCGTTGGTTCATTAAATAAAGAAGATAAACGCTATTTAGCTGAGAACTTCTTAGCTTTCTTTAATCGTGATTATCGAAAAGTTGCAGAGTTACATGTTGATTCAGGTTGGGTGCCAGCAGATACCAATGTGGAAGATTTTGAATTTGCAATCCGTACTGTGTGCGAACCAATTTTTGAAAAGCCTCTGTCTGAGATCTCATTTGGTCATGTGTTGCTTAATCTGTTCAATACCGCACGGCGTTTTAATATGGAAGTACAGCCTCAATTAGTGTTGCTTCAAAAAACACTGCTTTATGTTGAAGGTCTTGGGCGACAACTGTATCCACAATTAGATTTATGGAAAACGGCAAAACCTTTCTTAGAAGATTGGTTGCATAGCCAAATTGGTATTACAGCATTAATGAATGGCATAAAGAGTAAGGCGCCTTACTGGATAGAAAAAATGCCAGAGATACCAGAGCTGGTTTATGATAGTCTGAAACAACATAAAAATATGAAGTTAACACTAGATAAATTGACGGAACAAATAAGTTCGCAAAGAGTCAAACAGAGACAGTCTCTATTTTTATTGGGTATAGGTACGACACTGTTTTTATGCGGTAGCCTGTTTTTTGTTTCTGGTTTTAAAACATTATTCAGTGTTTTTATCAGTTTAGGTCTTCTTGCATGGATTTTGGGTTGGTTTAGATCTGGTAATGCACAATAAAAACACATCAAAGTTTGTCTTTGAGCAAGTTAAAAGATGAATTCGAGATTCCCGAAAATTGAATTCGTTGTATATAATGGGCACTGTTATTAAGTATAACCCCGAAAATAGTTGAGGAACATAAAATGGGCGGTATTAGCATTTGGCAATTACTTATCATCGCTGTCATCGTTGTCTTATTATTTGGTACAAATAAACTGCGCACATTGGGCTCAGATTTAGGTGCATCAGTAAAAGGCTTTAAAAAAGCGATTGGTGACGAAGCTGCAGATAAAGACACCAACAACGCTGAAAAAACAAATAACGACGCAGATTTTGATACTAAAAATTTAGCGCAGAAGACTTCAACAGAAGAGAAGTCTACAACTGAGAGCAAAAACAAAGAGCAGGTATAAACCGTGTTTGACATTGGTTTTAGTCAGCTGCTATTGGTCATGGTGATTGGTCTTGTTTTTCTGGGGCCAGAACGTTTGCCCGTAGCAGTAAAAACAATTGCTGGCTGGGTAAGGGCGCTACGCTCTTTGGCTGCGAATGTACAAAATGAGCTAACTCAAGAACTCAAACTTCAAGAACTCCAAGAGAGTTTGAAGAAAGTTGAAGAGAAAGCAAATTTACAAACGTTATCGCCAGAGTTAAAAGCGTCTATGGATGAGTTAAAAGAGGCTGCACAGTCTTTAAAGCAGACTTATCAAGCACCTTCAACGCCAGACTCAACAACAGAGCAGTCTGTAAAAACCGACTCTACGGAACCTTCACCTTCTGATCTTGCTGCGCTTGCTGAAGCTGATGAAGTTAATGATGATGCTAACAGCCATAAACCTGTTGTGGCAGAAAGTGTTACAAAGACAGAAGTTCCTGTTACTAAAACAGTAACAATAGAGAAAAAAATAACTGATCAGGTCAATGGTGAGCATTAAAACATGGCAGTAAATGATACCCAACCGCTGATCAGCCATTTAATAGAACTACGCAAGCGTTTGATGTATAGCTTGGTTTCTGTTTTAGTGGTTTTTTTAGGGCTGGTTTATTTTTCTAACGATATCTATCAATTAGTCTCGGCTCCATTACTCGATAAGTTGCCACAAGGGTCAAATATGAGTGCGACAGATGTTGCCTCTACTTTTTTGACTCCGATTAAATTGACAATCATGGTATCTGTTTTTGCTTCTGTACCTGTTATCCTTTATCAGGTATGGGCTTTTATCGCACCAGCATTGTATAAACACGAACGTCGCCTGATGTTGCCGTTACTTGTTTCAAGTACGGTATTATTCTATCTCGGCATGGCGTTTGCTTATTTTGTTGTGTTCCCTCTTGCATTTGGTTTCTTTGTTAATACAACCCCTGAAGGGGTTAACTTTATTCCAGATATCAGTAAATATCTCAGCTTCGTGATGACGCTCTTTATGGCGTTTGGTGCGGCGTTTGAAGTACCTATTGCGATTATCTTACTGTGCTGGAGTGGTGTAACAACACCAGAAGCATTAAAGAAAAAACGTCCTTATATTCTTGTGGGTGCCTTTGTCGTTGGTATGGTATTGACGCCACCAGATGTTTTCTCTCAAACCTTATTAGCAATACCGATGTACTTACTGTTTGAAATCGGTGTCATGGTATCGCGTTTCTATGTGGGTAACGGCCGAAGAAAAACACCTGAAGAAGAAGCTGAGGAAGCAGAGGAAGAAGCTGAAACAGAACAGCAAAAATAGTTTTAGGAACAAGGTTCCTGGAATCATATGATATTAGCCCAGCAATAGCTGGGTTAACTTTTTCTAGGGGGACTCTTTTTTAAATTCTTTATTACTCACTGATTTTTTCACTTCGCTATTTAATATGTTTAAAAGCAAAATTGAGCGAGCCTCACCATCAGGTTCTTGATATATAGCTTGAATTCCTTGAAAAATACCCTCTGTAATCAATACACTATCTCCACTATGAGGTACATTTTCTTCACTATAAGTGAGTGATGAAAGTTGGGGTATTTGTAATGTATCAATCACATCTTGAGGAACAGTGACAGGATATTGCCCAAAGCGGACAAACGAGCTCACTCCACGTGTTGAGTTAATGGTTGTGGTATGGATCACTTCAGGATCAAACTCGATAAAAAGGTAATTAGGAAAAAGAGGCTCGGTTACTGCTGTGCGTTTTCCTCTTACTATTTTTTCTATGGTAACCATTGGTGTGAAACAGCCCACTTGCTGACGTTCTAAGTGTTCGATAGCGCGAGGAACTTGTCCTCGTTTACAATACAGCAAGTGCCATTTTTTCATAATAGAGACAATAAGTTAGTTAATTTTAATTTAAGTGATAATAGCAAATTTATAATTATGGTAACAGTCATCTATTGGGTTTAAGTAAAAATAGCCTAACGTGGTTTTATACTGGAAAAAAAATAGAAAAGCTGTGTTCATACGCAATAAAAGAGGTCGTTTTTGTTACTTTCAATTGGATCTCAGATAGAGGTAACAAGTTGACAAAAAAGTGATGGTAAAAACAAGAAAAAGCTTTCAAGATAATTATCTTAGAGTTCTATTCATAATTATAAAGAGGTTCTGTAATGGAAGTTTTTTTATTAAGTAACGGAAAAATTGCCGGGGATCCACGATGGTTAAGTTATGCGAAAGATAATATCGATAACATGATCAAAAAACGTGGTATTCGTTCTGCTGTATTAATTGCCTATGCTGTTATTCGTTCTGATCATGACCAACGTGCTCGTGATTTATCAGAAGTGTTAGGTATTGAAGTGACTTGTATTGAGCATTTCGATTCAGAAGTTGACGCAATCAATAATGCGGAATGTATTTTAGTTAGCGGTGGTAATACTTGGTTATTAAACCAAATGCTACATGAAAAAGGATTAGTTGTTCCTATCCAACGTGCTGTCCGTGAACGTAATATTCCTTATATTGGTTGGAGCGCAGGTTGTAACGTTGCAACCCCAACAATTCGTACAACCAATGACATGCCAGTACGTTCCTCTGTTATCATGCCATCACTTGGCTTGTTCCCTGTTCAAATTAACCCACATTACATTGATGCTTCTATTAGTGGTCATATGGGTGAAACACGTGATGAGCGTATTGCTGAGTTTTGTGCTATTAACCCTGAAGAGATTGTTGTGGCTATCCGTGAAGGAAGTTACTTATATATTCATGGTGAAGAATTACATTATTACAGCGCTAAAAATGAAGGTTTTAAAATCTTCCAACATGGAAAAACATTTCCTGAACAGTTTGATACTAAATTACTTTCAGAGTGGGTTCCATTCCGTTGTTTATAAGTATAGTAAACGCTATCAAATAAAAAGCATTGCATTTTAGTGAGTTATGCGTTTAGCTTATAGCGTCTCAAAGAGGGCATTGCCCTCTTTTCTTTCACTCACTGGCTCGTAAGATTATGATGAAATACCGCGATTTAAGAGATTTCCTTTCATTATTAGAAGAAAAAGGTGAATTAAAACGTATCACCTTCGAAATAGATCCCTACCTTGAAATGACCGAAATAGCGGACAGAACTTTACGTGCCGGTGGGCCAGCGCTGTTATTTGAAAATCCCAAGGGGTTTGATATGCCAGTGCTTTGTAACTTATTTGGCACACCAAAGCGTGTGGCTATGGGAATGGGGCAAGATGATGTTAAAGCTTTGCATGAAGTCGGCAAACTATTAGCATTTCTAAAAGAACCCGATCCACCGAAAGGCTTTCGTGATCTTTTTGATAAGTTGCCCAAGTTTAAGCAAGTTTTAAATATGCCAACAAAACGCTTGAGCAAAGCACCTTGCCAGGAAGTTGTTTTAACGGGTGATGATGTTGATTTAACAAAGATCCCTGTTATGCATTGTTGGCCTGAAGATGCAGCACCTTTAATTACTTGGGGATTAACGGTGACTCGTGGCCCACTTAAAGAACGCCAAAATCTGGGTATTTATCGCCAGCAAGTGCTGGGTAAAAACAAAGTGATTATGCGTTGGTTATCGCATCGTGGTGGTGCTTTAGATTTTCAAGAATGGTGTCAAAAACATCCGGGTGAACGATTCCCTGTTTCCGTAGCATTAGGGGCAGATCCCGCTACTATTTTAGGTGCTGTAACACCGGTACCTGATACATTATCTGAATACGCTTTCGCAGGCTTATTGCGTGGAAATAAGTCAGAAGTTGTAAAATGTCTTTCGAATGATCTTGAAGTGCCTGCAAGTGCTGAAATTATCCTTGAAGGTTACATTGAACCGGGAGAGCTTGCGCCAGAAGGACCATATGGCGATCACACAGGATATTATAATGAAATTGATTCTTTCCCTGTGTTTACCATTACGCATTTAACGCGCCGTAAAGATGCAATTTATCACTCCACCTATACAGGGCGACCACCTGATGAACCCGCAGTATTAGGTGTTGCACTTAATGAAGTGCTTGTTCCTATATTACAAAAACAATTTCCTGAAATTGTAGACTTTTATCTACCTCCTGAAGGATGTTCTTATCGTTTAGCCGTTGTGACTATGAAAAAACAGTATGCGGGTCATGCTAAACGCGTAATGATGGGAGTTTGGTCTTATTTACGGCAATTTATGTACACCAAATTTGTGATTGTTTGCGATGATGATGTCAATGCAAGAGATTGGAAAGATGTGATTTGGGCAATTACAACCAGAATGGATCCTGCGAGAGATACCATTATGATGGAAAATACGCCTATTGATTATCTTGACTTCGCTTCACCTGTTTCAGGATTAGGATCAAAAATGGGTCTTGATGCGACCAACAAATGGCCTGGTGAGACAGATAGAGAATGGGGTAGACCTATTGTGATGTCTGATGAAGTTAAGCAACGAGTCGATACTATTTGGGAACAGCTCGATATTCTTAAATAATAACAGAGGAACAACATGGCAATACTGAATTGTAAAGTCTCACTTGTTGAGCCGATGACAGATACGGTTTATCGGGTAAGGCTATTACCCGATGGCGAATTTGATTTTCAGGCTGGGCAATATCTTTTAGCTGTTATGGATGAACGTGATAAACGTCCTTTTTCTATTGCATCTATACCTGAAAATAAAGACTTTATTGAACTTCATATTGGTGCGTCTGAACTCAATCTTTATGCGATGGCTGTGCTTGATGTGATTTTAGAAAAACAGCAACTCACCATTGATATTCCTCATGGAAATGCATGGTTTAAAAAAGAGAGTCAGCGTCCTCTACTATTAATTGCTGGCGGCACAGGTTTTTCTTATACCCATTCAATTTTACTGGCAGCATTAGCTGAAAACCCACAGAGACCTATTACAATTTATTGGGGGGGAAGAGAAAGCATTCATCTCTATGATCTCAATGAATTACAAGAATTATCAGAGTTGCATCCTTCTTTAACCGTTGTCCCCGTAGTTGAACAACCCGATGAAACTTGGCGAGGCAGAAAAGGTACGGTATTAACTGCAATAAGCGAAGATTTTGGTGATTTATCAGAATATGATATTTACATTGCAGGGCGTTTTGAAATGGCCAAAATAGCCAGAGAGCGCTTTTGTAATGAACGTAATGCAGATAAAACACGCTTATTTAGCGATGCGTTTGAATTTATTTGATAACGTTTTTCCACGTTATTATCGATTTTGTTTTTAAAACCATAAAAAAACCCGCCCCTGACGGCGGGAAAATGGTTTCTAACCATGCAATCGAAAAGAAGACTTTCATAATGATAAGAACGTGGATATACAGAATATCGCATTAAACACGTTCTATAATCGTTGCAATACCTTGCCCTAATCCAATGCACATTGTGGCTAAGCCAAATTGTGCATCTTTACGTTCCATAATATTGAGTAACGAGGTTGTTATACGTGAACCGGAGCAACCTAAAGGGTGTCCTAAGGCAATTGCACCGCCGTTTAAATTAATCTTGTCATCTAGACTTTCTAGCAAATTCATTTTCTTCATACAGGCTAATGATTGTGCTGCAAAAGCTTCATTGAGTTCAAAAATATCAATATCACTGAGTGTTAATCCTGCTTTCTTCAATGCAATTTCTGTCGCAGGAACAGGGCCATAACCCATAATTGCGGGATCGCACCCTGTAACAGCCATAGCACGAATAACAGCCCGAGGCTTTAAGTTATGCTCTTTAGCATAACGTTCACTGGTGATAAACATCGCTGATGCACCATCCGAAACTGCGGATGAATTTCCTGCTGTTACAGAGCCAGTTACGGGATCAAATACAGGTTTTAGTTGCGCTAAATCATCAAGACTTGGGTTATAACGAATAACTTCGTCATTTTTAACATTGATGAAATTACCCGTTGCATCATGACCATTGATAGCCACTATCTCATTATCAAAATAGCCTTGTTGTGTTGCAAGAGCTGCTAAATGGTGAGAACGATAAGCAAATTTATCTTGGTCTTCACGTGAAATTTGAAATGATTTAGCTAACATTTCTGCGGTTAAACCCATGGAAAATGAGGCCTTAGCAACAGAAAGATTGAGAGATGGATTAAAATCCGCATTATAAGTCATTGGCACATGACCCATATGTTCAACACCACCAATTAATGCCACTTGGCTATCACCAAGCATAATTTGGCGAGCGCCGTCATGTAATGCTTGCATTGATGAACCGCATAAGCGATTAACCGTGGCAGCTGGCACTTTATGAGGAAGTTCGGCTAATAATGCAGCGTTACGTGCAATGTTGAAACCTTGTTCTAAGGTTTGCTGTACACAACCCCAAATCACATCGCCAATATCATTAGGATTAATATTAGGATTACGTTTTAGTAGTGCTTGCATCAGGTGAGCAGAGAGATTTTCTGCTCTAACATGGCGAAAAGCACCACCTTTAGAGCGTCCCATAGGAGTACGAATACCATCAATTATGACAACCTTTTCCATTTCATCTCTCCTTAAGCGAGTTCTCTGATGTTAACATCTACTTTTGTGGGTTTTGGATAATAGGTTTCGTTGTGTTGTGCTTTCTGTTTTAAGCTTTCAGGGATTTGATAAAGTGCCCCTAATGACGCATATTGCTGTGCATCTGCAACGAATTTTGCAGTTCCAATAGTATCGAGGTAACGGAATACACCACCACGGAAAGGAGGGAAGCCTAAGCCATATACTAGTGCGATATCAGCTTCGGCTGGTGAAGCAATAATACCTTCATCTAGACAACGAATAACTTCATTGATCATTGGGATCATCATGCGAGCAATAATCTCGTCTTGGCTAAACTCTTGTACTTTACCCACATTTTGTTGAATGAGTGTTTGAATTTGCCCATCAACTGATTTCTGTTTTTTACCTCGTTTATCAACTGTGTAATTATAGAAACCATGATTATTCTTTTGCCCGTATCGCTGTTGTTCATATAACAGTGCAATAGTATCGCGTTCAATAGTTCCCATTCTGTCAGGGAAGCCTTGAGCCATAACAGCTTGAGCATGATTAGCGGTATCAATACCCACAACATCAAGTAAATAAGCTGGACCCATTGGCCAACCAAATACTTTTTCCATCACCTTATCAACAGCAATAAAATCAGCACCGTCTCTTAGCAATAGAGAGAATCCTGCAAAATAAGGAAAGAGGACTCGATTTACAAAGAAGCCAGGGCAATCATTAACAATAATCGGTGTTTTGCCCATTTTGCTTGCATAACTAACAATACGATTAATGGTCTCTTCACTGGTTTTTTCACCTTTAATAATTTCCACTAAAGGCATGCGATGGACAGGATTAAAGAAATGCATACCACAGAAATTTTCTGGGCGTTTTAAGGATTTTGCGAGCAATGAGATAGGTATCGTTGAGGTATTGGAAGCAAGGATCGCGTTATCTGCTAATAATGCTTCTGTTTCTGCAAGTACAGTTGCTTTTACTTTTGGATTTTCAACAACAGCTTCAACCACAATATCTGCATCGCTGACAGAGGCATAATTTAGTGTTGGTTGAATAGAGGAGAGTGTTTTCGCCATATCAACAGCGGTCATACGACCTTTTTCTTGGCGTTTTTGTAATAGGCTTAGTGCTTCATTCATACCCAGTTCAAGGGATTTTTGGTTAATATCTTTCATAATAACCGGAATACCTTTTAAGGCTGACTGGTAGGAAATTCCACCGCCCATAATACCTGCACCTAATACAGCTGCTTGTTTAGGTAATTCTGCATGCCGTTTTTTCGTAATATTTTTGACATACTGATCATTGAGAAAAATACCGACTAAGGCTTTAGCAACATCAGTGCGCGTGAGTTTGACAAAACTTTCGGTTTCAAGAGCAAGTGCTTCATCTCTATTTAAAAATGCTGCTTTTTCTATGGTTTTAACTGCGGTGATAGGCGCTGGATAATGAGAGCCAGCTACTTTCATCACCATGCCTTTAGCTACACCAAAAGACATCTTATGTTCAAGTTCTGTCAATCTTAATGGCGCTGTTTTCGGATAACGAGCGGCCTTCCAATCAATCTTACCGTCAATGGATTGTTCTATTAGCGAAATTGCACTCTCTTTTAAGTTTTCCAGTGGAACAATAGCTTGGATCAACCCATTTTGAAGAGCCGTTTGAGCATCAATATCTTTACCCGCAGTAATAATTTCTAATGCATTATCGACACCAATTAAACGGGGAAGACGTACTGACCCACCAAAACCGGGCATGATCCCAAGTTTGGTTTCTGGAAGACCAATGCGTAAATCAGGGGATGCAATTCGGAAATCGGTAGCAAGTACACATTCGCAGCCTCCACCAAGTGCATAGCCATTGATAGCAGAGATGGTGGGAACGGGGAGATCTTCGAGTCGGCTAAAGATTTTATTAGAAAAGTGTAGCCACTGAGTCAATTCTTCTTCAGGGGCATCAAATAGGGATAAAAACTCAGTGATGTCAGCTCCGACAATAAAGGCAGGCTTTTCAGAACGTAAAATAACACCTTTTAGATCTTGTGTTGCCTCTAATACAGTTAAAGCTTCGCTTAGCATCGCAACTGTTTTGGTATCTAATTTATTAATAGAGCCTTTGGCGTTAAAAACGAGTTCAACAATACCTTGTTTCACCCAATCGACTTGAATATTTTCGCTTTGATAGAGCATTTGTATTCTCCCTAAAAGTATAGACTGGTATGACCAGATAATAAGAGTGTGAATACAATGTTAAATAAATGCAAATAATTGATTAAAAAACTGCAAGGAGGATCACAGTGAAATTATTTAACTTATTGAATTTTATATTGTTGCTCTATTTGATAAAAGTAAGTGATATAAATCGCTAATAATCTATTTTTGTTATGGTATTAGCTACTAAAAGAGTTGGCGTGTTAAGCTGAATCATTAACAATGAATAAGATAAGGTAATTAATAATGGAAAAATTGCTCTCTCTGTACCAAGAACATATCAAAACTCTACAAAATCGTACGCGTGATGCTTTATCCAGACACCATCTTGATTCCGTATTAATTCATTCTGGTGAGCCTATTCGTATTTTTCTTGATGACAGTGATTATCCTTTTAAAGTTAACGCACATTTTAAAGCATGGGTACCTGTGACTGATGTACCTCATTGCTGGTTATTAGTTGATGGTGTTAATAAACCAAAATTATGGTTTTATTCTCCAGTTGATTATTGGCATAGTGTTGAAGCACTACCAAGTAGCTATTGGACACATGAAATTGAATTAATTCATCTCAAAAATGTTGATGATATTCAAAAAGAACTTGCTCCTTATATTAATAAGAATACTGCTTATATTGGCCCAAATACGCAACGTGCTGAATCATTAGGTGTGAGTATTGATAATATTAATAATCAATCTCTTCTTAATTATTATCATTACTATCGTGCCTATAAGACAGGTTATGAATTAGCCTGTATGCGTGAAGCTCAGAAAATGGCAGTGAATGGGCATATTGCTGCACGCGAAGCTTTCCAAGCGGGATTAAGTGAATTTGATATTAATATGGCGTATTTAATGGCAACAGGTCATCGTGATACCGATGTACCTTATGGGAATATTGTTGCATTAAATGAGCATGCGGCTGTGTTGCATTACACAAAATTAGATCATGAATCACCAGATGAATATCGTAGTTTCCTTATTGATGCTGGCGCAGAATATAATGGTTATGCTGCTGATATAACTCGTACTTATAGCGCAAAAGAAAATCATGAATTTACGTCTTTAGTTAAAGATATGAATGATGCTCAACAAGCGCTGATCGCAACGATGAAAGCGGGTGTGCGTTACACAGAATACCATGTTCAAATGCATCAGCGTATTGCTGGATTGCTCAATAAATACGGTATTGTGAAAGGTGTTAGTGAAGAAGAGATGGTGAGTGCTGGCTTAACGACACCATTTTTGCCTCATGGTTTAGGACATGCTTTAGGTCTGCAAGTTCATGATGCTGCTGGGTTTATGCAAGATGATAAAGGAACTCATTTAGCTGCTCCTGCTATGTATCCATTCTTACGTTGTACACGTATTATTGAACCTGGCATGGTATTAACGATTGAACCTGGATTTTACTTCATCGATTCTTTATTAGAGCCTTGGAAAGATGGGAAATACAGCACTCATTTTAATTGGAAGCAAATTGAACACTTCAAACCCTTTGGTGGCATTCGTATTGAAGATAATATTATTATCCACGATAACAAAATTGAAAATATGACCAGAGACTTACATTTAGCCTGATGAAAGCGTATTTGATCCCCGCTGAAACTGTAGAGTTCAGTGAAGAAATAAAGAAAAGCCGTTTTATTACATTTATTGCTCACACTGAGGGCATTGATGCAGCTAAAGCCTATATTCAGTCTATCAAAGAGCAATTTCCTGATGCCCGACATCATTGTTGGGCTTTTGTTGCTGGTAGGCCAGATGATTCGCAACAATTAGGATTTTCTGATGATGGTGAACCAACAGGTACTGCGGGAAAACCTATTCTAGCTCCCCTCTTAGGAAGTGGAATGGGAGAAGTAACCGCAGTGGTTGTTCGGTATTTTGGCGGGATCAAATTAGGAACAGGCGGGTTGGTTCGTGCTTATGGTAGTGGTGTTCAGCAGGCATTAAAAATATTATCTACAAAGACAAAAGTGCCACAATTACGCTTTAATGTGGAGTGTGAATATTCACTTGTTTCATTACTTGAACAAGTCGTTGAACAATATCAAGGGCAAGTGCTCTCAAGTGAATATACTGATAAAGTCACATTTATCCTTTCATTGCCAGCTGTACATAGTGGTGAAGTGGAAATTAAACTACGCGATATGAGTCGTGGCAGTATGCAATTAATCCCATTAGATAAAAATGAATAATCTTTGCTACCAAGGAAATCGCTAAATGCATTTTCGTTCAATAACCCGTATTGTCGGACTACTCGTTATCTTATTTTCTGTCACGATGATCATTCCTGGTATTGTCGCGTTAATATACCGAGATGGTGCCGGACGAGCATTTAGCCAAACATTTATTGTCGCATTGATCATTGGGTTAATGCTGTGGATCCCCAACCGACATAAGAAAAGTGAGCTGAAGCCTAAAGAGGGCTTTCTTATTGTGGTTTTATTTTGGACTGTATTGGGCAGTGTGGGGGCATTACCGTTTATTTTTTCTGAGCAACCACACCTTTCTATAACAGATGCATTTTTTGAATCTTTTTCTGGGCTTACTACGACAGGAGCTACAACCTTAGTAGGGCTAGATTCCTTACCTAAAGCTATTTTGTTTTATCGCCAAATGCTTCAATGGTTAGGGGGGATGGGGATCATTGTATTAGCAGTCGCTATTCTTCCTCTTTTAGGTGTTGGGGGAATGCAGCTTTATCGTGCAGAAATGCCGGGGCCATTGAAAGATAATAAAATGCGACCTCGAATTGCAGAAACAGCAAAAGCACTGTGGCTTATTTATGTCTTGCTTACCATCATTTGTGCTTTAGCATTATGGATTGCAGGCATGGATGTATTTGATGCTATTTCTCATAGCTTTTCAACTATTGCAATTGGCGGGTTTTCTACTCACGATGCTAGTATTGGTTATTTTAATAGCCCAACTATTAATATCATTATTGGTGTATTCCTCTTAATTTCTGGGTGTAACTTTGGCTTACACTTTGCTGTATTAACAGGAAGAAGTCTTAATATTTATTGGCGTGATCCTGAATTTCGTATGTTTATCTCAATTCAATTGGGATTAGTCATTATCTGTAGCGGTATTCTTTGGCTTTATTCTGTATATGATTCAGGATGGATAACCATAAATCAGGCCTTTTTCCAAGTTGTCTCTATGGCGACAACTGCTGGTTTTGCAACAGACAGTTTTGCACAATGGCCGGCATTTCTACCTCTTCTATTATTATGCTCAGCTTTTATTGGTGGGTGTGCGGGATCAACAGGTGGTGGATTAAAAGTGATCCGTATTTTACTTTTATTCTTACAAGGGAATCGTGAATTAAAACGTCTTGTTCACCCGAATGCAGTTTATACCATCAAACTTGGTCATCGAGCATTACCTGAACGCATTATTGAAGCCGTATGGGGATTTTTCTCCGCTTATGCTTTGGTATTTATTATTAGCTTAATGTTGTTGATCGCAACGGGGGTTGATGAGTTCTCTGCATTTTCTGCTATTGCAACAACATTAAATAATCTTGGGCCTGGACTAGGTATTGTCGCTGATAACTTTACGACAATGAATCCGGCTGCAAAATGGATACTCGTCGTAACAATGTTATTTGGACGACTAGAAGTTTTCACATTATTAGTTTTATTTACCCCAACGTTTTGGCGTGATTAATCTAATACAAGGAGTGATGTATGAGCGCGCTATTGTTGTATTGTAGTACTGATGGTCAAACTAAAAAGATAATGATACAAATCGCGAATGAATTAAGACAACACGGTTATGAATGTGATGTGAGAGATTTAACCTCTGTCCAGCAGAGTTTAAATTTATCTGCTTATAATAAAGTCTTAGTGGGTGCTTCTATTCGTTATGGTTACTTTAATAAAGCTCTCGATAAATTTATCACTCGCCATCTTGCACAATTGAATAGTATGCCGTCCGCATTCTTTGGCGTTAATCTTACGGCAAGAAAAGAAGAAAAGAATACACCTGAAACGAATGCTTATATGCGTAAGTTTCTAGATAAGACCCCATGGAAGCCAACATTAACGGGTGTATTTGCTGGTGCCCTTTTTTATCCTCGTTATAAATGGATTGATAGAGTCATGATCCAGCTAATTATGAAGATGACTAAAGGTGAAACAGATCCTACAAAAGAAATTGAATATACGGATTGGAATAAAGTAAGCGAATTTGCCTCTTATTTTGCCAAAATTGAGTGATATTCCACCTTTATTGTTGGGTTTTTATACGTCTTGTTGGTGTTTTGAACGAACGGAAAATTATTTTAAAAAAACACTTGCGCTAATCCGAGATCTCCCTATAATGCGCATCCACTGACCGGCGATGAGCAAACAACTAGCCACGCAGGACGGTGAAGAGAAAAGAAAAAAGTTTGAAAAAACTCTTGACTCTTCAGAGGAATAACGTAATATACGCCTCCTCGCAACAACGCAGAAGACCGGAAACGGCAGCGAATGTTGCACTGCTCTTTAACAAATTATCAGACAATCTG